>JANOCW010000087.1:0-13029 GCA_031412375.1 Gemmatimonadaceae bacterium | reverse complement strand
TGGTGCGCCGGCGACGATCGGATCCTGATAGGCGACGCCCGGCTTCTGCGACGCCTGCGGTATCCCGTCGATGTCGGAGCCGATGGCGATGACCGGGCTGCCCGAGCCCCAGCGCGCCACCCACGCCGTCGGGATGCCGGCCACCCCCTCCTGGACTGTGAACCCGTTGTCGCGAAGGATCTTCGTGATGTACCGGGAGGTCTCGACTTCCTGGAATCCGAGCTCGCCGTAGCTGAAGATCTGGTCGACCATCTCCTGGGTGAACTTCGCCATCCGGTCCACGTCGGCGATCGCTTCCTTCTTGAGCGCGTCGGCACGCGGGCTGGCGGGGAGTGGTACGGACGGCGGCTGATCGCCGCCACGTCCGCCGCGACCGCCCCCGCGCTGCCCGCTCGCGGGTAGCGCGGTGAACAGCAGTGCTGTGGCGACAAGTGGAAGGATGCGCATGAGTCGGAGGGAGGAGGTCGGGACGGCTCGACGAGGCGGCCGCGGCTGCGCGGCCCGCACACACATTGGCGGGGCGGGAGGCGGTGGGGAAGTGGGCGCCGGGCATTCGCGGTGACGACGGGACGTCCCGCAACGACGCAGGCGCAGTGACGTGAGCATGTCGCTCCGTCGCTGCGCCTGCGTAGCTCCCACGAATGTCAGCCTGCCACCGGTGGAGCGGATGTGCTCAGCGGATCAGTTGCTCGACTTCCGCCGCCTTGC
The DNA here is from genome assembly GCA_031412375.1 of Gemmatimonadaceae bacterium. GTDB lineage: Bacteria > Gemmatimonadota > Gemmatimonadetes > Gemmatimonadales > Gemmatimonadaceae > JANPKQ01. Next base: position 12,321 of record JANOCW010000087.1, on the reverse strand, counting down.
ACTTGTTCTCGTGGCCCGGATACGAATGGTTGCAGTGGATGCAATGCTCACCGAATCCGCTCCGCTTCCAAACGAGGTAGTAGACCGCTCGCTGCAGCGACTTTACGCGTTCCTCGAGCTGCTTGATGTCCGAGCTGCCAGCTTCCATGTCCTCGACCTCGTCGTTGAGTTCACCGCGATGTGCCCGCCGCACGCCACGGGATAATAGAGCCGGCGTGCGCTTCCGCAACCGCCAGAGCGCTACCTGGTCCCCTTCTCGCCGTGGCTCTCGCGCTGGTCCGAGCTCGTCCGGGGCGATCCGCCCTCGCCGCCGTAGCTCCCCTTGTGCTCCTTCGTGCGATCCAGCGGCTCGGAGGCCTTCCGCTCCTCGTCGCCCGAACCGGCGCGACCGGTAGCCTTGCCCGTCAGCGCACTCTTGTCGTGTTGATCGCGCCCCTTGGTCGCGTGCATCCCCTCGGCGGCCTCGGCGCCCGCGCCGGTGGACTGGCTGCCGGCGGATGTGCGCCCTTCGTCCCCCTCGAGGATCGACCCTTCGAGGCCCGTGTCGTCGGTCCGGGAGCTCGGTCCCTTGGCCGACCCTTCGTTGAACTCCTCGCGCGGCGCACCGCCCTGCCCGCTCTGATTCGCCACTGATCCGTCCTCCATTCCGGGGCTGGTTCCGCCACGCCGGGGTGGCGGGCTCCGGGTCTCCGCTTACGCGGTGGCCCGTCTGAGCGTCCTTCAAAGGCAGGCCACATGCCACGATCCCCGGGGTGCGATCACGCACGCCGGTGCGCTTGCATTCGGCGACACGCCACACCACCGCCCATGACCGCTGGACCTACTCCGTTCCGCAATGACCGCGTCACACTGACTGTGCGATGAGCCAGTCGCAGGCCGCTGTCCCGAAGGATGGCGGCACGCTCCCCCGCGAGCTTGCCAACTTCCTCGTGGAGCTTTCGATCGCCATGCACAAGACGGCGATCTATCCGGCACGCCACCCCCTCCTCGAGGCGGCGGTGCACGGAGTCGAGCGGAAGCTCGCCGGCCTGCTTCGCGAGCGGCCCACCCTGTCGATCGGCGTGGCCCGGCGCCAACTCATCATCGAGGGCGTCGCAACCGACCCGAATCACCCCCTGCTGCGCGAGCTCGCCCAGCGCTTCCATCGCCACCACCTCGGGGCGCTGCGCTTCAGCACCGGTGTGACGGGGGAGGAAGTCGCCGACGTGCTCGCGACCGTCGCCGCCTCGGCGGACGCGGCGCAGCATGGCGCACCGGCCGGGCTCGGGCCCCCGGACGGCCTGACGAAATGGCCACACATTCGCCTTTTCCCGCTGACCTACGAGCAGCTCCAGCTTCTGCAGGGTGAAGATGAGGGTCAGTCCGGCGGACCCGGTGACGGCACGCGTGCCGCGCAGCTCTGGATCGGCCTCGCGCGCGCCGCCCTGATGGCCGAGACCAATGCCGCCGCCGCCGGAGCGAGCGCCGACCCCGAGAACGTCGCGAGCGATCCCGAATCGGTCGCGAAGGCGATCGATGAGCACCAGAGCGATGAGGGCTACGACCAGGTCATCGTCGGCTATCTGCTGCAGATCGCCCAGGAGCTCAACTCGTCGGAGGACGGCGCTGGCGAAGCCCCGGCGCTGCAGGCTCGCGTCTCGCGCATGGTCGCGTCACTCGACCCTCGCACACTCAGGCGCCTGCTCGCCATGGGCGGCGACCTCACCCAGCGCAAGCGGTTCGTCTCGGACGCCGCGCGCGGCATGAAGCCCAACGCGGTGATCGATCTCGTTCGCGCCGCGGCCGAGAGCTCGAACCAGACGATCTCGCACTCGCTCCTCCGGATGTTCAACAAGCTCGCCGTGCACGCCGAGCAGAACACGGGTGGGATGGGCGTCGAGGCCGAGTCGGCGCTGCGCGACAATGTGCAGCGGCTGATTGGCAATTGGGGGCTGGCCGATCCCAACCCCGACCAATACACAGCGGCGCTCGAGAACATGTCACGCACAGCCCCGAGCGCGGAGGGGAGCGACGAGGGTGCCGCGCTCGAAGCCGAGCGCGTGGTGCAGATGAGCCTCGAGACGGGCGCGGTCGGGGACATGGTCTGGCAGGCGGTCGATCAACTCGTCAGCGAAGGGCGCACGGCGGAGCTGCTCGACCTCGTCGATAGTGCGCCCGACGAGCGCAGCGCATCAGCGATTCGTTCGCGCACGGCGACCCAGGACAATCTTCGTCACGCCCTCGACGGTCAGCACGCCGAGACGGGCCTGGCGGCGCGGATGGCGAAGTCGCTCGGGCTCGCCGCCGCCGAGCCGCTGCTCGATGCGCTCGATACGCTCCCCGAAGCCGACGAACGTGCTGCCCGCGGGCTGAGCGACCTTCTCATCGCGGTCGGCGCCGACGGTGGCGAGGCGATCGCGGCGCGCATCCCGCTCGCATCGTGGGCCACGCAGCGCCGGCTGCTCGCGATCCTCGCGCGCCTCCCCGTGCTGCCGGAAGAATTCGTCCCGGCTGATTTCACGATGCACCCGGATGAGCGTGTTCGGATGGAAGCCCTCCGGCTCATGCTCATGCGTGACTCGCATCGCGAGCGCGCCCTTCGCACCGCCATCGCCGATTCCGATGAGAAGATGCTTCGCCTCGGGCTCACGGCGGCCCTCGACAGCTGTCCGGCGTCGGTCGTGCCGGGGATCCTGCGCCGCCTCAGCGACAGGGATCTCGCTCCCGAGCCGCGGGTGCTGGCGATCCGCGTCCTCGCCGCCTCGAAGAGCCGGACCGCGCTCGATTACCTGCTCGCGCTCACCGTCCGCAAGCGTCGCATCTGGGGGCGGCGACTGGCGCCGAAGAGCCCGGAGGTTCTCGCCGCGCTCGGCGGCCTCGCGCAGCACTGGAGCGAGGACTCGCGCGCAAAGAGTGTCATCGCGCTCGCCGAGCGCCATACCGACACGGAAATGCGAGCCATCGTTGCGGCCGGTGGGAAGAAGCGATGAGCGATCCCGTCAAGGTCCTCCACGCGTTCGCCCAGGCGCTGTCGACGATGACCCTGTATCCCGACGGGCACCCGGCGCGCGGCCGGGTGGTCGACGCTGCGTACGAGCAGTTGATCTCGCTCCAGCGCGACGATCCCAACCTGCAGTTCTCCTTCCTCGGGCACGAGGTGATCTACGGCCGCGTGGCGGTTCGCGAGATGAAGGAATGGGACTGGTCGGCCCGACTCGCCAACGCGGGGGTGCAGCGGCTCGAGTTCCCGAAAGCCGTGTCGCGCGAGGAGTACGAGGAATTTCTCGATGAGATTCTCGCCCGGCTCACGCTGTCTGCGTTGGACACGACGCAGATGCGACCGGCCGGCGGGAAGAGCGGGGGCATTCGCTTCGGGGCGATCGGCGTGCGTGGCGAGCGTCCCCTCCCGAAGCCGGAGTCACAGCCCGTCGCCGTCCTCCCGGCGAACTACTCGCTGGCCGAGGAGGCCGACACCGTCCGCTGGATGCACCAGGAGGTCAGCGGGCGTGGCCAGCTCCCGCTGATGGAGGCGGAAGCGATCGTGCGGTCGCTGTCGATCGCCATGCACGGTGACAACCAGCTGGTGATGCCCCTGCTGCAGCTCCGCGAGTTCGACGAGTACACCACGACGCACTCCCTCAATGTGTCGGTGCTGTCGATGGCGCTGTCGGAGTTTCTCGGCTCGTCGGGCCGCGAGGTGCGAGCGATGGGCGTCGCCGGGCTGCTGCACGACCTCGGCAAGGTGCGCATCCCGAAAGACATCCTGGTGAAGCCCGGGAAGCTGAGTGACGAGGAGCGCGCGATCATGCAGCGCCACCCCGCCGATGGGGCGCGCATCATCCTCGAGAGCGAGCAGAAGCTCGACCTCGCTGCCGCCGTTGCCTACGAGCACCACATCATGATCGACGGCGGCGGCTATCCACGCATGCACTATCGTCGCGACTGTCACCACGGGAGCAAGCTCGTTCACGTCTGCGACGTTTACGATGCGCTGCGCACCCGGCGTCCGTATCGTGACGCGTGGGAATCCGAGCGCGTGCTCGGCTATCTCGAGGAGCGCGCGGGCACGGAGTTCGACGGCGATGTCGCGCGCGGGTTCATCGGGATGATGAAGACCTGGGAGCGGCGCGCAGCTGAGGAGTAGTGGTCCGCATCAAGTCGGTCGCCGGCTTGAGCTGGAAGCTGAATGTGCTCCCGATGCCGACGGTACTCGAGACGCGCAGCTGCTCACCGTGCGCCTCGACGATGCCCTTGGCGATCGAGAGTCCGAGGCCAATGCCGCGTGAGTCGGCGCGGCTCGCCTGCCAGAATCGACCGAAGATGTTGGCCAGCTGCTCGGGGGGGATGCCGGGGCCGGTGTCGGCGACCTCGAAGCGGACGCCCTGGCCCAGCGTGTACACCGAGATCGTGATCGTGCCGCCCTTCGGCGTAAACTTGATCGCGTTGCCGATGAGATTCGAGAGCACCTGAAGGATGCGCCCCGGGTCCGCGAGCACATCGGGAAGATCGTCGAGCGCCGACGCCTCGAGCAGCACCGATTTGTCCGCGGCTATCGGGCGCAGCATCTCGATCGCATCCGCGAGGATCGCGTGCACCGACGTCGGTTGAGGGTCCACGGTGAGCCGCCCGGCCTCGATGATCGACACGCTCAGGAGGTCGTTGATCAGCCGATTCATTCGTTCGCCGGCACGTTGAATGATCGTCAGCCGTTCGGCGCGCTGCTGGTCGGTCGATGACACGTGAAGCAGGAGCTGCGTCGTCATCGCGACCGTGCTGAGCGGATTCCGAAGGTCGTGCGCGACGATCCGCAGCACTTCTTCGCGGGCATCGATGACCTCCTTCGCCTCGCCGTAGAGCCGGCGCATCGCGGAGTGGCCTACCTCCGTGACGATGAGGCGGCGAGCAAGGCCGGTGATCGCCAGGCCCAGCCATCCCGCCATCAGCACCGGCACGAGCACGACAGCCGTGATGGCAGGAGCGAGCTTCACGAAGAGGGCGACGAGCACGACGGCGGCGACGGCGACGGCGGTCGAATAGTAGACCGCCGAGCGGGTGAGACGGAGACCGCCGGACAGCGCGAGCAGGGCCGCCAGTCCGGACACCGCGACAGAGCCGGCATGCCACCCCGTTGTCGGGTTCACCCAGGGAGTGAGCACGGCATAGGTGACGACGATCATCACGGCGTCAGCTGACGGGAAGGCGCGACGGACCCACGGCCTGTACCACCCACTGCGCAGCGCGACCGTGACACCGATCGCCGCGGCCGCCCAGATTCCGACGATGAGCGAATCGAGACGCAGCCACGTCTCGTCCGGCGCTCCGTCCGGCCGGCCGACAATCGGGAAAAGGACGACGAACGCCAGCGTCGCGGCGAGCCGCAGGTAGGCAACCGTGCGCTCATCCCGACAGGCCTCGTCCTGGAGGGCAGTGTCGATCGACTCGGCGAGGTTGTCTCCACGCGTCGGCTGCGGGATGAACTTGCGCAGCGACTCTTCGATCGATGCTGCCAGTCGCTCGCGCGACGTGTACTGGAGATCACCCACCGCCGCTCACCTCGGGCACCTGACGCGCCATGGCCACTCACAGTCGGTTCCGGCGCTCGGCCCTCCTTCGCTCAGCCGGACGCGGGGAAACAATAGGCTCGGGGAGGAAGTCCGTCCAGCAGGTGTGCAAGTCGATCGTGCTCCGACGTCCTACTGTCAGATGGCTGGATGAATGCAGTGACGGTCCTCGACGCAGGCTGGTGTTCCGGTGACCTGGTAACCTGGTGTCTGAAAAGCCCGATATCGACCGTCTCTTTCGCACCTACCACGCGTGCCTGGTCCGCTATCTCACGAGGCGACTGGGGGATCGTGATTGGGCGGAAGAGGTTGCGCAGGAGACGTTCGTGCGAGCGATGCGCCAGGAGTTCATCGTCAACGAACGGGCCTGGTTGTTCGCGGTCGCGACCAACCTGGTGCGAGATGAAGCGCGAAAGGACGCGCGCCGCCGCCGCCACCTGCAGCTGCTGTGGGAACAGGAACGCGAGTCGGTGGTCGAGCCCGAGCCGACCTCGATGGAACGGGCGCACGAGGCGGCGATGGCCCGGCGCGCGGTCGAGTCGCTGGCGGAGCGGGACCGGCTCGCGCTGCTGATGCGCGAGGAAGGGCTGGACTACAATGAGATCGCTGAGGCGCTCGATCTGTCGCCGGGGTCGGTTGGGACGACACTGTCCCGCGCGCGACGTCGGCTGGTCGAGGCATATGAATCGCTCCAGGACGGCGAGAGTGGACGACATGCGGCATCTTGAGGAAGGGGAGATCCACGCCTGGCTGGACGGGGCGGTGGACTCCGAAGCGGCAGCGCGGATCGAGGCACATGCTGCGGCCTGCGCGCCGTGCGCGGCCGAGGTCGCGACGGCTCGCGGGTTGGTCGCCGGCGCGTCCCGGATTCTGCTCGCGCTCGACGGGGTTCCCGGCGGCGTGATCCCGGCGGCCAGGCAGCCGGTACGTCGTCAGTCGCCGTGGTTCGCGCGTCCGCTGACCCGGATCGCGGCTGGGCTGGTTGTTGCCTTCGGCATTGGCGCCCTGGCGACGCGTGACCGGAATTCGGTGCAGGATCGGGCGACGGTCACCTTCGAAACCGAAGCGGCGAAGATCCCGGTGTCTGCGCCCCAGACCCCGGTGGTCGAGGAGGGAACAGCGGATCCCGCCGACGCCTCCGCTCCGCGACGGATCGAGAAGATCGCCGAGGCACCGGGAGCTCCAGCGCCCGCGCCGAGTCCCCTTCGGCAGGCGATCGCCCCAGCGGCTCTGCCCCCAGCGAAGACAGTCGTGGGCGGCGCCGGCGGGGGCCTGGTCGGGGTCGCAGGCGGAACCGAGGTCGCAGCGGGAGCCCGGGACAGCACGTCGCAGGCACGTCGCGCGGACGAGGGCCTCCGGCGTTCCGAGATCGTCGCGACGAGGGCGGCTCCGGAAGCGCTCGAGGCTCGGGTCACCATGGCCGACTTCGCGACGAGCGGGACGGCCGCGGGAGGGGCATGTCTGGTGCTCGATGTGAGCCCGTTGACGGATAACAGCGTCACACCACTGCTGCCCCGCCGGATGCGCATCCGCCTCGCGGAGTCACCGTCTGCCGCGGTGGAGGTGGCCCCGACGCGGTCGTTGAGCAGCGCCAACGCTCAGGGCGCAGCGGTCGGAATGCGGCGCGCGGCGTCCCCGCCGTCGGTTTCGGCGGCCCCGGCAGCGGACGCGTTTGGCGGATCGGCCGCAGAGCCATCGGCGGCGTTGCAGTGGCAGGGCATCGCTGGAGATTCCGTCGTCGCCCGGCTGGTAACGCCCACCGAGCTGGTGGTGTTCCGCCTCCGGATCATCGGCGATGAGGTCAAGGGCACCGCCGGGACGCAGGCCTCGCCCGCGAAGGTGGCAATGGTGTCTGGCCGGCGGGTTGCCTGCGGGGGCGGGCTCTGACCGCTAGCTGAGAGTCATCGGTTTCGGGCCCTGATCGCGCGCATTCGTACGCCCGCGAACGCAAGCATCACGACGCCCCCAACTCGGGAGAAACCACTCGGCAGCAGATCGTAAAACTGTGACGCACGGCCCATCTCTTGCCCCCATGGCCGCCTCTCAATCTCTACGGGCAGAAGGCTACCACGGGGCATGGCCAAAGTGAAACGCGGGAAGACCGAACGGACCACCGGATCGGATGCGTTCGACCGTCTGGTGATCGAGTGCGTGACTCCCGAGCTGGACGCAGGGCGGTACCCGGTCAAGCGAATCGTCGGTGACCTCTGCGAGATCAGCGCCGATATCTACAAGGACGGTCACGAGCTCCTCGCGGGTCACGTCCGCTATCGGGTGCCCAACGACAACGGGTGGCGCTTCACGGCGCTGACGTATGTCGTCGACGATGACCGCTGGTACGCGACGCTCCCGCTCGACCGGATCGGCCGGTGGGAATTCACCGTCGAGGCCTGGACCGACCTGTTCGGAAGCTGGCGCAGCGACCTCGGAAAGAAAGTGGCTGCGCAACAGGCGATCGGCTCGGAGCTGCTCGAGGGGGCGGCGCTGATTCGCGATGCGGCCCGTCGCTCGAAATTCGGCGAAGGCCGCACGTCGCTCGAGGGACGAGCGACGATGCTCGAGGATGCCGCCGTCGACGAGACGGTTCGCGCGCAGTCCGCCCTCGCTCCCGAGCTGCTCGACCTGATGGAAGCGCATTTCGTTCCGCGCGACCTCGCATCGTACGGCCGCATCCTCTCGATCACGGTCGACCGCGAGTGCGCCGGCTTCGCCGCATGGTACGAGATGTTCCCGCGCTCCCAGACGACTGATCCGGCGGGCCACGGCACGTTCCGGGACGCGGAGGAGTCGCTGCCGCGGATCGCCGAGCTGGGATTCGACGTCGTGTACCTGCCGCCCATTCATCCGATCGGCCGAACGTTCAGGAAGGGCCCGAACAACACGCTCGAAGCGGGTCCCGATGATCCCGGGAGCCCGTGGGCGATCGGGAGCGAGGAGGGCGGACATACTGCGGTCGATCCACGCCTTGGCACGATCGACGACTTCGAGCATTTCGTGGAGACCGCGGAGGGGCTTGGTCTCGAGATCGCGCTCGACTATGCGCTCCAGTGCTCGCCCGACCATCCGTGGGTGAAGGAGCATCCCGAGTGGTTCTTCATCCGTCCCGACGGCACGATCAAGTACGCCGAGAACCCGCCCAAGAAGTACCAGGACATCTACCCGATCAACTTCTGGTGTGATGACCGTGCGGCGCTCTGGGATGCGTGCAAGGAGATCCTCGAATTCTGGATCGACTGCGGGGTTCGAACGTTCCGTGTCGACAATCCGCACACGAAGCCGTTCGCGTTCTGGGAGTGGATGATCCGCGACATCCAGCGCAACCGCCCCGACATCATCTTCCTCGCCGAGGCGTTCACCCGCCCCAAGAAGATGAAGAATCTCGCGAAGCTGGGATTCACCCAGTCGTATACCTACTACACCTGGAAGAACAGCTCGGCGGAGCTCACCGACTATCTCACCGAGATGACCCAGACGGAGATGGCCGAGTACTACCGCGGCAATCTCTTCGCGAATACCCCCGACATCCTGCATGAGTATCTCCAGGAAGGCGGGCCGCCGGCATTCGGCATCCGTCTCGTGCTCGCGGCGACGCTCCTGCCCATCTACGGGATCTACAGCGGGTACGAGCTGTTCGAGAACGTGCCGGTGAAGGCGAAAAGCGAGGAGTATCTCGACTCGGAGAAGTACCAGGTTCGCGTTCGTGACTGGGATGCACGCCCGAACCTCAATGCCGAAATCCAGCTGCTGAACCGGATTCGTCGCGATCACCCATCGCTCCAGCTCTACGACAATCTTCGCTTCCACCTGTCCGAGAACCCGCAGATCCTCTTCTACTCCAAGCTCGATCCGTCGCACGATGGTGGTCCGCGCGACGACCTGCTGATCGCGGTGAATACCGATCCGCACCGCCCGCACCACACGATGGTGCACGTTCCGCTCGACCTCATGGGGATCCCGCCGCACGCTGCCTACGGCGTGGAGGACCTGCTCACCGGCGCCCGGTATACCTGGCAGGGTTCCCGCAACTACGTACGCCTCGATCCGGCGCACCAGGTCGCGCACATCTTCCGGGTCATTCGATGACCGACAGCGCCATGGCCGCGCTTCCCACGGCCAGCGACCCGGAGATGAAGGACCCGTTGTGGTACAAGGACGCGGTCATCTACCAGACACACATCAAGTCCTTCCGCGACAGCAATGGTGATGGCTACGGCGACTTCCTCGGCCTGACCGAGAAGCTCGACTACATCATGATGCTGGGCGCGGATGCGGTGTGGCTGCTGCCGTTCTACCCGTCACCCCTCCGGGATGACGGCTATGACATCGCGCTGTACGAGGCGATCAATCCCGCGTACGGGACGATCGAGGACTTCAAGCTCTTTCTCGCCGAGTCGCACGAGCGCGGCATTCGCGTCATCACCGAGCTGGTCATCAACCACACGTCCGACCAGCACCCGTGGTTCCAGCGCGCACGCAAGGCGCCGAAGGGATCGCCCGAGCGCGACTTCTATGTCTGGTCGGATGATCCCAAGAAGTACAAGGATGCGCGGATCATCTTCACCGATACCGAGCTCTCGAACTGGACGTGGGACCCGGTGGCAGAGCAGTTCTTCTGGCACCGCTTCTTCAGCCATCAACCCGACCTGAACTTCGACAACCCCGCCGTGCTGGAGTCGGTGGTGAGTGTCATGCGGTTCTGGCTGAAGCTGGGAGTCGATGGGCTGCGCCTCGACGCGATTCCCTACCTCATCGAGCGCGACGGGACGACCTGCGAGAACCTTCCCGAGACGCACGTCGTGCTCAAGCAACTGCGCGCTGCGCTCGACGCCGAGTTTCCCGACCGGGTGTTCCTCGCCGAGGCGAATCAATGGCCCCCCGATGTGCGGCCGTATTTCGGCGATGCGGATGAATGCCACATGGCGTTCCACTTCCCGCTCATGCCGCGCATGTTCATGGCCCTGCGGAAGGAGGATCGGACGCCGATCGTGGAGATCATGGCGCGTACGCCGGAGATTCCCCCGAGCTGCCAGTGGGCGATCTTCCTGCGCAACCATGATGAGCTCACGCTCGAGATGGTGACCGACGAAGAGCGCGACTACATGTACCGCGAGTACGCGACCGATTCGCGAATGCGCATCAACGTCGGGATCCGGCGCCGGCTGGCGCCGCTGATGGACAACGGCCGCCGGCAGATCGAGCTGATGAACATGCTGCTGATGTCGATGCCCGGAACGCCGATCGTCTACTACGGCGACGAGCTGGGGATGGGCGACAACGTCTACCTCGGCGACCGCAACGGCGTCCGCACGCCGATGCAGTGGAGCGACGACAAGAACGCCGGCTTCTCGGAGGCCGACAGCGCTGCGCTCTACAGTCCGTTGATCGTCGATCCGCCCTATGGCTATCACGGCATCAACGTCGAGGCCCAGGAGCGGACGAAGACCTCGCTGCTCCGGTGGATGCGGCGGCTCATCGGCGTGCGCAAGAAGTATCGTGCCTTCGGCCGTGGCACCTTCGAGGTGTTGCACCCAGCGAATCGGGCTGTGCTCGTGTTCCTGCGGCGGTACGAGGATGAGATCATCCTCTGCGTCAACAGCCTGTCGCGGTACGCGCAGGCCGTGGAGCTCGACCTGACCGAGTTCAACGGCTGCATCCCGGTGGAGCTGTGGGGCGAGCGACCCTTTCCGGCCATCGGCGCGCTGCCCTACCTGCTGACGCTCGGCCCCCACGGCGTCTTCTGGTTCCGCATCGCGCGTCCCGACTCGGTGCAATCGGCATGACGACGATGGAGAGACCCGTCGTCGCCGCGCGCGGCGGTGCGGGCGCGGTGCTCACGCGCGAAATGCTCGAAGCGATCGACGGAGATGCGGTGACGCAATTTCTCCTCGCTCGCCGCTGGTTCGGCGCGAAGGGCGGCCGCCCGGGTGGCGCTCGCTTCCACGATGTCATCCCGCTCCCGTGGGACGGCGGGCGCATGGTCATCGCGACGGTCGAGGTAACGCTCGGCGCGGATCGCGTCGAGCGGTATCAGCTTCCGCTCTCGCACATGCCGCAGTCAGCCACGGAGGGAGGAGGCACCGCGCCTCGGGCCGTGCTCGCCCGCGTGGACAGCGGCGGCGTGATCGTCGACGCGGTCGACGATCCACGCTTCCTCGAGAGTCTCGGCGAGGCGCTCGGCCGCGGTGCCGTGTTCGAGGGAGATGGAGTGCGCTGGGTGTTCGAGCCGCTCGGCGATGCGGCGTCGCGGCTCACCGGCCAGCGCCCGAGGGTGGGCTCGACGGAGCAAAGCAACACGTCGATCATCTTCGGCGACCGCGCGATCCTCAAGCTGTTCCGGCGGCTCGAGGTTGGCGAGAATCCCGATGTCGAGATCGGTCGGTTCCTTACGACACGCACGGACTTCCGTGGTACACCGACACTGCTTGGGACCATCCGCCTCGAGGGGAGAAACGGCTCCAGCGTGGCCGGCATCCTCCAGCACTTCGTGAAGGGGTCCGGTGATGCATGGGCGTACACGCTCGAGAGCGCGCGGCGAGACCTGTCGCTCCCGGACGGCATCGAGCCGGCGACTGCCTTCGCCGACGAGGCACGTGATCTCGGCCGCGTGACGCGCGAGCTTCACGACGCGCTCGCGTCGGATGCGGCACATCCCGATTTCGCCCCGCAAGGCGCGCGAGCCGACACCGTTCGCCGCTGGGCGGCGGCGGCGCGCTCTTCCATCGACGAGGGACTTGCGGTGCTCGACCACCGGATGCGCCACGCCGCGCTTCCCGAGGAATCG
>JANOCW010000086.1:0-6522 GCA_031412375.1 Gemmatimonadaceae bacterium | reverse complement strand
TCAGCCGAGGCCGGCTGGCGCCTGATGGATCGTGAACAGCTCGGTGATCTTGAGCTTTCGCGTCATGGCGGGGAGCTTGAGGATCACGTCTTCCCCGACTCCCTTCCCGACCAGCGCCCGTCCGATGACCGACGACATGCTGACGTGGCCTTCCTCGAACTCGACGGAATCTCCGAAAACGAGATGAAAGGTCTCGATGGCCTTGGTCTGCTGATCCTGCACGACGACACGCGACCCGAGGCCCACCTTGTCGGAGGGAATCTGGGTGATGTCGATCGAGGAGAGCTTGCTGAGGCGCTCGTGCAGCTGGCCGAGGCGGGCCTGCACGAGCTGTTGTCGCTCGAGGGCAGCCTTGTATTCGCTGTTCTCACGGAGATCGCCCATCTCGACGGCTCTCCGGATCTCGTTCGGCAGCGTGACGTTCAGCTCGTGCTGCAGCAGCGCGGCTTCCGACGCCAGCTTCTCCTTCAGTGCTTCGATCATGGCTCGAGGGGTTGCGACGGCAAACGTGGAGCGCCCGGCCTTGTGAGCCGGGCGCTTTCATGAAGGGTATGTCTCCCATGCCAAAGAAGCAATTACCGCTCCCCGATTTTCACGGAATGTTCGCGTCGCCGCGGGGCGCTCCTCCGCCCTTGATCCGAACGTGATGCGCGCCACGCGGTTCGGAGAGGTGATCGCGATCCACCTCGCGAACGCACGCAGTCGGTTGGTCGGCTATGGCGTGTACGTCTTCGTCACCCGCAACACGCTGATCGACACTGGATTTCATGCCGTGCGCCGGCAGGTCGGTACGCTGCTCGATGCACACAGGCCGGCCGGCGTGATGCTCACCCACCAGCACGAAGACCACGCCGGAAACGTGCAGCTCATCACGGCCCGCGGAATCCCTCTTCACGCCGGGGCCGAAACGATCGCCGCCATCCGCAGCGTCGCCCCGATCGGGGTCTACCGGCGGTTCGTCTGGTCGTCAATGCCGCCATTGCGTTCGGCAGTCACCACCTACGTTCCCTCGGGACTCGAGCTCGTTCCCGCTCCCGGCCACTCGTCCGATCACCACGTGGTATGGGATGCGGAGCGCGGGATTCTCTTCTCGGCCGACCTTTTTCTGAGCGTGAAGGTGCGGGTCGCCCGTCCGGGCGAGAATCCCCGCGATCTCGTGCAATCACTTCGTGCAATCGCACAGCTTGGTCCCGCGATCATGTTCGACTCGCACCGCGGCCGCATCGATCGTCCGGTCGCGATGCTGCACGCCAAGGCGGACTGGCTCGAGGAGACCATCGCCCGCATCGATCGGCTGGTCGATGCGGGGCAACCCGATCGCGCCATCCGCAATGAAGTCCTTGGGCGCGAAGCCGCGGTCGGATACATCTCGGCTGGCGAGCTTTCGAGGTTGAACTTCGTACGAACAGTCCGTGCAAGCAGGTAGCAACGGACCGTCATCGATATCAGCCTGTCAGCACCGCGAGGGGAACGACTGCGCCGCGGCTCCTACCGATGCTGCGGAAGGATCGTCGCGGTATCGCCAGCTGCCTTCGGCTCCTCGCCTGCGCTCTCGTACTCCCGCCGCAGCGTGCTCATCATCTCCTCGCGGCGGTCGAACAGTCGCTTGAGTGGACGCGGCTCGTGCCTCGCAAGCGAGTACGCGGTGAGCAGGGGCAACGCTACGGTCGAGTCGAGATAACACACCACTGCATCCGGCAACCGATCGGGGTCGATCTTGCCCCAGCTCACGGCCTCCGCCGGCGTGGCGCCCGACAGTCCCCCGGTGTCCGGACGAGCGTCGGTGATCTGGAGGAAGAAGTCGTGACCCTTCTCGTCGATCCCGAGCACTTCCTGAATCTGCGGCTCCGTCTGGAGCATGAAGTTCTTGGGGCTGCCGCCGCCGAGGATCAGGACGCCGCTTCGCCCGCCCGTGGGCGGCGCGGCCGCACGCTTTCCACGCTTCGCAGGGGCCGATGGCATGCCACGCTTCGCCGCGAGCACGATCGACGCCGTTTCGTTGACATCGGCGTTGGGGTCGATCGTGCACTTGTTCCCGGCCAGGGCGAGCGCGGCGACGTTCATTCCGATCGACGAGTCGCCCGGCGATGACGTGTAGATCGGCACCCCGGCGGTGTAGGCCGCCGAGAGCAGCGATTTCTGTCCGATGCCGAGCGCCTTCTCGCGCTCGGCGACGTATTTCCCGCAAAGGTTGTGGAACTCGCCGCTCGACATCGGGCGCTGAAACTCCTTGCCCTGGATGATGCGACGAAAGAACGCATCGGTGGACAGCAGCACGTCATAGTCGAAGAAGATGTCGTAGATGCGCACGACTCCCTCTTCGCGCAGCACGATGTCCGACTCCTGCGGATTCCCGCGATGCATAGCGAGGCCGAGCCCGAAGTGCGTATCGTGGTAGAGGTTCGCGCCCGTCGAGATGATCCAGTCGACGAACCCCGCCTCGATCAGCGGAATCAGCGCCGCCATGCCGAGACCGGCCGGCGTGAGCGCACCCGTGAGTGACATGCCGACGGTGACATCCGGCTCCAGCATCTTCTGCGTGAAGAGCTGGCATGCTTCGCGAAGTCGCGCGGCGTTGTAGGCGAGAAAGGTGCCTTCGATCAGGTCGGCCGCGCTCTCGCTTCCATCGATGCGGCGTGGGTCGATGCGTTGCCCTCGCAGGAAGCGATTGTTCGCACCAGCTCCCGTCTGATGACCGTGCTGCTCGCGCTGCTCGGCCGCACGTTTCTGGCTCGCCTTCGGGCCAGCGGCCGAGGCCCGCTTGCCATCCTTCGCAGGCCCGCCCGAGCCATTCTTTTTCGGCGCCATCAGACGTCGCGCTCCCGCTTCATTCCCCGCTGCGCCTCGTATGCGGCAATCACCGCGGCGGCTGCCTCCGCGGGATCGTCGGTCAGCAGCATGAGATCCATGTCGCCGGTGGAGATCTTCTTCTCGGTGAGCACTCGCGTCTGCAGCCACCGGAGCAGCCCCGCCCAGTAGTGGCGCCCGAAGAGAATCACCGGGAACTGGTAGATCTTTCCGGTTTGGATCAGCGTCAATGCCTCGAACAGCTCATCGAGCGTGCCGAATCCGCCGGGGAAGATGATGAAGGCGACCGAGTACTTGATGAACATCGTCTTTCGAACGAAGAAGTAGCGGAAGTTCACCAGGCGATCGACGTAGGGATTCGCGCCCTGCTCGAAGGGCAGCTCGATGTTGCACCCGACCGACTCGCCCTCCCCCCCGCGTGCGCCCTTGTTCGCGGCTTCCATGATCCCCGGCCCGGCACCGGTGATGATCGAGAAGCCGGCCTGCGACAGCAGCTGCGCCGTTTCCTGGGCCGCGCGATACTGCGGATCGTCCGGCCCGGTGCGCGCGGATCCGAAGATCGCCACGCCGCGGTCGACCGACGCGAGGGTGTCGAAGCCCTCGATGAACTCGCCCATGATTCGCATCACGCGCCATGGGTCGCTGCGGGTGAAGTCCGTGCCGGATCCACGGGGACTTCCCGATTGCAGAAGCTTCTCGTCCTCGGTTACCGGCTGCACGAAGTCACGGATCGCTTCATCGATCACGCGCTTCGCGCCGCTACGCCGGGTCTCGCTCTGCTGCGACGGCGGCGTGCGTCCCGCCTTGAGGTGCCCCTCTTCCGTGCGCTCGCGAAGTCCCTCGCGAGAGTCCTGCTCCGCGTCGGCAAGCATCGACGGGTCCATCTTTTTGCCGCCTGCCGTGCGCGGGCCCCGCCGCCGAGCGGCAGCGACGCGCGGTGCCGTATCGCCTGCGCGAGTGCGTTCGA
This sequence comes from Gemmatimonadaceae bacterium, assembly GCA_031412375.1. Lineage (GTDB taxonomy): Bacteria > Gemmatimonadota > Gemmatimonadetes > Gemmatimonadales > Gemmatimonadaceae > JANPKQ01. Next base: position 2,747 of record JANOCW010000086.1, on the reverse strand, counting down.
TCGGGGCTTTCCGTTTCCCGGGTTTCAACGCGCGCGGATCCGTGCGTTCAGCCACCGCCGCCGGCGCCTTCCGCCGGCTCTCCTGCTTCTTCGCCATGTCAGCGCGAGTTCGTTGTCGAGGGTTGCCCGCTGTCGGGCCGTCGATCGTGATTCATACATGCCCTTCTTCCGCGGGCGCGATCGGCAGGGAGTCTATCGGAGCGCGGTGTCGCTCGCCACCAACCCTCGAGTTGTCGACGAGCGGGGTGATAGGGCGTTGACGGCGACATGGGTTATGACAGAACGGCGTTAGGGGTACGTATGCGACGGCGACAGAGGTCAACGGCGTTGACGCTGTTGACATCTAACGACGCTGCAAACGTACCTCTAACGCTCTTTGTCATAACCCATGTCCCCCTGAACGCAGTTCATCGTGTCGCCAAACCCCCGCCCCCTCTAACCGGTCTCAGCCATACCTGTTCAACCTCTTGTTACGTCGCCTGTTGCCCGCGCGTCAAACATGCAACTCAGGCCAGAGCGACCCCGTGAGCGTACGGCATACTCCGCGGCAACTCGATTACGAAGCGATCCTGCGCCCCAGCCGGTGGGCGAGCGGGATACAGGTGATCGGCGCCATCCCCGAGTACGTGGTCCAGAACCTCGGGCTGACGACGTCGTCGCGTAGCGTGTGGCTGCACGAGCAGACCGTCGCGAGCATCTGCGATTCTCGCGGCCTGCGCACCGAGGATTCCGAGTTCGTCTTCGAGTACATGCCCGCCGCCGTCTTCCGGCCGATGTTCTTCGGCGTGGAGGAGCGAACGGGGTCAGTTCGAATTTCGCTGGTCGAGTTGATTCGCGGCGAGGGACGGTATCTCTACATCGGGGTGAAGCTGACGCGTTCCCGCAGCGGAGATGATGAGCTTTGGGTGAGCACCGGATATCCGATCAGCGACGAGACGCTTCGTCGCTATCTGCGAAGTGGTCGTTTGAAGGGTGTAGTCGGACGAAGGCTTGATGCGGAAAGACGCGCACCGCCAGGCGAGTTCCCCGTGAACTCGCGACACAGATGCCGTGAAAAGCGCGCCCGGCCGGGCATTCTCCGCGATCAGCCCTCGGTGGCATTTGCCCCCGAGGGCTGCTTGCATCTGCGAGCGAACGTGCCGCTATCAGCGCGACGGTGCCGCCGAGGGCGGGAGGGCGGGACGGGGGACGACCGCTCCCGGACTGCGCGGAGCGACGTAGAGCGAGTTGATCACGCGTCCCATCGAGTCCAGGCGCGCTGTCCGCCGGGCAATTTCGTCGCGGATCGCCCGAAGCTCGATCTCCCGAAGTGACGGCGCAACGGCACCAGCCGGCCCCGCGCCAGTGGACGGAGCCTCCGCCGAGGGCGAGGAGTCCGTCCGCGGCGTCGCCGGTGAGGAGGTCATCGTGTCCGCGCGCAGCGCAACCGGCACAGCGCCCGCTCCTGGACGCTGCGGCGATGAGTTGTCGGAATTCTCCTCCCGCGGTGCAACGAGGGTGCGCGGACGCGTCGGTCGGCGCACGCGAGTTCCTTCCGCCGCCACGCCTTTCGACCGAGCGGAGTTGCGCGCTTCGCCGACCCGGCTCGCCGTCGCCGGGCTCCTCGCATCGCCTGATTGCGCCGGGTCGGCCCGTTCCGATGGCGCCGCGTCCGCTGGAAAGCGGGGTGGTGTGCTCACGCCGCCGACGAGCGCGCTCGTGCCCGCGTCCTCCACCGTCACGCGTGAGTTGATATGGCGGGTGATTGCGATCGCGACGAGCATCAACAACAGGGCGCCAAGCAGCCATCTCCATGGTAGCGGACCCGAGGCCGATGCTGGCGGGACCGTTGCTTCGTTGCGACGAAACAGCTCCGAGAGCTCGGCTCCGACCGACTCCAGCTCGGCCGACTCGGCCGATTCGTCCGCCGGCGTCTCCGACGCCGCCGACTGGGACGCCTCCGACACCGACCCCGCCGACTGGGACGACTCCGACTCCGGCGGTGGTTCGCGCGATGCATCCATGACCGGGCCCGCCTCCGAAACAGCGGCTGCTTCCTCGCCCGGGGGATGCGCGGACGAAACCGGCGAGTCCGTTCCGCTCGGCGCCGCGAGATCATCAGGCACCGCGTCGAGCGGTGCGGACGACCGGCGGACCTCCGTATCCGACGCACCCGCAACGATCGGCGCCGCGAACCAATAGCCCCCCGGCGGAGTCGCGCGGGCAGACCGAGCTTCGCCTGTTGGCGTATCGCTCCCCGCAACTGTGTCCGTTGGGGCGGCCGCAGGAGTCGGCCGGCTGTCCGGAAGTGCTGCGACCGGAACCGCCTGGTGGACGACCGGCGCGCTGGATTCCACCGTCCCACCGGCGTGGCCCGGGGTGCGCGCTGCACGCGAAAGAAATGCAGCGTTCTCGAGGGCCCGTACCGCCGCCACCGTGACGGCATCCGTCGCCTCGTCCCCGCGGGCAGGGTCCGGCGCGCGTGCGGTCCAACCGGCTGACGACGCGCCCGCCGTGCGGCCGGTGTCGGGCGTCCGCGCGGGATTGGCGCGGCCAGTCGTCGACGGTTGGGGGTGCGCGCGCTCACGCAGGTGCCATGACAGCGGCGAGAGCGTAGCCGCGCCAACCGCGGTGGCGGCCGGACGATCCCGCTCCGGTTTCGCGCCCGTCACGGACGGTTTGAGAGCTGCCGCTGGCCCCGGGGATTCGGCGACTGGTACCGGCCGCCGCACGGGAAGGCGCCGCGATAGCGCGAGCCCACCGGGATC
>JANOCW010000085.1:0-19476 GCA_031412375.1 Gemmatimonadaceae bacterium | reverse complement strand
TCCCTTCCGCTCGGGACGCGGCGGCTTCATCACGGCGCTGCTCATGGCGTGGTGGGATGCCGGCCGGACCGTCTGGCTGTTCTGGACCGGGATGATCCGGGTCGTGGTGGCGCTCCTCGGCTGGGTCATCGGCTCGGTGCGTTTCTTCCTGCTGTTCATCCGCAACGTAATTCTCGGCGTCCTCCGGTCGCCGCTGACGCTGCTCGACTGGACATCGCGCCGGTACTTCCAGCCCGGGGTGCCGTGGATCGCGTTCCTTGTCCTGCTCATCTGGTCGGCGGTCGAGGCGACCGTCTTCACGTTCACGCTGCAGCCGACGCTGAACGAAGTGTTCGCCGGATTGACCGGCTTCGAGCCGAACCCGCGCGTCATGGCCCCGCTGCTCTGGCTGTTCCTGTTCATGCTCGTCGCGGGCAGCTTCGCCTGCGTCCAGGTACTCGGTGACGCCGTGAAGTCGCGCCGAGTCGGGACGATTATCCAAATGGTGGTGGTCGAAAGCGCCGTGATGTTCTTCGAGGTGATCTTCCTGTATCGGGAGCTCATCGACGCGATCACGCCCTGGATCGCCCAGCAGTCAGGGGGCGAAGTGCAGCTCGGCATCGGTGCGACGCTCGCCCTGGCGTCGTTCGGATGGGTGGGCATCCGCGGCATGTCCTGGTTCCTGTTCGGACGCTTCGGCACGCCGGCCTTGCTGGCGATCCTGTCGCGGCAGACGATCAGCCAGGATGGCGCGAGCGTGTTCGTCGCAGCTCCGGTAGAGCCGGGTCTCTGGCGCGCGCCGGTCGATGCCCTGAAGGCGGAGACGAAGTGGTTCCACGAGGAAGCGCGGCGGATGTTCGAGCTGCTCTCGCTCCCCGTGCTGCAACTTCTCGCGGTGGCGCTCAATTTCGCCGTCGTCACGGTGCAGTCCCGCCCGATGTTCGTGCTCCCGTTTCGCACGCTCGATGACATGATGGCCGCGGTGCCGGGACATGCGGCACGCGAGCCGAAGCTCGAGCGCACGTGGACGCCTGGCGTCCGCACGCCGCGCGATCCCATGACGGCGGTGGCCTCGTAATGCGCGGACCGCGCGGGACGATGGGGCGACGCCTCATCGCGACTGGACGCACGACGGCGGTTGCGGCGCTCGTCGCGCTGATCGCCTGTGCGCCCCCGGCCCATGACGGCCGGGTGGCGCGCTCCACCCTGGTCATCGGTATCGACGTCAGTGCTTCCTTCCTCAAGGGCGGACGCTATGAGAGCTCGATCGACTTCGCGGCGAACTACCTCTATGCCCACCTCCACGGGCTGGGCACGCTCAAGCAGCCCACGTCCGTCTTCGTCGGCTCGATCGGCGGCGCGGCGGCGGAGGAGACGAAGTCGTTCCAGCCGATTCACACCTTCCAGGACATGAGCGTCTCCCAGATCGCGGCGTATCTCCGGAAGGAATACCCCGCGAATGATGGGTACACGGACTTCAATCCGTTCTTCACGCGCGTCGCGTCGCTGATCAAGCGGCAGAACCTCGTGCTCTCGCCGCTGAACGTCGTGCTGTTGACCGATGGTCTTCCCGACACACCGGTCGAGAAGAACGACAGCCTCAGCAAGTACGCGAAGATCGACGTGAGCAAGCTCGAATACCTCTCCAAGAGCGTGACGGTGCGCGTGCTCTATCCATCGCCGACGACGGCGGTGCACTGGGAGCGGAAGGTGCCGCGCCGTCGCGTTCGGATGTGGACGGTGGACAACGAAGTCATGGCCACCTGGGAAAGGCACCACCGCGCCGGCCTCCCACCGGAGCAGCAGACCGCACTCTGGAAGTGGATCTCCGACAACGTGGACTTTCGCGTCCGCAGCGTTGGGATCATGTAGGGCGAGTCGCCACGCGACTCGGCTCGACAAGGCATTCGCGGCGCTCCGATCCTGGGGCGCCGCGGGTGCATCGGGGCACCGTCGTTCGCTCCTTTCTGACAGCTGAAGGCTGACAGCTGATGGCTGACAGCTGACGGCTGACAGCTGACGGCTGATCACTTCGCAGTCCGCTCCCTCCGTCCGATCGTGATGATCCCCACTCGAGCGAGGGAGTGGACTGCGAAGCCGTCAGGTGTCAGCTCTCAGCGTTCAGCCGTCGGCTCCTCCGTCTCTCCTCTTGACAATCTAGGGAAGGCCCCCGATCCTTCCTCCAGACAATCGAGAGGAGTCTTCCAATGGCGGAGAAGGAGCGGGACAAGGCGAAGGGTGACCTCCTGCAGGGCACACTCGACATGCTCGTCCTCAAGGCGCTCCAGCTCGAGCCCATGCACGGGTGGGGAGTCACGGAGCGGATCGGACAATGGTCGGGGAACGAGCTCCTCGTGAACCAGGGCTCCCTCTATCCGGCGCTCTACCGGCTGCAGCGACAGGGATGGATCACCTCCGAATGGAAGATCACCGAGAACAACCGGCGCGCGCGCTACTACCGGCTCACCGCAGCCGGTCGCCGGCAGGTCGCGGTCGAGCTACGCGAGTGGAACCGCCTCTCGCGCGCCATCAACCTCGTCCTGCAGATGTCGACGACCTGACCCACTCGAGGAGCAGACTTCCATGGAATCCCTGCGCGACGTCATCATGCGGCTGTACGGCTCGCTGCGGCGACCGACCGTCGAGCACGACCTCGACGACGAAGTCCAGTTCCACATCGATCAGCAGACGGCGAAGAACATCACGCTCGGCATGAGCCCGGTCGAGGCACGCCGATCGGCGCTCGTCTCGTTCGGAGGCCGCGAGCGATTCAAGGACGATGCGCGTGACGAGGTCCTCAGCCGGACGTTCGAGGATTTCGGCCAGGATCTCCGCTACGGCATCAGGATGCTGCGAAAGTCGCCGGGCTTTACCGCGGTCGCCGTCCTCTCGCTTGCGCTCGGCATCGGGGCGAACACCGCGGTGTTCAGCGTCGTCAACGCGATCGTCCTCCAGCCACTGCCGTACGCGGAGCCTGAGCGGCTCGTCAACATCGGGGTGAAGAACGATGCGTCCCCGCGTTCGGGCGGCTTCTCGACCGCCGACTTCAAGGCCGTCTCCGAACAGGCGCGCAGCTTCTCGGCGGTCGGCGCGATCGATCACGTCGATGGCGGGATCACGCTCACTGGTCGCGGTGACGCGGAACAGGTCCAGGCGACGCTCGTCACTGCGGGACTCATCCCTGCACTCGGCGTTCCTCCCATGCTTGGCCGCACCGCGCTGTCGGTCGAGGACAAGGAGGGCGGCGCGCGGGTCGTCGTGCTGAGCGACCGCTTCTTCCTCGAGCGCTTCGAGAGGTCCACGGCCGCACTCGGCCAGACGCTCACGCTCGACGGCGAGTCGCACACCATCGTCGGCGTCATGCCGCCGGGCTTTACTCTTCCCAATCTCCCGGAGGATCAGCTCTGGCCCGTCCTCCAGCTCGAGCCCCCCGAATTCCGGGCGCCCTTCTGGCTGCGCATCTACGCGAGGCTCGCTCCGGGAGTCTCGCTCCCGCAGGCATCGGCGGAGCTCGCAACGCTCGCCACCTCCGTGAAGGCCCAGTATCCCGATTCGCCGCCGCAGTGGTCGTACCTCGCCGGAGATCTGAAGACGACTCTCGTCGGCGACGCGCGTGCCACGGTCCTCATCCTCTACGGGGCGGTCGCGCTCATCCTGCTCATGGCGGCGGCCAACGTCGCCAACCTGTCGCTCGCCCGCGCAGCGACGCGTCTGCCCGAGCTCGCACTGCGCAGCGCACTCGGCGCGGGCCGACGCCGCCTGGTTCGCCAGCTCGTCACCGAGAGCATTCTCATCGCGGTGATCGGCGGAGCGCTCGGCCTCATGCTCGCCTACTTCGCGACAGGCCTGCTCGCAACCGCGATGCCCGGCGACATGCCGCACGTCCGCGAGATCCGGATCGACGGCTGGGTGCTGGGATTCACTGCCGGCATTGCCCTCCTCACAGGCATCGCGATCGGCCTCGTGCCCGCGCTCCAGCTCCCCCATGACCGGCTCGGCGCGGAGCTGCACGAGGGAGGACGTGGCGGCTCACAGGGCGCACGCCGCCGTCGCTTCGCCGCGGTGCTCGTCGTCGGCGAGTTCGCGCTCGCGCTCACCGTGCTCGTCTCGGCGGGACTCGCGGTCAATAGCCTCCTGCGACTCCAGCGCGTCGAGGCAGGAGTGCAGGAACAGGGGCTGCTCATCGTCAAGCTCGCGATCCCTGAGGCGCGCTACCAGCGCGGCTCCCACGTCGACGCGTTCTATGACGACGCAATGCGGCGCGTGCGCCAGATTCCCGGCGTCACGAGCGCCGCGGTATCGATGGCCGTGCCGCCGCATCGTCTCATCATGCACAACCCGTTCACGCCGGAAGGGAAGGTCTACGCGAAGGGCGAATCGGCACCGGTCGCGGAAGAGCTCCTCGTGAGCCCGGAGTACTTCAAGGCGCTCGGGATTCCGCTACGCCGCGGCCGCGCGTTCACCGACTTCGATCGCGACAGCGCGCCAGGCGTCGCGATCGTCAACGAGACCTTCGCCCGCCAGGCATTTCCGGGTACCGAAGCCCTCGGCCGCTGGATCCAGACCGGTGATCCTGATCCCGATGCGGAGCGGCTCACGATCGTCGGCATTGTCCCCGATGTGAAGTACGCCGGGCTCGGCGCCGGCCCCGAGCCGACGATCTACGTGCCTTTCAAGCAGGCGCTCTGGTGGCGATCGATGTACCTCGTTGCACGCACCTCCGGCGACCCGCTCGCTCAGGTCGCCGCCGTCCGTGCCGCAGTCACCGCGATCGATCCGCAGATCCCCCTGCATGAAGTCCAGACGATGGAGCGCCTCATCGGCGAGTCGGTCGCCGAGCCGCGGTATCGCGCCCTGCTGCTCGGCGCGTTCGGCGCACTCGCGCTGGTGCTGGCGAGTGCCGGGATCTACGGCGTGCTCTCGTACACGGTGAACCAGCGGAAGCGCGAAACCGGAGTGCGTCTCGCGCTCGGCGCAACGGCGAGCGATGTGATGGGCCTGGTCATTCGGGATGGGATGCGGCTCGCCCTCATTGGAGTCGCACTGGGTCTGACGCTCGCCCTGGCGACGACTCGCCTGCTCTCGTCGATCCTGTTCGAGGTGAGCCCCCTCGACCCCGTCACCTTCGGCCTGATGGCCCTCTTTCTCACGGTGATCGCCTTCCTCGCGTGCGCAATCCCGGCGCGTCGAGCGAGTCGCATCGATCCAATGACGGCGATTCGCGCGGAGTGAGGATGGGGAGCGGAAAACGGAGTGAACAGTGGTCAGTCACCGGTCATCAGTCGGTCAGTAACTGATGACCGGTGACTGACGACCCTTGAGCCGCTCATCCGCGTTCCGGTGATCTGCTCCGAGTCTTCCTCGACCTTGACGGTAGTTTGCTGCGTCGAGTAGTCGTGGAGTATCATTGCGCTCCCCCTTGGCCGCCCCGATCCTGCCGACCAACCGCCCTGCTACGGCGCCTGCGCTCTCGATCGAGCGAATCTCGAAGGCCTGGGGGAGCGTCGTTGCGCTCGCGGAGGTCACGCTCGAGGTGCCGGCCGGCGGCTGCCTCGCGCTCGTCGGAGAGAGCGGAGCGGGGAAGAGCACCCTCCTCAAGTGCCTCAACCGGCTCGAGGAGCCCGACGGCGGACGCATACTCATCGACGGCGCCGACATACGGTCGCGCGATGCCGTCATCCTCCGGAGGGGGATCGGCTACGTCCCGCAGGGGGACGGCCTCCTTCCCCACTGGAATGTTCGCCGGAACGCCGCGCTCGTCCCGCGTCTCGTCGGTCTTGAGGACGCGAATCGGCGGGCAGACGAAGTGCTCGCTCTCGTTGGGCTCGACCCCGCGGTGCTCGGTAATCGCTGGCCGCATGAGCTGTCAGGCGGGCAGCGGCAACGCGTGGCACTCGCCCGCGCGCTCGCGGGCGGCCAGGGGATCATGCTGCTCGATGAGCCGTTCGGTGCACTCGATGCGATCACTCGCCATGAGCTGCGTGAGACTCTCCTCGCAATCCGCGCCGCGCGTCCGCTGACGGTAGTCCTCGTGACCCACGACCTCCGCGAGGCATTGATGCTCGCGAGCGCGGTTGCCGTCCTGCGCGACGGTCGCCTCGAGCAGACCGCGGCCCCGGATGAGCTGGTCGGACATCCAGCCACGCCCTACGTCGCCGAGCTGCTGTCGCGATCCGGAGTAACCTCGTGAGGGCGACGCTCGGCCTGGCCACCATTGTCGGCGCGTTCGCGGCGTCGCTCGTGCATGCCCAGCCGAGCGTTCGAGCTCCGGAGTCGGCGCGACCGGTTGTGATTGCCTCGAAGCCCTTCGGAGAATCGTACCTGCTCGCCGAGATGTCGGCCCAGCTGCTCGAGGCGCGCGGCATCCCGGTTGAGCGCCGGCCGGGGCTGGGCGCGACCGAGGTTGCGTTCGCGGCGCTGCGCTCGGGTGCGATCGATGTCTATCCCGAGTATACGGGCACCGGTCTCATCGCGATCCTCGCGGCGCAGCCCATCATCGACCCGCGGGCGCTCTTCGACACGTTGCAGCGCGTGTTCGGCGCACGGTTCGGCATTCGCTGGCTCCCTCCGATCGGCTTCGAGAATACCTACGCCATCGCCGTGAGCCGGGCGACCGCGCAGCGACACTCCCTGCGTACGCTCACCGATCTGGGACGGGTTGCATCGAGACTCACGGCGGGTTTCACACCCGACTTCATCGGCCGCGACGACGGACTTCCCGGCCTCGAACGCGCCTACGGCCTCCGCTTCGCCACCGTTCGCCCGCTCGGCCAGGCGCTCAAGTATCGCGCACTCGTGGACGGAGCCGTGGATGTCGTGGACGGATATTCGACGGACGGGCTCATCGCTCGCTACGACCTCGTCGTGCTCGAGGACGACCGGCGGTTCTTCCCGCCCTACGAGGCCTCGTTGCTCGTGGGCCCGCGGTTGCAGCGCGACGATTCGCGCGCCGTCGCCGCCCTGACGGAGCTGAGCGGCCGTATCGACGTCGTGATGATGCGGTCGCAGAACGCACGCGTGGAAGTGAATGGAGAGTCGATTGCCACTGTCGCCCACGAGGCGCTTGACGCGCTCGCCCTCACGGCCCCCGGCGCGCCCACGATTGGCGATTCCGGACGCGCGACGCGAGGACGATCATTCGCCGGCTTTCTTCAGGACCGGCGTGGCGAGCTTGGAGCGGCTGCGGCGCGCCACCTCCTGCTCGTCGGTATTTCGCTCTTCGGGGCGATTCTCGTCGGCGTGCCGCTGGGCCTCTGGCTCGAGGGCAGGCGTCGCGCCGCGGAGCCGGTCATCCGCGTCCTCGGCGTCATTCAGACGATCCCCGGGATCGCGCTGCTCGCATTCATGGTCCCTGTGCTTGGCATTGGCGTGATCCCGGCGCTGGTGGCGCTCTGGCTCTACGGTCTCTTCCCGATCGTCCGGCATACGTACACCGGCGTCCGCGATGCCGACCCCAACGCGGTGCTCGCTGCCCACGCCCTGGGGATGACCCGCGGCCAGATTCTCCAGCAGGTGCGCACTCCGCTCGCTGCACCCGGGATCATGGCAGGGATCCGCACCGCCGCCGTGATCAGCGTCGGCACCGCGACGCTGGCCGCGTTCATCGGCGCCGGGGGCCTCGGTGAACCGATCGCCACCGGCCTGGCCCTCGCGGATAGCAGGCTCATTCTCTCAGGCGCGATTCCAGCCGCCGCCCTGGCCCTGATCGTCGACGCGCTTCTCGCGTGGGTCGAGCGGCGGACCACGCCTGCTCCGTTGCGCCGCGCGTCGGTGGCCCGACGTTGATGACGGATCATGGTCGTCCGCGCTCAGCTTGCCGGTACGTCGACCCTGGCTGGTTGCAAGGCTCGCAGCTCCCGGCTCTTCAGCTTGCCGCTGGCACCTCGCCGTTTTCGACTCGACTCCCGCGCCAAAGGCAGCCGGAAGCTTGATACTGGAATACTGTCGGCTCACGGCTAACCCCTCACGACGCGAGCGAAAACAGCTTTCATCTTTTCAGCTCGTAGCGTCGAGCCGCATCCCCGGCACTTACGATCGGACGAGCGAGGTGCCAGCGACAAGCTGAAGAGCGGGAAGCTGAGAGCTCATCCTCGCAAAGGGAGGGTGGGTCATCAGTGAAAATCCCGTGACCGGTGCACGATTCCCTGCACGTCCAGCTTCCGGAACCGCCCGCCGATCACGCTGATCTCGTTGCCGTCGCGCTCGAAACGCCCCTGGACCAGGATGAACGGCGCCCGCTTCACGACCTCCTCGTTGCTCTCCACGAGCTGGCTGGGCACCACGACGTTGATCAGCCCATGCTCATCCTCGAGGAGCAGGAAGATGGTCCCGTTCGCCGTTTCGGGGCGCTGACGGACGGTCACCAGGCCGCCGACGACGATCCGGCGCCCGCTCGCGTGCATCGACTGCAGGTCCCGGCTGTCCAGCGCGCCCCACCCGCGGAGGCGCTCGCGCACCGACTGCATCGGGTGGCCGTGGATGCTGGCGCCTACCGTGGAGTAGTCGAGGAAGATCAGCTCCGTCGTGCTGAGGGCGGGGGGCTCGTGCGGAACGTGGTGCGTCGGCGCGAGGGGCAGCGTATCACCAACCGCCCGTAACGCCTCCCACGCCGCTCGGCGCCGATCGCCCTCCCAGCCCCCGAACGCTCCCGCGCGCGCCAGCGCGAGCGCATCCGTTCGGTTGAGCCGAGCTCGATGGACGACGTCCTCGATCGAACCGAAGGGTCGGGCAGCGTGAGCCGTCCGAATGATCTCGGTGAGCGTCGCTCCGACCCCATGAATGTGCCGCCATCCGATGCGCAGTGCCGGTCTGGTCGGCTCAGTTGTTTCCTCCAATGTGCACTCCCAAGCGCCGTCACGAAGACATGGAGGCCGCACATCAACGCCATTACGCTTGGCGTCATGAATGAGAGTCGAGACTGGATAGAAGCCCATCGGCCAGGAGTTCAGCAGCCCAAGAAAGAACTCCGCCGGGTGATGCGCCTTCAGATATGACGTCGCGTAGGAGATCAGCGCGAAGCTCCAGGCATGGGATTCAGGGAATCCATAGTTGGCGAAGCTCATGAGATCGTCGCAGATCCGCTTCGCGACCTCCGGCGTCACCTCGCGCTCGATCATCCGCCCCTCGAGCTTCGCCAGTGCACGCTCCAGCCGGCCCTTCTTCCGCTGGTTGCCCATCGTCCGGCGCAGCTCATCAGCCTCGGAGCCGGTGTAGCCGCCCAGGGTCATGGCCGTGGCCATGGCCTGCTCCTGGAAGATCGGGATCCCCTGGGTGCGTTTCAAAATCGGCTCGAGCGCCGGATGCGCGTAGGTCACCGGCTCACGCCCCAGGCGGCGCTCCGTGTACGGGTGGACGAACTTCGCCACGATCGGACCGGGGCGGATGAGCGCGACCTGGACGACGATGTCATACAGCTTCTCGGGCTTCGTATGGAGGATCGACGCGATCTGCGCCCGGCTCTCGATCTGGAAGGTGCCGATCGTCTCCCCTCGGCCAATCAGGGCATAGGTTTTCGCATCGCCCTGTGGCATGTGGTAGAGCTCCGGTCGCGTGCCGGTCCGCCGCTCGATGACGTCGAAGCTGCGGCGCACCAGCGAGAGGGCGCCGAGTCCGAGGAAGTCGAACTTCGGGATGCCGAGCGCGTCGAGGTCGTCCTTGTCGAACTGGACGATGGTGCGGCCCATGGTCGTCTGCTCGATCGGGAGATGGTCGCCCAGTGGCTGGGAGGAGAGGACGAATCCCCCGACGTGGGTGGAGCGGAGCCGGGGCAGTCCCTCGAATCCGGCGATCGCGGTCAGGAGCGCTTTTCCCCGCGGATTCCCGACGTCGAGACCGACGTAGGCGGCCAGCTTCTCCCGAATGCGCAGCGCACCCTCCGCGGGCTCGACGTGCTGGAGCCGCTTGGAGATGCTGGTCATGAGCGGCACGGGGTAGCCGAACGCGCGCATGGCATCCCGGACCGCGTTGGGGGCGCGATAGGTCTGGACGGTGCAGGTGATCGCGGCGTGGGAGCGCTGGTAATTACTATACATATAGTTGAGCACCTCCTCCCGCCGGTCGTGCTCGATGTCCACGTCAATGTCGGGCGCATCGGTCTTGCCGTCGATCCGCGTCTCCGAGAGGAAGCGCTCGAAGAGCAGCCCGTGCTTCACCGGGTCCACGGCGGTGATGCCCAGGCAGTACGCGACCGCAGAGTTGGCCGCACTTCCGCGCCCCTGACAGAGGATGTTCTGCGTCCGGGCGAAGTGCACGGCGTCCCACATCACGAGAAAGAACCCCGCGAAGCCGAGCTTCCGGATCAGGGCGAGCTCGTGGTCGATCTGCCCCTGCTCACGGTCGCTGAGCACATTCCCCCACCGCTCCCGCGCCCCCTCGAGCGTCCGCTGCCGCAGCCAGGAGTCGTTGTCGTGCGGCGCGGGAACGACATACTCCGGCAACGGCGGACGCAGCCAATCCATGGCGAACCCGCACTCCTCGGCGATCCGCTCACTCTCGCGGAGCCCCTCCTCCCGGCCGCGCCACCGCAGCGCCATGCGCTCGGGAGCCTGGAGGCGCCACTCCCCGTTGGGGTGCAGCAGCCCGCGCTCCGTCGCCGTGTCGATGTCGACCTCGTGACGGATCGCGGTGAGCATGTCGTGCACGAGCCGGCCTGTGTCGTCGAGATAGCGCGGATCGTTGGTCACGACCCATGGCGCTCCCACGCGATTCGCGAGGTCGATCAGTGATCCGGCGAGGGCACTCTCCGAGCCGCCGGTGTTGTGAAGCTGTACTTCCACCGCCAGGCGATCACCGAAGATTCCCAGCAACTGCTTGACTAGTAGCTCGGCACCCCGATCATCCCCGCGGCGAATCAGCGTCGCCAGCGGACCGGAGGCAGGACCCGTGAGCAGGTGAACTCCCTCCGAACGCTCGGCGATCTGCGCCCACGTCAGCACGGGCCGGCCTCGACGATCCGCCTGCCCCTCCAGGCTCCACCGCTCCCACTCCCCAACCCGCGCACTGGTAATCAGCGAAGCAATGTTTCGATACCCGATCCCCGTACGGGCGAGCAGAGCGACCGGATACCCATTCGCGCGAATTGCTCGACTCTTTCTCGAACCAATAGGACTCAACGGTCCAGGAAATGAGGAAGTTATCCGACTTTTAAGCGGAGTGACTGGACCGAGTGGTCCTATAATGACGTTGATCTCCGTGCCTATGATCGGCCGCAGGGTCCGCTCACAACTCGCGCAAGGCTCTTCCGAGTGATGCGACGCGTGACGGCAGAGCGGGCTCTTGAGCGTCGTCGTCGCCTCGAGGGCAAAGCGGACGATCCCTCCCAGGTCGGCGGAGTCGGTGATCCCCAGGCTGGGGTAGCCGAGCTGTTTGGCGCGGACGACGAGCGCTTCAGGCGTGGCGCTGCCGTCCCCGAAGGAAAAGCCCGTGTGCGCCCGAAGCTCGATATATCCCATGAACCGAACATATACCGAAACCTGGAGAATGGCGAGAGCGGAGCGTGACCGTCCTACCGCAGTGTGTCGATGATGATCGCCGACATGGCCTCGACTTCCTTGAGGAAGGCATCGTGGCCATAGATCGATTCGACGAGGTGCCACTCGGTCTGCACGCGGAGCTCGGAGCGCAGGGCTGCCATCTGCCACGCCGGAACGAGGGTATCACCGGCCACGGCGATGAGCGTCGTCGGCGTCCGCACCGCGCCCGGATCGATCCAGTGCAGGTCGATCGACTCCGACAGGCACAGGAAACTCTCCGCCGAGAATGACTCGGCGAACCGCCGGCCGCTGTGGTCGAGATACGCCTCGACTGGAAAGCGCGCGCCCTCGGCCGACCATTGCGGCTCGGCATCGAACCGCTCCACGAACTCCTCGGCGGTTCGGTACGTCGTCATCGCGATCCCGCGCGCGAGCGCGAGGCCATCGGCCGTTCGTCCCGTTTCGAGGCCGAGCCGAACCACGCCGCGCTGCAGGCTGCGAAGCGCCGTCGCCATCGGATGCGTGCGGTGCGCGGCGCTGATGACCACCGAACGCGCGATTCGATCGGGGAAGTGCACCGAGCAGGAGAGCGCGACCATTCCACCGTATGAGGCGCCGACGATCGCGTAGGCCTGCTGGACGCCGAGGCGGTCGAGCACCGCGACGATGGCGCGAGCCTGGTCGCGGGTACCGATTGGCGGGAATGGAGGAGCAGGCTCGTCTCCGATGCGGCGGGCAGGTCCGGTCGATGCACCGGAGCCACCCAGCCAGTCGATGCCGAGCACGGAAAACTTCGTCGTGTCGATCGCGAGGCCATCCCCGACGAAGCCTTCCCACCAGCCGGGTCGCTGGTCGTCGGCGCTGGCGGTGACGTGCCTGCCCGCAGAGATCCCTCCGAGGGTGATGACGAGGGGCAGGCTACGATCGCCGTACTGCCGGAAGCCGACGGCGTAGCGGTCGAGCCGGCCGCCGAATTCAAGCGGATCGGTGCTCTCGAGAATGAGCGTCGCGCTGAACGATGCTTCTGCCAGGCTCGACATGCTCATGCGACTGCGATGCGAGGGGACCGTCGCCGTTCGGGGCGAGGAAGCGAGCCGTGCCCCGCACGCCGCTCAGCGACCTGCAGGAGATCGTTGTGGACACCGGCAGCGGTGACTGCTGGCCCCGCGCCCGGCCCGCGGATGACGAGCGGCTGCTCGCGATAGCGCGTCGTGGTGAAGGCGAATTGGTTGTCCGTTCCGCTGAGCGAGGCGAGTGGATCGCTCACGGGCAGCGCGACCAGGCCCACGACGACAGACCGCCGGGTGACTCGCGCGCGGTACCGCAGCACTCGTCCGCGCGTGGCGGCGGCCCGCACTCTCGCCTCCCAGGCCGCGTCGAGCTCCCCGGCGCGCTCCAGGAACTCCGCCGTGGCGATCCGGCTGAGCTCGTGCGGAACCAGCGACTCGACGGCGATGTCGGCGAGGTCCCCGCGGTACCCAATCATGCGTGCGAGGATGATTGCCTTGCGGGCGACATCCAGACCCGAGAGGTCGATCCGCGGGTCGGGCTCGGTATAGCCGGCAGCGACCGCGCTTCCCAAGCTGCTGGAGAAGGACCGTCCGCGGCCGAGCTCACCGAACAGATAGCCGAGCGTACCTGAGGGACAGCCTTCGACGCGGAGAATGCGGTCGCCTGTCCGGACGAGCTTGCGCGCGGTGTCGATCACCGGAAGCCCCGCCCCGACGGTCGCCTCGTGAAGGATCTGTCGCCCATGCTCACGTGCGGCCGCGACGAGACGATCGGCTGAGTCCTGGCTCCCGGCGAGCGGGATCTTGTTCGCAAGGACGATGTCCCACCCTCGGGCGAGCGAGACTTCGAGCAACGCGGTGGTCTCGGCGGCGGTCGCGTCGACGAGCACGGGCGACGACAGCGAATGTGTCGCGATTGCTGCGAGCGCTTCGCACGCTGTTCCCGTGCGTCCGCCGTCCATGGACGCGAGCTTTCCGCCGGCGGTTTTCTGCGCCGCGGCGCGAAGGAGCTCGCGGCGCGGAAGACCCTTGGGATCGAAGAGGTAGCCGGATCGATCGATCAGGGCACAGATGCGAAGCGAGGGTCTCGTTGCGGATTCCCGTTCGAGCTGGACGAGGAGCTCGCGGCCGATGGCGCCGACACCGAGGAGGATCACGTCGGTGTGGTCGGCTCCGCTGGAAGGGGCGATGCGCGTCATGTGGTCCTGCCGGAGGCGACGCTCGACGTCACCGGCTTCGCATCGGAGGGCGACGGGCGACTTCGCATCAGTGCCTGATCGAGATCGGCGATGATGTCGTCGACGTGCTCGAGACCGACGGACACCCGGATGAGGCCCGGCGTGACCGCGACGCGCGCGCGGTCTTCCTCGGTGAGCTTCGCATGCGTCGTGGATGCGGGGTGCGTGACGATGGTGCGGGTGTCGCCGAGGTTGCCGGTGTGTGAGGCGAGCTCGAGGGCGTCTGCGGTGCGCTGCGCACGAGCGAGGTCGTCGAGCTCGAGGACGACGATGCCACCGCCGCCGGACATCTGCCGGCGGGCCAGCGCATGCTGTGGATGGCTCTCGAGGAAGGGGTAGCGCACGCGGACCACGTCGGCGTGTCCATCGAAGTGCTGGGCGACGCGCAGCGCGTTGGCGACGTGGCGCTCCATGCGGACGCCCAGCGTCTCGAGCGACTTCGAGAGGATCCAGGCGTTGAATGGAGAGAGGGAGGGTCCGGTCTGCCGTGCGAAGAAGCGGATGTCGGCGATGCGGTTCGCGGCGCCGACGACCGCGCCCCCCATCGTCCGTCCCTGGCCATCGATGTACTTCGTCGCCGAGTGGATGATGACGTCAGCGCCGTGGCGGATTGGCTGCTGGAGGAGCGGTGTGCAGAAGCAGTTGTCGACGACGAAGATCAGGTTCCGGTTCCTGCAGAGCGCGCCGACCGCCGCGAGGTCGACGAGCTCGAGGCCGGGGTTCGATGGTGTCTCGACGAACACGAGCTTCGTGTCGGGACGCACCGCGGCCGCCCAGGCATCCGGCGGCGCGCTCGCATCGACGTAGGTGGTCGTGATTCCCCAGCGGGGCAGGACTTTCGTGAGGAGCTGGTGGGTGGAGCCGAAGAGCGCGCGGGACGCGACAATGTGGTCGCCGCTGGACAGGAGGCCGGCGAGTGATGCGAACACGGCTGCCATCCCTGTCGCCGTCGCAATTCCGGCATCTGCGCCTTCGAGAAGGCAGAGCTTCTCGACGAGCTCGTCGACGTTGGGATTGGTGAAGCGGCTGTAGATGTTTCCCTGGATCTCATCAGCGAAGAGGGCGCGTGCCTGCTCCGCGTCGTCGAACACGAAGCTCGACGTGAGATAGAGCGGGACCGCGTGCTCGCGCTGCGCGGACCGGGCAGTCTGCGTGCGGATCGCGAGCGTTTCCGGGTGGAGCGTGCGGGCCATGGCGTACATCTCACGAAAGAGAAGGCGCCGCCAAGCGCGTCTCGGAAACGAAAAGTGCCCGGACGAGGAGCCGCCGGGCACGATCGCGTTTTAGCTCGTTGTTTTACGTGGCGGCAATAGGCGGCAAATCACCACGACTCGCTATCGGTTGTTCGTTGAGTGTAGCCGTGGCGGTCAGGAGGGTCAAGCGCCGGTGGTGGGGGGGTGAGTCAATCCCACCACCCATGCACGTACCAATCCTCGTTCCGCGCATCACGATACATCCAGACGAGGAGCCCATCCTCGCGCACGCAGCGAAAGTATTCCCGCGCGTAGGTCGTCTCCCACTGGCCACCGGATACGCGATCGGGGCCCGCCGCATCGAGGATGTCATAGGATCCCCCGTCTTCCTGCTGGTAGCTCACGGGCCGCTGATGATCACGCCGCGTCGTCGTCTTCACCGCGATCGGCTTCGGTTTCGGGAGGAGCTGGAGCGTCAAACGCGGCGCGATGGTGACCGTCCGGCCCGCAGGCATGCCCGGCTGGGAGAGTGTCGCGGGCGTCCGGGCAACCCAGCGCGTGCGCTGTTCGGCGAGTGGATGGTTGCCGGTCTCCGGCGCGAGCAGCACGTCGCCCTGATCATCGATGAGGTCGCCGAGTGTCTGCTCGGTGGCACCGGCGCTGGCGAAGCCGCGGTCGAAGAGGTCGCCCTGGGGGCCGTGCAGGCCGGCGACTGCTTCGACGCGCAGCAGGACCCCGGTGACCGCATCGGGCAGAGTGATGCGATCGAGGAGCTGGCGGACCTGCCGGATCCACAGCTTGCGGCTCGCCGTGGGCCGCGCGAAGCGCAGCGCTTCCGTGCGCGTCTCGGCGTTGGCGAGGGAGAGGACGAGGGCGATCTCGCGCGCGCCTTCACCGCGCTGGCCGAGCTGGACGCAGACACGCTCGGCGAGCGAGTTGATGATGAAGAGGAGGCGTTCCGGATCGCGGAGGGTGTAGTCCTCCCATTCGAGGGATGCATGGGGGAGTGCGCGCGGGATCCTGGAGAAGATCGGCCGCGGGTCATCGGCGCGGGCGAGGAACCAGAGGTCCACGCCTTCGGGTCCGAGGCGGACTTCGACGGATTCACGGGTGAGCGCGGCGAGCTCTCCGCAGGTCGCGACCCCAATGCCTTCGAGGAGCCGGTCGAGCTTCGGCTCGGGGTGCAGCACGTCGAGGGGGAATGGGGCGAGGAACGCACGGTCCTCGCCCACCTTGACGCGGGTGAGCGGCGCATCGCCACGCGTGGCCGCGACTTGAGCAACTATAGGAATAGTTGCAAGCCCGATGCGAATGTCGTGGCCGGAAGCCCGCTGCTCGAGGAGGGTGATCAGCGCAGCGCTCAGCGCGATGCCATCCATGCCCCGACCGTCGGCCCAGAGTACTCCATCGCGCTGGGCGATCCGCGGGACGCACGTCAGGAGGGCGGGAGCGAGCTGGGCGGCGGAGTCCGCGGCGGCCTGCCAGGCCGGGCTCCAGAGGCAGACATAGGCAGACACGCGAGGGGGTGGTGAGAGACCCGATGAGCTGTGGGGAGGCAAATGTACCCGAACATATGCCGAAAGCAAGCATGAGATAGTGCCATGGCTATGGCGGACCTCTCGCCAGCCCCCTAGGTTCGCAGCCATCGCCACTTCCCAGTCATCGGAGTGGTTGCAAACGCCGACCACTCCACGCTCACAGCCCACATCGCAGCACCAGGAGTTCTTGCATGATCCGTCTACTGGCCCGTTCCGCCCTCGTGTTTTCACTCGCGCTCGCCGCCTGTGGCGACGACGATGATCCGACCGGGCCCGGCGCGGTCACCTTGCTCACCAGCGGGACCCCGGTGAGCATATCCGGCGCGTTCAACAGCCAGAAGCTCTATCGAATTCCCGTGGCAGCGGGCGCGACCCGGCTCACGGTGACGACGGCCGGCGGCAGCGGTGACGTGGACATACTCGTCCGTCGTGGGTCCCCGCCGACGGAGACCAGCGTCGACGACTGCGAGTCGCTCAACTTCGGCAACGACGATAGCTGTATCCTCACCAACCCACCGGCCGGGGACTGGTTCATTCTGCTGTACGGGTCGGAGGCGTACAATGGCGCAACACTCACGGCGACGGTGACGCGGCCCTGATATTCCTCGGCTGAGAGAGCAGCACGCTCTCAGCGCCGAAGCCCGCGTCGATCCGCCAGCCCGGGCTCGAGCGCGGAGCGCAGGTCGGTGTGCATCACGGCGATCGGAAACTCGGTCGCCGCATTCCATCCCAGGGTGCGCGCGCGGGCGCGCATGATGACGAGCCTCGCCTCGGCCGGATCACCGAAGGGATCGAGGCGCCAGCGGTAGCTGTGCGGAAGGAGGCGCGAGGTGAGGCGAAGGCTCGCCATCGAGGCATTGGCGGTCAGGGCCACCAGTGCCCCTCCGCCATCCCGGGTCGCACGAGTGAGCCTCACGGTCTCCGTCCCCTGCGGCTCGGCACCCGTCAGGACGACGAGGCTGAATCCGCCGGAATTCAGGAGCTCCTCGGCACCACGCAGCGCGTGGAGGCGGTCCTGCGGGCGAAAAAGCAGGGGGCCGTCGTCCCAGGCGGGACCGGTGATCACGCCGGCGGCGTCGATCCAGGCGGCTCGTTCCCCGTTCGCGAGCGTGGAACGACACGCGGCCCGGAGGGTGGCGGAAACGCCGCCGTTCGGCTCCCAGATGCTCAGCTTCCCGCGTGGGAATCCACCCCCTGGCAGGATCCGGTCGAGCTCGGCGACTCCGGATGCGACCGGATCCGTCGACCGGTGGGTGATCGGCGCGGCATCCGGGAAGCGCTGGTTGATGAGCGCGCGGAGGGCGGCGACGGAAGCGGGCACTGGGTAACGGAGCGAGGGAAGGGCGGCGGGGCCAGAGTCAAAGCAGGGGAAGAGAAGGTACCCGAAGATATACCGAAAGCAAGAAGGGTGCGCGAGGCCTCGGCCGCTCCGCAACTAGCGGCCATCGCACCCGCTGCCCATGATCAATCCTGCGTTCAGCGCTGCTCCCCACCGCTCGATCTCCCACCCTCGACTGATTCCGGAAATGATTCCGACACTCCTGCGCGGGCTCGCCGTCCTGCCTGGCGTCCTGCCCGCGATGCTGCTCGCACAGGCGCAGCCCGTTCCGGTCACGACCGCCAAGCCGGGCTGGCAATGGACGATGGACAGCGTCACGACCGTCGTGAACTCGGTGCGCGCGGGCCGGTCGCTGCAACCGGCATCCTGGCCCGGCGGTGCACGGGCCGCCGTGCTGCTCTCGTTCGACGTGGACAACGAGACGATCGCCATCCGATACGGCGAACCGACCGTCGGGTCCCTCTCGCAGATGCAGTACGGCGCGCGCGTCGGCCTCGAGCGCATCGTCCGCCTCCTCGACGCGAAGCGGATCCCCGCGACGTTCTTCATCCCGTCCGTGAGCCTCGCGATCACGCCGGGGATGGCGGACATCATCAAGAAGAGCGGGCGACACGAGTTCGGAGTGCATGGCTGGATTCACGAGATGAACGCGACGCTCCCCGACTCGGTCGAGCGCGCGCTCGTGACGCGGGCGCTGGCGGACCTGACCCGCATGACCGGAAGCAAGCCGACGGGCTACCGCGCACCGAGCTGGAACTTCAGCCCGAACACGATGTCGATCCTCCGCGATCTCGGCTTTCGCTACGAGAGCTCCCTGATGGCGGACGATCGCGCGTACGAGCTCCTCCAGGAGGGAAAGCCCACGGGGATCGTGGAGATCCCGGTCGAGTGGATTCTCGACGACGCCCCGCTGTTCAATCCGCAGGGTGAGCGCTACAGCGCGCCGCGCGACGTCGCCCAGGTATGGATCGACGAGTTCGACAAGGCATACGACGAGGGCACGATGCTCGTGCTGACGATGCATCCGCACGTCATCGGGCACCGGTCGCGGATGGTCGCCCTCGAACTGCTCATCGCGCACATCGAGGCGAAAGGCGCAGGAAAAGTGTGGTGGGCAACCCACGGCGCCGTTGCCGAGTACGTGAGGAAGCAGGCACAGCTCGGCGAGCCCGTCCGGCGCTGACGACCCCCGACGCGCTCCCGCTGGGCGGCTCGCCTACGGCGCGATCACGCTCTCGCGCGCCGTGCGAATCCCATCGGTGCACAGGACGGAGAGCCGCGTTCCCGCCGCAACCGCGACACGCACGGCACTACCGCTCGACATCGCGCGGACGGCACCACTGTTCGCATCCAGGACGAGAATGCCGCGCGCCGCAGGATCGGCGCACGATACGGTCACCCCGCCCGCGACGCGCTGTGGCGGCGCGACTCTCACGCTGATGGAGGGCGCGCCCGGCGCGGTCGCCGCCGGCGCCCGCCCAAGCGATGCGGTGCCCATCGGGCCGCGCACCGTCACCTCGGCGAGCGCGGCTTCGAGGTCAGGGGACGCAGGGATCGCGAACAGGAACTGCCGAACAGTCGGCGCATGGTCCACGTCCGCGGGCTCGAAGGCGTACGAGAACAACACCCGCGCATCCGCGGCGCGACCCTCGAGGCGGTAGGATCCAGCCCCCCGCGGGCGCTCTGGATGACCGTCGATGGCGAAGAC
>JANOCW010000084.1:0-4165 GCA_031412375.1 Gemmatimonadaceae bacterium | reverse complement strand
CCGACTCGACCCATGCGCGGCCGCCGCGTCCCTCGACGATCTTCTTCACCAGCGACAGGCCGATGCCCGTGCCCTCGACCTTGTCGCGCGCGACCAGTGTCTGGAAGATCTGCCAGATACGCTCGTGATATTCAGGCGCGATCCCGGGCCCATTGTCGGCGACGGCGAACTCCCACCCCTCGGGCGTCTCGATCGCCGAGACCTCGATGACCGGCTCGGCGGCCACAGCATGCTTGATCGCGTTGGCGATCAGGTTCATCAGCACCTGCTGGAGCTGCACGCGATCGGTGCGCAGCGTCGGCATCGCGCCGATGCGGACCCTGATGTGGGGTGCGGGCTGCATCAGCTCGAGCGCATCGGACAGCATCCGTCCGACATCGACCTGTTCCTCGTGGCCCGCGGTCCGGCCGGCGCGCGAATAGGCGAGGATGCCATCGATCAGCGCTTCCATGCGCTGCACGCGCCCCTTGAGCAGCGTCATGTGCGAACGCGTCTCGTCGGTGAGCACGGCGGACAGGTCATCCTCGATCCACTGGGCGAGGTTTCCGATCCCGCGAAGCGGTGCCTTGAGGTCGTGCGACGCGACGTAGGCGAACTGGTCGAGATCCGTGTTGCTCCGCTCCAGCGCGGCCGTGAGCCGGTGCAGCTCCTCGGCCGCCTCCTCGACCTCGATCCGGGCGCGAACCTGCACGGTCACATCGACGGCGTGCACCATGGTCCCCATCACGCTCTCGTCGGCAGCGAACAGGGGTTGATAGACGAAGTTGAAGTAGCGCTGCTCGGCCTGCCCGGTGTCGTGCCGACGGATCATCGCCGGCACTTCGTTTCCGACGACCGGCTGCGCGCTCCGATAGACCCCGTCGAGCATGTCGAAGAACGGCTGGCCCTGCAGCTCGGGCATCACATCGCGCACCGTACGGCCGATGAAATCGCGCTCGCCGATCACCTGGACGAACAGGCGATTCACCGTCTCGAAGATGTGCGTGGGGCCGCGCATCGTCGCGATCGCGGCGGGCGCCTGCATGAACACGCGCTGCAGGTCGGCCTGGGCCCGCTCGAGACTGTCGGCCTGCTCGAGCGAGGTCTGCTCGTGGACGTCCAGGAGCTGCTCGAGTGCCGCAATCTGCGCACGCGCCAACTCCAGCTCTCCGAGCCGCGCGCGGCCTGCACTTGCGTTCCCCTGCCCTGCCATCGCCTCCGCCACCCCGCTCACGAAAAGACGCGCCCGACGTGCGGCAGCAGCGCAACCTTGACGTTGAGTGCCAGCGTCTTGAACCGATCCGCCGTCTCGCGCGCGATCGGGCACTTCGCGAACAAAATCGTCGCGAACAGGTCACCCGTCGGGAACAGGCCCCCGAACCCGAGGACCGACCTGATGCCGTAGGGAATCACGAACTCGCCCTGTGCCGGAATGTGCGGGCTTCCCCTGGCTTCCAGGACATGAAAGACGTTGAAGCTGTGCTGGGTCCTATCCACCATGAACGCGGCATCGGGTGCCACCAGCGTCGCCGCCTCGACGCCGAGCTGGCGGATGAGCTGCGCGATCATCGGCGACCGCGCGATGCCTTCCTCGCTCGGCAGGGGAAGCGCGCGGTGGCCTGCCGACGTTCGCCGCGAGTTCCAGTGTGGCTCTTCACCGGCGGTCCCGAGCAAGGTGAGGCATTTCATCTCAGGAGCTGCGTTGGCGCCACCGAGGGCCGTTGATGCTGCCGCACGCAGTTCGGGTTCGAGGTCGGCGTATTGCATCGTCACGAACAGCCGCACGAGCGCGCAGCCCGGGCTGACCCGGTCAGGCGCGCCGAGCGATCCATGCAGCGTCCGGACGACTCGCCCTGCAACTTCCTCCATGCTCGCCGCGCCCGCTCCGAGCTTTCGAAGCTGCGTCCCACACCGCGTCATGTCGGAGAGCGTGAAGTGCGAGAGGTCGTACTCCAGGTGGCGCTCCTCGAGTTCATGAATTCCTGCCCTGGACGGTCGAGTGCAATTTTCGGGCGCTCCCCGTCAAACGCGTCCTTCTAGGTCGGCTCGCGCTGGACGAACCGTGCGAACAGGTCGGCCAGCGCATGGCGGCGCATGTCGAGAGCTGGAGCACCGATGGCGGTGGTGGGGAGGACATCGAACGACTTCAAGCTTAGCATGGCGACAGGATGCGGCTCACTTGCTGCCGGTGGTGTGACGCTCCGCACACCGGCGGGGAGGCAGCTGGTGCGAGCAGAGCCGCCGCGGGTGCGTCGCAGATGCGTGCATTGCGACCGGCGCTTCGTGGGTGAGGCTTCGATGAAATCGGCGGGCGGTAGCATGCTCCATGCACACCGGGGTAGCGTTGGCCATCCGGCCTCGCGCGTCTCGCACACTCCGCGTGATTCGCCTCGCCCCGCACCGCCCCCCAGGAGGAAAATTGATTCCGTTCCTGTCTCGCACCGCCATCGCGGCGGCACTCATCCTCGCCGTGTCCGCGACCGCCGGCGCCCAGGCCCAGCTACAGTCGGATTCCGCCAGCTCCGTGACGCCCGTCGCCTCCGCCACTCCCGTGACGCGCTCGGCGCCAACGATCATGGCGTCAGCGGTCGATGCAACGATCGCCTACCGTCCGGCACAGCAGACCGTCGTCCCGGCCGTTCGTCGCCGCGAGGCGTTCAGCCGGCCAGTGGTCCTCATGATCGTCGGAGGCGCGCTCATCGTCACGGGGCTGATCGTCGGAGACGAGGCCAGCACGATCCTGTATATCGCTGGCGCTGGCATAGGGGGCTATGGTCTGTACCTGCACCTGCAGAGCCCAAACGCCCGACTGATGCGATAACTGCGACAACTGCGGTTACTGCGACATGAGTCAGGAAAGGCAGGCGCGTTAAACGGTGTGTCAGAGACGGCGTGAAGGGTCAACGGCGTTGACCCTTCACGTTTTGTCGAGGGGGGGAGATCACGGCGTGGGATGTCGAACGGGGCCACCAGGTTGCCCCGATGACCCCGCCCGTGGTGGTTCAGGACCCGCAGCACGAAGGCTGCAAAGCGCCCTACTTCACCTTCCTCGCTCACCATGACGACTCTCTCGGCGCCCGCGAGGCAACGTGGTCGAGGTCATTCCCCTGCGACCGTGACGGTGCACCAGGCGCGCGATCAGGAGGCCGGCCCCCGCCGCGTGCGGACTCACACGCTGCCGGGGCCGGACGTCTATCGCCGTGCGATCTGGCCGCGAATCTCTCCACCTGGAAAGTCACCCGGCCCGCTGTTGTTGGTGGGATCGTTCGCCGTGTTGTTCGTGTGCACGTTCACGTAGCTGTTCCCGTTTCGCATCAGCACGAGGAGGCTGTCGAACGTCACCCCCGGCAACGCGGCAGGCGGCACGTACGCCGCGCGAGTCACCGAGCCGGTGATCAGGGTATTGTTCACGCCGCTCGTCCCCGGCGTGAGCGGAAGAATGACCCCCGCCGAGACCTCGGGGCCGCCAGTGTGAATATGCGCGGCGGTGACGTTGGTAATGGTCGTCATGCTGATCGACCAGCTCAACAGGTCGTTCCGGAAGGTAAGATCGGCTACGCCAGTCGCGGGCGTCGTGCGGGCTGTCGGCCGCTCGTTGGCTCCATTCAGTGTCGCGCGAAAGAGCTCCGGTGCGGGACCGGACGGGTCATCGTCGTCGCAGCCGGTGGCCAGGCCGGTGATGCCCGCGGCGAGCAGCATGAACGAAAGGTGACGTCTCATTGCAAATCTCCAGTGGATGGGTGGTGGAGCATGCGCCGGCGAGGCCAGCGCGAGAACACGCGCCCGAGAGGGTCGAGCACGCGGAAAGCACCGATACGCGAGAGGCCGCGCATCATTCGACGATCACCATCCCCCGCATGAAGGGATGTGGAACGCAGTGGTAGTCGAAGCTGCCCGCGACACCGAACGTGTGCGAGTAGGTGGCGCCGGGCGCAAGAAAGGGTGACGCCCACACGGCCGCGTCGGATGTCGACGTATGGGCATCTATTCCGTCAGGCTCGCAATTGATCCATGTCACTGTCGTGCCGGGCTTCACCCGGACCACTTCCGGCTGAAACGCGAACCCGCGAATCGCGACGAGCGCTCCCGTCGCACCGAGCAATGGCGAATTCACGGGGATCCTGCACTCGCCGCTCGCGGGCGCGATCGGACCGTCGTGCACCCGGTCGGAGACGCACCCGGCGGC
>JANOCW010000083.1:0-4193 GCA_031412375.1 Gemmatimonadaceae bacterium | reverse complement strand
CGCCGCGAGCGCGGCCGCGCGGTGCGTCACCCCGAGGCGACGCCACTGCTCACGACGGCTCGCCGCCTCGGGGCTCGAGAAATACGTGCGCTCCATGCGCGCTTGCACGCGATCGTAGCCCTCGGCGTTCAGCGTCGCGCGCTCGACGCTCACGCGGAGCGGAAGCTCGACGAGCATCGAGTCCGTGGTCGCCGCCGTTGCGGGCGTCATCCACACGCGACCGACGGCGGGCCACAGGTCGCCGACGTCGCGGTCGCCCATGCGCTCAGGGTCGCCATTGTACGCGCCTCCCTCGAGCGGCGCTTCGGCGAAGACCAGGGCGCGTGCATCGGGTGACCAGGTGGGCGCCCCGCGCTTGCCGGCGATGCGCTCCGGCGCTCGCTCGCCGGTTGCATCGCCGATCATGACTGCCGGACGACTGCCGCCCGCCGTGAACGCGATCCGCGCGCCATCGGGCGACCACGCCGGATACTCGGCGTCCTGATCGGGGAAGATCGCGCGGCTATTCAACCCATCCATGCCGATCACGTGCAGCCGCGCGCGGCCGCTGCGAGTCGCGCTGAACGCGACGGACCGCCCATCGGGTGAAACGTCGGGTGACCGTTCAGAGCCGGCCTCGCCAGTGAGGCGTCGTTCGTGGCCATCACGAGTGCGGACCCAGAGATCCGCTCCCGCACCACGGCCCCGCACGAACACGATGCTCCCGTCGGGAGCGACCGCAGGCTCGCCGTCGATCGCTGCGGATGTCGTCAGTCTCCGTGGTTGGGACGCGGTGCCCGACTCGACACCAACCTCCCACAGGTCGAAGCCGCCCGCGCGATCGGAGGCGAACACGAGCGAGCGGCCGTCAGCGCTCCACGCGGGCGCTCGATCCCAGGACGGTCCCGACGTGACGCGAACCCATTGCGCAGTCGGAGAGGCCGTGCTGGCCACCCAGAGGTCGCCCCGCGCCTCGATGGCGACGCGACCATCGCGCGCGTAGGCCGGATTGCGTGCCCCACCGTCCAGCGGAACGATGCTCGATGCGTCGCCGACTTGCAGGAGCAGGACGAATGTCGCGATCACGTCCTGCTCCGCGTGGTGTGACCCATCACTTCTTCGGCGGTCTCGAGGAGAGCGACTTGTAGTATTCCTCGACGAGCTTGCGGAATCCCTCGGGCACGTCGTCATTGCCACCGAGGAACAGTTTCTCGCGCGTGGTGCCTTCGATCTGGCGGCGCAGCGCGTACTCGTACGCCTTGAGGCCCTCGATCACCGAGGCCTGCAGGCGCTGGACCTCGTCGGCATTGTTCAGGACGCGCTCGTTCTCGAGTGCGCGCATGCGCGCGAGCAGCCGGTCGAGGTCGGCCACGTCATAGCCCTGCTGTGCGAGGTCGCGGCGCAGGTTCTCCGCATCCTGCCGCCGTTCACGCAGCTCGCGGCTGAACTGGCGGATGTCGTTGGCGGAGAGGGGTCCCCCCGCACCGCCCCCCCGCGTGTACTCGCCAGCGCTTCGGGCGCCGGGACTGCCAGGCTGTTGTGGATCCTGCCCGCCCTGCCCGCCTCCGCCCTGTTGGCCCTGTTGGCCCTGCTGGCCCTGTTGGCCCTGCTGGCCTTGCTGGCCTTGCTGGCCTTGCTGGCCTTGCTGGCCCTGCTGGCCCTGCTGGCCTTGCTGGCCTTGCTGGCCTTGCTGGCCCTGCTGCCCTTGCTGGCCTTGCTGGCCCTGCTGGCCCTGCTGGCCCTGCTGGCCCTGCTCGAGCCTGCGCGAATCCTGGCCGGCCTGCTCGGCGCGCTGGCGCATGCGCTCCTCGAGCGACTCGAGCCCTCGCACGAGATTCCGCGCTTCCTCGAGCGACCGTTCGGCGCGACGCTCGGTGGGCTCGCTCACGCTCCCCGATGCCTGACCCAGGCGATCGCGCAGCGACTCGAGATCCTTGGCAATCTGGTTCTCGGTGCTCGCCGCGTACTCCTGCTCACCGCCGCGCACGAGCGACTTCGAGTATCGGATGCGCTCCTCGAGCTTGTTGTCGCGGATCGAGTCCGCCGCCTCTGCGAGCCGGCGCGAGGCGTCGCGCTGCTCACGTCGCGCGTCGGCTGCCATGCGATCGAGCCGATCGCGCAGCGCCTTCACATCGTTCGCCATGTTCTCCTTGCGCTCCAGCAACTGCTGCTCGAGCTCGCGCGTTCCCGCGCCCTGGCGAAGCCTGTCGAGATCCGACATGACCTGCCGCTGCTGCTCGGCGAGCTGGCGCGCTCGCTCCGCGGCGTCCTTCACATCGCGATCGAGGCGGCTCGTGCGATTGTTGTCGAGCAGTCGCCGCGCTTCCTGCAGCCGCTCGAGCGCGGCGTTCGCTTCGGCGGCGCCGCGCTCCTGGTTGCCACTCGCCGCGGCGCGCTTCATCGCGTCGGCGGCACTCTGGAGCTGCCGCGCCGACTCTCCGAGCTCCGGCGACGAGCGTTCCCGCGCGAGCCGCTCGAGCTGGCGCGCCATCTCTTCGGCCTCCTGCGCGATCTGCCGCTGACCGCCACCGCCGCCGCTGCCACCGGCCGGCATTTGACTGCGGAGGCTGTCGGCCTTCCGACGCATCCGCTCGTTCTCCTGCTGCTGCCGGCTGGCGAGCTGCTTCAGTTTCTCGAGCGTCTCATCGACGGTGCGATCCGCGGCCTCCGCCTGGCCCTGCTCCACCGTCTCGTACTGGTTGCGCATCCGGTCGCGCTGGAGCTCGAAGAGGTCGGCGAGGTCCTCGGCGTTGGACTGCTCACCACCGCCGCCCTGCTGCCCGCCCATGCTGACGGTCACCTCACGGAAGACCGCTTCCGCGCGCTGCAACTGCTGCAGTGCCTTCTGCTCCGCTGGCAGCGCTCCCTTGGGATCGGCCGCGGCCAGACGCTTCTCGGCGGCCTGCATCTCCTCCGCGGCCTTCGGCAGCATCGCGGCAATCTTGGCGAAGCCGGTGTCGGACGCGGCGATCCCGCGCTCGACGAGACGCTGCGCAAGCGTTCCGACTTGCTCGCGGAGCTTCTCCTGCGAGAGACGCAGCGTGGCCAGGTTCTCCTGAAGCTCCTTCGGCGTGAAGCGCGCGCGGTCGCGCACCACCTTGTAGGTGCCGGCGATGATGTCGCGCTGCTTGCGAGAGAGCGCCTGCGGCGAATCGTCGTCCTCTTCCCCGCCCCCGCCGCCACCGCCTCCGCCCGGCGGTTGTTCGGCCTGCTTGTAGTCCCTGGCATAGGGACGGACTTCCATGAAGTAGATGTCCGTGGCGGTCGTCTGCGCGCCGCCGGCGCGGTTGTTGTCGATCGCGCGCGCGTAGTACGAGATGAAATCGCCAGCCTCGAGACCCAGCTCCTCGAGCAGGAACGTGTGGCCTGCCGAGACGTCCGGCGTGCGCCGGGCCGTCGCGGAGTGGACGGCGATGGTCTTCTCGGGGGATCCATTCACAGAGTAGACGATCTCCACCTTCTGCACACCGTAGTCATCCTCCGCCACGACCTCGGTGAACACTTCCTCGACCGAGCTCACCTTCATGTCACGCCCCGGCTCGCGGAACTTCACCGACGGCGGCTGGTCGACGAGGACATCAATGGTGTAATCCAGAGAGGCCTTCACCATGACGCCATCCGGCGCCGCAAGCTCGATCTTGTAGAAGCCTTCCCTCGCCACAGTGAGCTGGCCGCCGAGCGACCCGTCGGCGTTCACGGTGAGAGCCACCGTATCCCCGCCCTCGACGATGATCCGTCCCGACGCAGTCGGCATTGTTGGAACCGCGGTCAACGTCACGACCGTTCCCCTGATCGCTGCGATGTCGCCGCCCTCCTCGACTTTCTGAGGGCTCAGCCCCGTGTACGCGGGGAACCGATATTCCATCGAGAGCTTCGAGACATACGGAAGGTCGACGACGTCGATGCGATGCACGGGCGACCGAACGCCGCTGGCCTCTACGTAGTACTCGGTGCGGTCGTCGATGTCGAGCAGGAGGAACACGTAGCTGCCGGAGTCGGCGTCGGGCACCATGGTCAGGCGCTGCCACTCGCCCTGCGCGCCCCGCTTGAACGCGAGCTCTACTGCCTCCGCCTCGAATCCGTGCAGGCGCGCACCGATCTTCTGATCGCCGCCGCGCGGAATGGTGATCGTGCCCGGCTCCAGCGTGACGCTGTAGGGACTCGCCGCCTCGGCGACGGAACCGAACGGAAGGAGCAGCAGCTTCGCGCTGTGC
>JANOCW010000082.1:0-2722 GCA_031412375.1 Gemmatimonadaceae bacterium | reverse complement strand
AGACGAGGACGTCGCGGCGCACGGCCATGTTCCTGAACGAGACACCGTGAAAGAGCTGCACGCGCTCCTTCTCCTCTCGCGGGAAGTAGCCCGAGACGTGCGCGCAGAACACGAGGTCGAAGCTGTGCCGGCGCATCTCCTCGAGCTCGATGACGCGCGCACGCGGAACACGGAAGGGGGTGTAGAGCTCGCGCGCCGTGAGCGCGCCCTCGCCCTCCATCCCCGCCTCCCGCCCGCCGGAAAGCCAGACCTCGACGCCGCGCATGCGGCGCAGCCGCTCGTAGATCGGCTGGAAGCAGAGGAAGTGGACGGGCGCGTAGCCCGCGAACAGGATGCGCGAGACCCCGCCGCCTGGCGATCGGCGAGGTGGCATCAGCGCAGCACGACGTAGAGGTCGCATGTAGCGCTGCCGGCGGGCGTCTTCTCGCTCATCCGGACCACCACGTGCTTGGTCCAGTCACTGTGCTTGCGCGACACCTTGCACTTGGCGCCCTTCGACGCGGTCACCCACGCGACGAACTTGCGCCCGCCGCGCTTGTCGCAACGATCGGCCGAGGCGTCCGCGGGCGTGCAGGCCTTGATCACCCGGTGATTCGGGACGGCGACGGAGCAACGGCGCGCCTTCGCGTCCTTCACGGCGGTCACTCGGCAGTGCGTGGTATCGGCAGCGACTCTCGCCGGGGCCGGCACGACATGGACGCTCGTGGCGAGCACGAACGCAATCAGGGTATTCAGCACGGTCGCGAATCCTCAGGGGAACAGTGGGGCGCCCCCCGGATCTCCGTCGATCCGGGCCGGGCGCGACTAGAAGCGATACCCGACGCGGAAGCCCACGCTGTGCCGGCTGTAGTCGGCGATCTCGCCGGTCGAGCCGAAATCGGTTTCGCGGCTCAGGCGCTGGGACGTGATCGTGTTCGTGACGGCGAACCGGACTCGCGGGGACAGCTTCATCGACAGCTCGACGCCAAGTCGGTTTCGCGCATCACTGCGCCCGTTGTATGCGACGTCGAGCGGTTCACCCGATCCATAGCTCCGCCGACGATGCTCGAGCTCTGCTCCGAGGTCGACGCGGCGCGTCAACTCGACGCGCCCGCCAAGCCCGACGACATGCTCGGTGCGGGAGCGATCCACTCGCTGGGTGCTCCGGACATCCACATCGCTTGAATTGCCGTTGCCGTTCAGGTCCATATCCACGGACTGCTCATCGAGGAGCAGCACCTCGTCCGCCGGCGTCGCCGACAGCACCGCCACCTCATAGCCGACGTCGAACTTCACGCGGCGCGACACATCGGCGAGGAAGGAGACCTTTCCCGTTGGGCCGCTCAGGTCGCGTGAGGCGAACGGCCGCTCGAACGTGCGAGAATAGTATCCCGCGCCGATCCGAAGGGCAGAACCGAAGGGGCTCCGCTTGGTGGATTCGTTGAGGCGATGGCGATAATCCGCGCCGTATTCCATCTCGGAGTAGGTCCCTGGCCGGTAGATTCGCTCGCCCAGCGCGATCGTCCCACTCGCATCGATGTCGACCGCGTCGGCGAGATAGTTCTTCGCCATGTAGCTCGGAGTCATCCGAGCCCGGAGCCGAAACTCGTTGCCGTGGCCGAGCCCCTGCTCGACGTCCAGCCGGAACGTCGCGTTCCGCCGGTCGGTGTTCTGGGCGTAATACTCGTACCGAACACCCGGGCGGATGGCGAGCGTCCGCCCGGCCAATCCAGGACCCTTCAGGCCAGCCTCGGCATCGATCGTCGTGATCAGGTCGGACGGACTTGTCATCCCCACGTATCGCCTGCTGAGCACATCCTCGCCCGACGGGGCCTCGACGTTGTCTCTTTTCGAGTTCGCGAGCAGGAAGACGTTGTTGTCCCGTTCGGAGGTCAGCGTCACGGCGGGCGCGTCGACGCGCCACCGCTTGGACCCCGCAGGCGGGGTGGCTGTGCGCGTTGCCGCCGGGGCGTCCGCATGCTGCTGAGCCGCGGCTTGCACGCTCGTGAGCGCGAGGGCCGTCGCGAAGAATCCGGAGAGAGTGTGTCGCATGTGGTGACTTGGGGGGGATGAGCGAGTCGTGGGCGACGGACCTGCCGTCGGCCGACCGAGTGTCCGCGGCGGGGGCGCCGGGGCAACATCGAGCTGCGCTATACCGCGACAGCCACTACAGAGACGGAGTGGTGCACCCTCGCGTAACCATTTTGGAACGGGCGTTTTCACGCGCACGAGGCTCACAGCGGCTCCCACGGACGGCGGGCGGGATTGCCCCCGGCCAGGAATCCTTAGCGGCGACAGGCCGCAGTCCGTATCTTGTTCGGTCGCCCGAGCGTGCTGCCCGGTGCGCGCCAATGAGCGTGAAACGGTTCACTCGTCCGGCGGAGGCTGTTCGCTATTGGGATTCCGCAGTCCCAACCCCGGGTAAACCCCGTTGAAACCAAACCGTCACCGATGGCGTAACCTGCTCGGTGCGTTGGACTTGCTTACAGGCCTCGGCCGGCACGGACCTTCCCTTTGATGGAAGGCTGACACGCACGTCTTTCAATTCCGGACGGACCAATGGATATCCCTCGCGAGCCTGCGAAAAAGCATAAGAAGTTCATTTGGCCGGGCATCGGCGCACTCGCTCTCATCATCGCCGGCTTCGGCATCTCGAACCTCGAGGCCCGCGCGCCAACGGTCCCCCGCGCTCAGCTCTGGATCGACAGCGTGAAGCGCGGCGAGCTGCTTCGCGAAGTCAGCG
>JANOCW010000081.1:0-2045 GCA_031412375.1 Gemmatimonadaceae bacterium | reverse complement strand
CACCACGCCGGGTTGCCCGGAAAAGTTATCGCTTCGTCCGGTGTCGCTGTGTACCGACGACCGATGAGTTTTCGGTCATCAATCACAATTTGTCGGGACACTCGGGACCGCGGCTGTCGAACTCACCGCCACGCTCCGTTCTCGGAAGGTACTCCGTCGAGGAAATCGGTTACCAGATCAGCAAAGACGTCCGGCTGCTCGAGGTGGACAGCGTGGCCGGCATCGGGAACGACGGCCACCCGCGCGCCTGGAATCGCTGCTGCCAGTATGTGCCCGAGCGCCATGTACTTCGTGTCGAGTGCGCCAACGATGAGAAGCGTCGGGCGGCCATGCCCGGCCAGGCGCTCGATCACTGACGGATGCGTGCCAGCGCCTGCACCGCGCAGGCTGTTCGCGAGTCCGTCTGGTCCATTCGCCACCCGCTGCGCGTGCAGCCGCGCGCGTGTCGCCTCGGGGAGCGAAGCCTGGCTCGCCCAGAGGGGCAGCCGCTCCCAGCGGTCCACGAAGGCGGGAACGCCATCGCGCTCGATCGTGTCAGCCAGCGCGGCATCGGATGCCATTCGTGCCGCGCGCTCTGCCGGATCCCTGATTCCCGGCGATGCGCTCTCCAGCACGAGCGCAGCGACGCGATGAGGATGCGCGGCGGCGAAGTGCAGTGCGGCGCGCGCGCCGAGCGAATAGCCAAGCACTGCGGTACGATCGACCTGCAGCGCGTCCAGCACGGCGGCCAGGTCGTCGGCAAAACGATCCAGCGCGTAGCGCGCTGGGTCGCGGGGCGCGCCGGACCGGCCATGGCCGGGGAGGTCCACGGCGATGGTCGCGGTTCCCTCGAGCATCCCAACGAGGGACTCCCAGGTCTCGGTCGATCCGGTAAAGCCGTGCAGCAGGACGAGCGGCGGTCCGGCGCCGGCGCGCGCGACGTGGAGGTGAAGTCCGTCATCGAGGGCGATGCTCCGACTGGCAGCCGCCCGCTGCCCGCTCATTGCGTGCGCGTCGCTTCCAGTGCGTCGAGCGCGACGGCGACCGCTGCCCAGGCGTCGCGATGCAGCGTCACGTTGCGCGCACGGTCGGTGCGCATCTCCACCACGTGCAGCCCGCGCCCTCGCACTCCCGCGGCCACGCCGGCACGAAGCGCGTCCCACGTCTCCGCGCGATGATAGCGCGCTCCATACAGCTCGGCCGCCGGGGAGAAGGTCAGGCCGTGCGGTGTCCCGAACAGCAGCTCGAAGTGCTCGGGATATGCTGCCTGCGGAAGGAAGGAGAATATCCCGCCGCCATCGTTGTTGAGGACGACGATCGTCGCGTCGAGCGCATGCAGGCGACCGGCGAGGAGGCCGTTCATGTCGTGATAAAACGCGAGATCGCCGATCACGAGAACGAGTGGGCCGGCGTTCGAATCGGCGCCGTTCGACGCTTGCGTCGTCGCGGCCACCCCAAGCGCGGTCGAGAGCACGCCATCGATGCCATTCGCGCCGCGGTTCGCGAGCACGCGCAGAGGGCGCGCATCGCCGGGCGCGAAGGCGTCCAGGTCGCGCACCGGCATGCTGCTGCTCACGAACAGTGTTCCCCCCGCAGGCATGAGCGCAGCGATCTCGGCGAGCGCGCGTCCCTCGAACGGCTCGTCGAGCCCGGCGCCGTAGTCGTGGAGCGCAGTGTTCGTCACGTCGTTCACCCGACGCCACGCCGATGCCCATCCCGGGTCTGCGTCCGCATCGCCGGCATGCTCCTCCACCAGGCGCTCGACCAGGAGCCGCGGCTCGGCGTGTATCATCTCCGCCGCGAACAGCGTCGGGTCTGGCCAGCGCGCGCTGTCAACGATCACGAGCGGCGTTGTCGCATGGCGCTGGAGGAACTGCTGCAGCGCCTTGGACGTCGGCATCCCGCCCACGCGCATGATCAGGTCAGGCGCGAGATGCGCGCTCGTCGTTTCGTGGCGAAGCGCGGCGTCGTACCGGTCGACGACCATCGACCGGTCATGCGGGCCCCACCGAAGCTGCGAGAGGGGATCGGCGAGCACCGGTGCGCCGCATGCTCGCGCGAGCGCG
>JANOCW010000080.1:0-2172 GCA_031412375.1 Gemmatimonadaceae bacterium | reverse complement strand
GGCAGATCTAGCGGACCCGGATGCACGCCGCTGTCCGTCACCTCGGCCGCGTTGACTTTGCCACGCGGGCGGGAGAAGATGGGGACGCTGGAAGCTGCAACGTGCCTGTCCCGTCGACGGTCCTGACGTTCCCACCCGCGTTCAACGGAGAACGGTATGAGAGCCCTTCCGATGGCCATCCTCACCATCCTGACCGCGTCCGCGCCCGCCGCTGCCCAGTGCAGCGACGCTGAGAAGACGAAGCTCAAGGAGTTCGACCTGGCGTGGGGAGAGGCGACGACCGGCGGCAACCGGGCGCAGCTCCTGACGGTGTACGCTGATGACTATGCCGGAACGACTCCCACCGGGACACTCGGGAAGGCGACGACGATCGACAATGCGGTGCGACAGGCCGAGCGCGCCAAGGCCAGCACCCAGCCAGCGCCCAAGGTGACATACGACAACTTCATCATCACGTGCACTCCGGTGACGGCCCTGGTGACCCACCGGAATGCCACCACATCGACGATGGGCGGGCGGGAGCAGACGTCATACTCCCGCAGCGTTCACGTCATGGAGAAACGGGGGGGCCGGTGGCAGGTGGTCGGGAACGCGGGGCATGCACTCGATGATGCGGCGGTCCTGCTGTACATGGAGAATGACTGGAACGAGGCTGCACGGAAGCATGACGCCGCATGGTTCGAGCGCAACTACGCCGCTGGCGCCACGGAGATCAGTGGGCGGACGGGAGCGCTCCAGACCAAGTCCGAAGTGGTCGCATCGATGAGAACGGACAAGGCCGTGCTGGACTCGCTCGGGCTGTCGGAGATGAACGTTCGCGTGGATGGCGACGTGGCGGTCGTCACCGGTGTCAATCACGTCAAGGGCCGCGACGAGCAGGGGAAGCCATTCAACATGCGGGCCCGGTTCACCGACACGTTCATCCGGCGAGATGGACGGTGGCAGGTGTGGGCAACGCAGTCCACCATCATTCCGTGATGAAGAACAGTGGGTGCGCACGATGCGCACCCACTGTTGTTTTTCGCCAGACTGGCCGGGACTTCGGATTCAGCGCATCGCCGTGCCCAGCTGGCGTACGGCCCCGGCCAGCATGCGCACCTTCGCCGCGTCCATCCCGCGGGCCTCTCCCTCGACCTCGGACGCAAGCCGGGTTAGCGCATCCCGCCGCGCCGCGCCCGACGCGCGCTCGGCGCTCATCAGCGCCAGTCGAACCGACGCGATCCGAGCGCCCGCGAGTCCGTTGGAGCGCTCGAGCTGGTCGACATACGCGCGCGCCAGCGCAAAGCTCGCCGGCCAGACGAACTTCGGCTGGGCCTGGGCATTCAGGTAGTCGAATCGAACTGTCTTCGACGCGTCGATCTCGTTCTGCGAGATCAACCCGCTCGGCGTCAGCTCGAGAATGTCGAGGCCGCGCGCGATCTCGGAGCTGACGATCACTCCGTTGTACCAGTAGACCGACCAGGAGCCGGCCATCGATCCGCGGGCGGCGTCCACCGGGCCGCGGTCGAAAAACGCGATTTCCCGCGGATGAGAGGCGTCGGTCCAGTCGAACACCGAGATGCCACCCTGGTACCACGACTGCACCATGACATCCCGCCCCGGAATGGGGATGAGCGAGCCGTTGTGCGCAACGCAGTTCTCGGTCTGCGTCTGCGCCGCGGGAAGCTTGTAGTAGCTCCTGAACACCATCTTGCGGTTCTCGATCGTGAAGATCGCGTTCGCGCCCCACTCGGGCTTGTCGGTTGCGCGGCACTTCGGACCGCCACCGCCGCCCCACTCGTCGCTGAACAGGACCTTCGTCCCGTCGTTGTTGAAGGTGGCTGAATGCCAGTAGGCGAAGTTCGAGTCCGCGACCGCGCCGATGCGGACCGGGTTCGCGGGATCGCGAATGTCGAGGAGCATGCCGTAGCCTTCGCACGCGCCGCCGGCGAGGCCGATCTCGGGATAGACCGTGATGTCGTGACACTGGGTGGGGCCATGCCTGTCAGCGTCACCCGCTCCCACCATTCGATCGACGATGCCCTGCAGCGCGCCCTTCAAGGCGGCGCTGTCGGCCCTGGTCGGCGCGCCGGTGCCGTTACGCGCGCGAACGATGCTGTCGAGTAGCGGACGGGTGAACTGCTCGGGAGCGACGACTTCCTGCCCCTGCACGGTGACGGTCCACTGGCCCGC
>JANOCW010000079.1:0-7663 GCA_031412375.1 Gemmatimonadaceae bacterium | reverse complement strand
GTTTGCGAAGGCGGCCGCGACGATCCGCGAACGCTCACTCAGGGTGAGCCCGGACGGGCGCGGTCCGCCGGGCACACGCGCCGAGATTCCCACCGGCGCTCCGGATGCCAGCGACTTCGTGGGCCAGCTCAGGATGGGCCGCACACTCCTCGACAAGGGCGATGTGGATGGGTCAGTGGTCTACCTGGAGCGAGCGAAGGCGCTGTTCCCGGAGTACGCCGGCAATGACAGCCCCCGCTGGTTTCTCGCCCGCATTCACAAGGACCGTGGTGCGCTTCCAAGGGCCGCCGATGAGCTACGCGTGTTGACGAACGCGAACGAGAACCACTACCAGGCGCACATCGACCTCGCCGAGGTGCTGCAGGCGCTCGGTGACGATCCCGGGGCGGCGAGCCTGCTCGAGCGCTCGATCTACATCTCTCCATACGATGTCGGCGTCCATACGCGACTCGCGACGCTGTACGCGAAGACCGGGAACCGGGCGGGCGCTGTCCGGGAGCGCAGGTCCGTCGTCGCGCTCGCACCTGTCGATCGTGCCGAGGCCCTGTATCAGCTCGCGCTCGCGCACCACGAAGCGGGCAATCCGACAGCGGCACGCGCGGAAGTGCTCCGTGCCCTCGAGGAGGCCCCGAACTTCGAGCAGGCACAGTCGCTCCTGCTGACCGTGCGCGGCGCACGCGCTCCATCCCCCCCGAGGCCACCGCGATGATCAGCCGACTTCTGCTCGCCGCGACGCTCGCCATGCTCGCGACCTCGACCGCCGCCGACGCGCAGCGCCGTCGCGGCAGCTACGGCGGTGGCTACGCACCGGGGATGGAGAACAACGTCAAGTACGACGGACGGTTCACGTTTGCCCGGCTGCGCTACGAGGGCAACTGGCGGTGGAATCAGGAGGGGCCGGGCTGGTCACACGACTATCCCGTCGCCGAGACCAACTTCCTGCAGATCCTGAAGGAGATCACCGTGATGAAGCCGTTCATGGAGGGGAGCGTGATCCTCAACATGAACGACCCCGAGCTCTTCAAGTTTCCGCTTGCGTACCTCTCGCACCCCGGCGGGTGGAATCCATCGGAATCCGACATCGAAGGGCTGCGCGCGTACCTCCTGAAGGGAGGATTCCTGATCTTCGATGACTGGCCCGGCGATGAGTACTACCACGGGATCGAGATGATGAAGCGCGTGCTGCCGAAGTCCGAAGCCGTGCAGCTCGACCTCTCCCATCCGATCTTCGATTCGTTCTTCAAGATCGTGGACCAGCAGGTCACGGTAGGGATGCCGTGTTTCTCGGGATCTACCAGGACAACGATCCCAAGAAGCGGCTGCTGGCCATCCTCAACCTCAACAACGACCTCGGCGAGAACTGGCAGTACTCGAACCTCGGGTTCAATCCGGTCCAGTCGAACGAGGCATACCGCCTCGGCGTGAACTACGTCATTTACGCAATGACGCGGTGAAGATGCGCATGGCGACCCTGCTGAAGGGGCTGACGATCGCGGGCACGGTAACCGTCGCTGCCGCCCTCTGGTCCTCATCCGCCGATGCTCAGCGTCGCGGAGGGCGCCGGGGTGGGTTCGGTGTCGAGTGCATGGGCGCGATCGAGCCGAACACGCCCTACGACGGTCGCTTCACGTTCGCGCGCATCCGCTATCGCGAGATCTACAGCGTCGGCTGGGCCTACGATTACCCGTGTACCGAGAAGAATTTCGCGACGATCCTCAAGGAGATCACGACTGTCCGCTCCTACATGGAGGGCGGAAACGTTTTCGACTTCGATGATCCGGAGCTGTTCCGGTTTCCGATCGCGTATGTCTCCGAGCCCGGCTACTGGTACCCGAGTGACGCCGAGGCCGAAGGGCTCCGCACGTTCCTGGCGAAGGGCGGGTTCGTGATCTTCGATGACTTCCACTTCGCCAACGAGTGGATGGTCTTCGAGGCGGGGCTCAGGAAGGCGCTGCCCAACGCGAAGATCGTCCCCATGGACGCGAGTCATCCGATCTTCGATTCGTTCTTCCGAATCTCTGCGCTCTCACTGACGTATCCGGGCGATCCATCGCTCCGTGCCGAGTTCTACGGAATCCACGAAGACAATGACCCGACGAAACGGCTGATGGTGATCATCAACTACAACAATGATCTCGGGAACTACATCGAGCACTCCGGGGGAGGCTGGTACCCGGTCAACCTCACCAACGACGCATACAAGTACGTCGTGAACTACGTCGTCTACGGCCTCACGCGCTGAACGGCGCCGACGCTCCTCGGCCGCCGCTCGCACGGTCCGTCAGTACCACATCGCCATCCTGAAGCACCGCGGCCGTCGATCGGCCGGTCTGTCAACCGTCGTCGCAGAGGGAGAACCGCGTGGGAGTCACCGCTAGCCCCGAGACCGTCGCGCTGGAATCGGCGGACGACATTGCGCTCGCCGATCGCCTCAAGTCCGGACGTGACGCGATCATCGCCGAGCTGCGCAAGCTCATCGTCGGCCAGGAGGAGGTGATCGATCTCGCGCTGCTCTCCCTCTTCTCCGGTGGCAACAGCCTCCTCGTCGGGGTTCCCGGTCTGGCGAAGACACTGCTCATCCACACGATGGCGCAGGTGCTGGATCTCAAGTTCTCGCGCATCCAGTTCACGCCGGACCTCATGCCGTCCGACATCACGGGCACGGACATCATTCAGGATGACCCGGAGTCGGGGCGCCGGAAGATGGTGTTCACGCCGGGGCCGATCTTCACGAACATCCTCCTCGCAGACGAGATCAACCGTACCCCGCCGAAGACGCAGTCGGCGCTGCTGGAGGCGATGCAGGAGCATCGCGTCACGGTGCAAGGGAAGACATTCAAGCTCGACGAGCCGTTCATCGTCTTCGCGACGCAGAATCCCATCGAGCTCGAGGGCACCTACCCGCTGCCCGAAGCGCAGCTCGACCGATTCATGTTCGAGATCCGCCTCGACTACCTCACCGAGGAGCAGGAGATCCAGGTCGTCCAGTCGACGACGTCCACGATGAGCCAGCGCTTCGAGCACGCGATCACCGGCGCCGATGTCGTCGCGTTCCAGAAGCTCGTACGCCGCGTTCCCGTGTCGGATGCGGTGGCCCGCTACGCCGTGAGCCTCGCGCGGATGAGCCGCCCAGGCCACGCGAGAATGCCGGACTTCATCAAGAAATGGGTCTCCTACGGCGCCAGCGTCCGCGCTCCGCAACACCTGCTGCTCGGCGGCAAGGTCCGCGCGCTGATGCACGGGCGATACCACGTCAGCTTCGAGGACATCCGCGCGCTCGCGAAGCCGGTGATGCGGCACAGGATTCTCCGCAACTTCCACGCGGAGTCGGAGCGCGTGACCTCGGATCAGCTCGTCGATCAGCTGCTCGACGTGGTGCCGATGCCGAAGTCCCGGATGTAGCGGAGGCGCACAGGGAGCGGCTCATGAGCGCACTCGATGCCCGCGGGACGACGCCTGGCGCCCGCTTCGTGGATCCGCACGTCCTGGCGAGGATCTCCAACCTGGAGCTCCTCGCTCGCGTGGTCGTCGAAGGGTTCATCAACGGACTGCACCGCTCGCCCAACCTCGGCGCATCGATGGACTTCGCCGAACACCGGGCGTACATGCCCGGTGACGACATTCGGCGCATCGACTGGCGGCTCTACGCACGCAGTGATCGCTACTACATCAAGGAGTTCGAGGCCGACACCAACGCGAACTTCAGCGTCCTGGTCGATACGTCGCGCTCGATGGGCTTCTCCAGCCGCAAGGACGGGCTCACCAAGCTCGACTACGCACGATTCATCGGCGCGTGCCTGATCTACTTTTCCAGCAAGCAGCGCGATCGGGTCGGCTTTGCCAGCTTCGCCGACGATGTCGTAGCGTACGTTCCGCCGTCGGCCAAGCATCTCACGGTGATCCTGCACGAGCTCGACCGGATGAAGGTCGGCGCGCGCGGAACGCTGGGACCGCCCCTGCGGAAGCTCGCCGAGCGCTTTCGGCGGCGCAGCCTCATTTGCCTCATCTCCGACCTCTACGAGGATCCGCCGTCGATCATCGAAGCGATCAACCAGCTCCGTGGAAAGGGCAACGACATCATGGTGATGCACGTGCTCGACTCGGCCGAGATCGAGTTTCCGTATGACGAGCCCTCGAACTTCCTCGATCTCGAGACCGACGAACGCATCCCCGTGGTGCCCGGCCAGTTCAGCGACAAGTACCGCGCGCTGATCCAGCAGCACATCACGACGATCGGTGCGCTGTGCGGCGAGAACGGCATCGACTACGCCGTGTTCGATTCATCGAAGCCACTCGATGAGGCGCTGTTCCGCTTCCTCGCGCGCCGCGAGCAGCTGACGCGGGTGCGGTGATGAGCTTTCTCGCGCCGCTCTTCCTCGTGGGCCTCGCTGCTCTCGCCGTTCCCATCTTCGTGCATCTGATCAATCGGGAGCGCAAGGAGATCACGGAGTTCCCGTCGCTGATGTTCATCCAGCGGATCCCCTACCGGTCGGTGCGCCGGCAGAAGATCCGCAACTGGCTGCTCTTCGCGATGCGCTGCCTGGCGATGATCCTCCTGATCGCCGCGTTCGCCCGGCCGTTCTTCGCTCGGCGGTTCGCCCAGGCCGCGGGCGCGCTGGACAGTGCGCGGGAGATCGTCGTGCTGCTCGACCGTTCGTACTCGATGGGCTACGGCGACCGCTGGGAGCGCGCGACTGCTGCGGCGCGGGAGGCCATCGACGGAGCAGGTGCAAGTGACCGCGTCTCGCTCGTAGCGTTCGCCGAGACGCCGTCGGCGCTCAATCAGCCCGGCGCGGACGAAGGGAGCATTCGTGCCGCACTCGACAGGGTGCGGCCGAGCTCGCGCGGGACGAAGTATGCCCCCGCGCTCAAGCTGGCAAGCAAGATCCTCGACGAGTCCGACCTTGGCCACCGGGAGATCGTGCTGATCACCGACTTCCAGAAGGTCGGCTGGGATGGCCACGAGGAGGTCGAGCTCGCACCCGGCACGCAGCTCAAGCCCGTGGATGTGTCGGAGTCGGCCCCATCCAACGTCGCGGTGACCACCGTCGAGCTGCATCGCGCGATGGTCGCGGGTCGTGAGCGTGTCACCGTGAGCGCACGGCTCACCAACACCGGGGGCAAGCCCGCAACCGGCGTGTCGGTGGCCCTACGGCTCAACGACCGCGAGGTCGAGAAAAAGGCGTTGACCCTCGCTCCCAACAGCGCGGGTACGACGACATTCTCCTCCGTCGCGCTGCCAGCAGGATTGACGCAGGGTGTCGTGGTCACGTCGACAGATGCGCTTGTCGCGGATAACTCCTACAACTTCGTTCTGTCGCCCGAGCAGGCACTTTCGATTCTCATCATCGAGCCGCCGGGTTCGCGCACGACGCAGAGCCTGTACCTCACGCAGGCGCTGTCCGTGGGTGACCGACCGGTGATGCGCGCGACTGTCAAGAAGAGTGGCGCGGTCACGTTCGGCGATCTCGCGGGAAAATCGCTCGTCATCCTGAATGACGCACCGTACCCGGCTGGTGATCTGGGGCGTCGCCTGCACACGTTCGTCGAGCAGGGAGGCGGGCTGCTCATCGCGCTTGGCGAGCAGAGCACACCGAGCAGCTTCACCGGCACGGCGGCGGATCTCTTGCCCGGGACGATCGGCCCGGCGGTCGACCGAGGAGTGGAGCGCGGCGGGACCCTGACATCAATCGAGTACGCGCACCCGATCTTCGAGTTGTTCAGCGGGCCGCGCAGCGGAGACTTTTCATCCGCCCAGTTCTATCGGTATCGGCGGGTCCAGGTCGCGAGCGCTGCGGGCATCCTCGCGCGCTTCGACGACGGAACGCCCGCGGTGCTCGAAAAGCCGGTGGGTGCGGGAAAGGTGGTGATCCTTGCGTCGACCGCGGACATCTTCTGGAATGACCTCGCGCTGCGGCCGATCTTCGTTCCCTTCATTCATCAGGTCGCGCGGTACGCCGGCACTTACACGGATGTGCGGCCGTCGTTCACGGCGGGTCAGGTCCTCGATGTCGGGAGAACGGCGGAACAGCTCGACGGCAACCCGGCCGGTCCATCATCTGCACCGGCATCGGGAGACAGGGCGGACTACGTCGCGGAATCTCCATCGGGCGCGACCCTGCGTCCCATGCCATCCGATGACGGGCATCTCATCGAGCTGGACGAGCAGGGATTCTACGCCATCCGGCGAGCCGGCGGTCCGAGGGGGAGCGCCAAGCCGATCGCGGTGAACGTCGACGTCGCCGAGTCGAACCTGGCGAAGCTGGATCCCCAGGAGCTCGTTGCCGCGGTGGCGCCGAAGACTGCAGGCAGCCAGGCCGGGTCCACGGGGGCTCCGCCCACTGCCGAAGAGCAGGAACGCAGGCAAACATTATGGTGGTACCTTCTGGTCGGGGCACTGGTGCTGCTGGGAGCCGAGACGGTGCTGTCGAATCGGCTGTCACGAGCTATCCGGTGATCGACCGCACGCACGGAGAGGACTCATGATGATCCAACGGGACGAA
The DNA here is from genome assembly GCA_031412375.1 of Gemmatimonadaceae bacterium. Classification (GTDB taxonomy): domain Bacteria; phylum Gemmatimonadota; class Gemmatimonadetes; order Gemmatimonadales; family Gemmatimonadaceae; genus JANPKQ01. Next base: position 1,160 of record JANOCW010000079.1, on the reverse strand, counting down.
TCGACGAGCCAGACTGAGCTGCTGCGAATCATTCGGCAGGTCCGGAATCGCTGGCGGCTCAAGGTCGCGCTGCAAGGCGCGGCGATCGTGCTCGGTGTCGGCTTCCTCGTGTTCCTCGCGACCGCATTCGCGGTCGATCAGTTCCGGTACAGCGAGACGTCAGTGCTCGCCTTCCGGATCGTATCGTACGTTGCGCTCCTCGCGCTGGCGATTCGATTCCTCGTGCTTCCATTGTTGCCACGTGTTTCCGACGAACGCGTCGCCCTGTACCTCGAGGAGCATGAGCCGTCGCTCGACGCCGCTGTGCTCAGTGCCGTCGAGTTCGCGGGACAGGGGCACGAGCGCGCGCGCGCAGCGATGTCACCCGCGCTCGCGAAGCGTCTCGTCGAGAGTGCCGTCGTGCGCACGCGGGCCATTGGAGACGGGCGCCGCATCGAGCGCCAGACGCTGTTCCGCTCCACGGGGGCCCTCGCCGGTATCGCGCTCGCCGCGCTCGCCGTCCTGGTCATCGGGCCACCGTTCCTCAAGCACAGCGCGAAGCTGCTGCTCCTTCCGTTCGGTTCCGTCGCCGAGGCGGCGAGTCCCTACAGCGTCACGCTGGAGCCGGGCACGATCACCATTCCGCGCGGCGGCGATCAGAAGATCGATGCGCGCCTGCACGGATTCGAGGCGGAGGCAGTAGAGCTCGCGTTCAAGCGAGGCGCGCAAGGCGAGTGGCAGCGCCTGACCATGGTGCCCGACGCCGACTCCGGCAGCTACGTGTTCCTCCTGCTCGACATCGATGACCGGACCGAGTACTACGTGGAGGCCAGCGGCGTTCGGTCGCCCGTGCATCGCATCGACGTCGTCGACCTTCCCTATGTCTCGAAGCTCTCGATGGAATACCGGTTCCCCGAATACACTGGCCTGAGCCCCCAGAAAGTCGAGGAAGGCGGCGACATCGCAGCGATCAAGGGAACTGTCGTCACGTTGACCGCGGTTCCGACCATGCCGACCGCGTCGGGGCGGATCATCGTCGAGGGCGGCGATACGGTCCCGCTCACCGTGAACGCCGATGGGTCGCTCGGCGGCCAGCTCGCCGTGGCGAAGGAAGGTTTCTACAGGATCGAGCTGGCGGCACCGGATGGCGCCATGGTAAAGGCCTCCCTGGATTACACCAT
>JANOCW010000078.1:0-8643 GCA_031412375.1 Gemmatimonadaceae bacterium | reverse complement strand
CGTTGCTTCCGCCCGCGTGGCCGATTCGGTTCGTCGTGGCGTGGTGTGGGCCCCCTCGATCTGGTGGAGCAAGCTTGCACTCGACGGACACAATGCCAACGACACGACGTCCCAGCGGGAAACAGACATGGGACACGGGCCGGTGTTCTACGACAACCTCGTCGAGGTCACCCCTGCGGATTGACCGCCGCCTGCGCGCACGACTCCGTGCCTGGGCGCTCACCACAGCGCTGCTTCCCGCACTTGCGGGCGCACAACCGGCTCCCGACGCTCGCACCGAGGCCACGACCGGCGCCGAGCCCGGGGCAACGCTCAGCGTCTACCTCATGACCATGGGCCCCGGCGATGCGGTCTGGGAGAAATTCGGGCACAATGCGATCTGGATTCGCGACTCGACGAAGGGACTGGACGCCGCGTACAACTGGGGATTGTTCGACTTCGACGATGTCGACTTCATCCCGCGCTTCCTCAAAGGGAGCATGCGCTACTGGATGGGTGGCTACGCCGGCGGTGCGACGGTGGAGGCGTACGCTGGCTACGATCGGTCGGTCTGGGCACAGGAGCTCGGCCTGACTCCCGCGCAGAAACAGCAGCTGCTCGAGTTCGTGCAGTGGAATGCCCAGCCGGAGAACCGGTACTACCACTACGACTATTTCCGTGACAACTGCTCCACCCGGGTGCGCGATGCAATTGACCGTGTCCTCGGTGGCAGGCTTCGCGCGATGCTCGACACGGTCTCCACGGGCACGACGTATCGCTGGCACACCCGTCGGCTGACGCAGGGCAGCCTGTCGGTCTATACCGGAATGGACATCGTCCTCGGACCCGGGGGCGATCACCGGCTCAGCGCGTGGGAGGAAGCGTTTCTTCCCATGAGCCTTCGTCAGCACATTCGCCCATTGGCGCTGCCTGGACCGGATGGCAGAGCCCTCCCGATCGTTCGCGAAGAGGTCACCCTGTTCTCAGCCACCCGCGCGCCGGAACCGGAGCGCCCGGCCAACCTCCTTCCCGGCTTCCTCGCTGTCGGTATCGCGCTCGGTGGCCTGTTCGCGTACAGCGCGCGTGGCACTGCGCGGGGAGTGCGTGCAGGCCGGATCGGCGTCGCAACGATCGGCGGGATCTGGAGCCTGCTCACCGGAATCCTTGGAACAGTGATGGTGCTGAGCTGGTTACTCACCGATCACGTGTTCATGTATCGCAACGAAAACATGTTCCAGCTCTCGCCACTCTCCTTCGTTCTCGTCCCCCTGCTCATCTCCGTCGGGTTGAGCGGTCGGCGAACCACGATGGCGTGGCGCATGGCAGCGGCTGTCGCCGCACTCTCGCTGGTCGGCCTCCTGCTTCAGCTGGTCCCGGGAATCGACCAGGGAAACGGCCAGGTCATCGCGCTGGCCCTCCCCGTTCACCTCGGTATCGCGATGGGAACGCGCATGCTCGCTGCGAGCCGGAGCGCTATCCCTCAAGCGGCCTGAACGCCGACATCGTGATGCGGGACTCGGGTTGGCCGTGCATGGCGGCTGGCGCGAGTGCCCCCACCACGCCATCGTCATAGCATGCGCGCCAGATGTCGTGGCGCCGCGCATCACCTCTCCCGGAGTAACACCTTGGTTCGCCTTCCCTCGACCCTCGGCGCTCTCGAGCGCTCCCCCTACGGCGCGCCGGATCGGCGCAATCGCTCCGTCAAGGACGAGCTTCGCGCCAATCTCCTCGCGCGTCTCGCGAAGGACGGCCCGCTATTCGAGGGCGTGCTCGGCTACGAAGAGACCGTGATGCCGCAGATCGTCAATGCCCTGCTCTCGCGGCACAACTTCATCCTGCTTGGGCTGCGCGGCCAGGCCAAGTCGCGCATCCTGCGCGCGCTCACGACGCTGCTCGATGAGCGGATGCCAATCGTGGCCGGAAGTGAAGTCAATGACAACCCGTTCGCACCGATCTCGAAGTATTCGCGGCTGCTCATTGCCGAGAAGGGCGAGGACACGCCGATCGCGTGGGTGGATCGCGACAGCCGGTTCGTGGAGAAGCTTGCGACGCCGGATGTCACCATCGCCGACATCATCGGCGACGTGGACCCGATCAAGGCGGCGCGAGGCGGGCACGTGCTGTCCGACGAGCTGACCATCCACTACGGCATGCTGCCCCGCGCGAACCGTGGCATCTTCGCGCTGAACGAGCTCCCCGATCTCGCGGCGAAGGTACAGGTCGGGCTGTTCAACATCATGCAGGAAGGCGATGTCCAGATCAAAGGCTATCCGATTCGCCTTCCGCTCGATGTCCTGCTCTGCTTCACCGCCAATCCCGAGGATTACACGGCACGAGGCAAGATCATCACTCCCCTCAAGGATCGCATCGGAAGCGAGATCATCACGCACTATCCGGAGACCGTCGACCTGGGCATGTCGATCACCGGCCAGGAGGCGTGGACGCAGCGGTCCGAGCTCGAGGTGCGCGTTCCCGATTTCGTCTCCGAGGTCGTGGAGCGCATTGCGTTCGAGGCGCGCACCGATCGTCGGATCGACAAGCGGTCGGGTGTGTCACAGCGCATGCCCATCTCCGTGCTCGAGAACGTCGTGTCGAACGCCGAGCGCCGAACGGTCCAGATCGGCGAGGACGAGGTGGTCCCGCGGATCGCCGACATTTACGCCGCGCTGCCCGCGATTACCGGGAAGATCGAGCTCGAATACGAGGGAGAGCTGGTGGGCGGTCATGTCATTGCCCGGGAGCTGATCCGGCGCGCCGCAGACGCGACCTTTCGGGAGCGTGCCGGTAACGTGAACACCGATGACGTCGTGATGTGGTTCGATGGCGGCGGAGCGCTCCAAGTGTCGGACGATGTCTCGGTGGATGCTGTCGTGCGCGGGTTTGACAGCGTCCCCGGTTTGCTCGACCTCGTCTACGAGAGCGGCCTCGCCGCGGATGGCGACCCGGCGGTGGCTGCCGGTGCGTGCGAGCTCGTGCTCGAGTCGCTCGTGGCGCGCAAGAAGATTTCCCGGTCGGACGCGGGGCACTACGGTCGCGCCGTGCAGGAACAGCGTCGCCGGCCGAACCAGGATCTTTTCGGAGGCGGCATGTCGGCCTAGCCCGTCCGAAAGGGCGGGCGGGGCGCGTGTGCGCGTCTCGGGAACGGGACCATGACGACTGCGACGCAGCGAGCAGTGTCCATCCGACGCGCGCAGCCGCGTGACCTCGGCGAGGTCGTGCGGCTTCGCATCGCGCTCCTTCGCGAGCACGCCGACAATCCGGTGTACGGGCGACTGCGGGAGGACGCCGAAGCGCGCGCACTCGAGCTCTTCGGCGCGCAGCTTCGGCTCGAGGATCAGGTCACCTTGCTCGCTGAGCGCGGCTCGGAGCGGGTCGGGATCATGCGGTGTGCGGATATCGTCGGCTCGCCGCTGCTTCACCCGTCGCGCTACGGGTACATCTCGTCCGTCTACGTCATTCCCGCAGAGCGACGGCACGGAGTGCTGCGTGCCCTCTTTGCAGCCGCCGAGGAGTGGTGCACGGCGCGTGGCCTGGTGGAGCTGCGCCTGCACAACGCCCCCGAGAATCCAATGTCGAGCGCGGCCTGGAACTCGCTCGGATTCGAGATCGTCGAGCATCTACGGATGCGACCGATCGGCCCCCGCTGATCCCGCAATGGCGATCGTCACGGTCTCACGGCAATACGGGTCGGGCGGCTCGGACGTCGCCGCGCGCATCGCGACGGACCTCGGCTGGCGGCTCCTCGACAACGCGCTGATCGACAGCGTCGCCGAGAAGCTCGGCACCACCGTCGAGGAGGTCGAAGCTCGCGAGGAGCGCGTCCCATCGCTCGTGCAGCGCCTCGCTGACGCGATGGCGCTCGGCTCGCCCGAGATGCTGACTCCGATCGCCGACGCATCGCTTCCGCCCAGCGATGAGGCGCTGCTGGACGTCACCCGGCGCGTGATTGCGGAGGCGATCGCGTCGGGCCCGGTGGTGCTGGTAGGCCGCGGCGCGCAGTCAATGCTCGCCGAGCGATCGGACACGCTGCATGTTTTCTGCTACGCTCCCAAGCCCGCGCTCGTGGCTCGTGCCATGCGCCGGCTGAACGTCGGAGCGGCAGCGGCCCAGAAGGCCGTCGAGGAGACGAACCGCCAGCGCGAGCAGTTCGTACGGCGAAACTGGAACCGCTCGTGGTCTGCGCACGAAAACTATCACCTCTGCGTCAACACCGAGTGGCTGGGGATCGAGGGTGCTGCCGCGCTCGTGGTGGGCATCGCGCGACAGCGATTCGGATTGGCGCGAGGGTCGTAGTCGCTCGGGGTACATAGCCGGAGCATGCTGGAGGCGTAACGATGTACTCGACGTGTCTCTTCTGTCATGGATCTCTCGGTCGGAACGAAGCGATCGAGCCCTTCGCGGTCGGCCGCCGGCTGGCCTTCGACCCGAAGAAGGGACGATTGTGGGTGATCTGCCCGGCCTGCACGCGCTGGAACCTCACACCGCTCGAGGAGCGGTGGGAAGCGATCGAGGAGTGCGAGCGCCGCTTTCGCGACACACACGTCCGCATCTCGACCGCCGAGATCGGAATGGCGCGGCTGCGGGAAGGCCTCGAGCTCGTGCGGGTGGGTGAACCCCTGCGTCCCGAATTCGCCGCGTGGCGATACGGCGAGCAGATCCGGCGCCGGCGGCGGCGCATGCGGATGGTCGGCGGCGCGGGCATCGCAGCCACGGCCGTCGCCCTGCCGGTCGCGGCGCCGCTGCTCGCGGGGGCAGGCGTGGCTGGCTCCCTTCTCGCCCTGATGGTCGGCACCGGAGCACTCACCGCCTACCTCGGTGGGACGTTCTTTGCGCCGCCCTGGGCGCTGATGTACGAGAACATGAAAAGCGACCTGCTCTCAGAGAGGGTCGCTACCCAGGTGGCCGTCGGACGTCGCGTGCTTACGGTGCGCTTCAAGCACTTGCGCAGCGCGGAGTTCGAGCAGCGAGGCGCGGGGGAACTACCAGGGCTGCGTATCGTCCACGATTTCGGCGAGCACGCGTTCGAGGGCGAGCAGGCGCTCAGCACCGCCGGCAAGCTGCTGACGCGGGTGAACTGGCGCGGCGCGACGCCGCGCGAAGTCGATGCCGCCGTTCAACGCATCGACCGCGCCGGGGATGCGGCACGATTGCTGTCGTCGACGGCGGTGCTCGCGCAGCGTCTTCGCGGCCGGCGGCTGATGGCGGGGTGGCGCGAGGTCGCCATGCTCAATGTCTCGTATCCCGAGCGGCTCGCGCTGGAAATGGCCGTCCACGAGGAGAGTGAGCGGCGTGCGCTCGCGGGTGAGCTTCGCTCACTGGAAACGGCATGGCGGGAAGCCGAGGAGATCGCATCGATCGCCGACGGAGTGCTGACGCCCGCGCCGATGGGCGCCGGGCTGACGCCGCGGACGAACCGGGGCGAACTCGCTTGACAGCGATTCGCACGGCTCCTATCTATCGCGGGTGATGCCCACCGTCCTCTCCGCAGCCGTCTACTATTACTGCGCGACCCGACCCACGGGACGCGTGCGGAGCCACATGCGCTGACGAAGCGCAGCAGCCCCCACCGACGCGACCCGTGGAACTTTCCACGGGTCTTTTTTTTCTCAGCAATAGAGGTTCGCCGTCATGTCCAACGCCCACACGCAACCGACGACCACTCCGACCTTCATCGAGCAGCAGTGGGATGCCTACGTCGAGGAGGATCACGACGTCTGGGGCATCCTCTACGAGCGCCGCATGCGTGAGCTGGAGCGAACGGGAAGCCGCGTGTTCCTCGATGGTGCCGCGGCGATCGGCTTGAGTCCCGATGTGGTGCCTCGGCTGACCCATGTGAACCGCCGTCTCGACGCACGCACCGGCTGGAACGCCGTTGCCGTGTCCGGCTTTCTGCCCGCTGGGCAATTCTTCGAGTGCCTGTCGAAGCGGCGCTTTCCGACGACAGTGAAGGTGCGCCCGAGGAGCCAGCTCGACTACCTCCCCGAGCCCGACATCTTCCACGATGTGTTCGGCCACGTTCCGCTGCACAGCGATCCGCACTTCGCCGACTTCCTCCAGCGATTCGGCGCCGTCGCGGCCTCCGCGCGCACGGAGGACGAGACATTGCAGATGGCGCGACTCTTCTGGTTCACTGTGGAGTTCGGCCTCGTCCGCGAAGACGGCCAGCTCAAGGTCTACGGGAGCGGCTTGATCTCCTCGGCCGGCGACGCCGCCAATGCACTCGGTCCGACGTGCGACCGCCGCCCCTTCTCTCTCGATGCCGTGATCGCGCAGCATTTCGAGATCGATCGGCTGCAGGACACGCTGTTCATCGTCGATGACTTCGCCCAGCTGTTCGAGGCAGTCGCCGAGGCGGGCCGGCGACTGGGAACGGCTGCCACGTGAAAGAGCGTGGTCGCCGCGCCCACCAGGTGGGCCGCTACAGCGCCTTCACCGATGGGTGCCGCCAGAACGCCCAGATCGTGTACACGAGCATGATCGCCCCGCCTCCGCCGATCGCCCAGTTCGCTCCGACTGCACGCGCAACCGCGCCGGCGACAATCGCCCCGATGGGCGACAACCCGACGTAGACGAAGACATACGCGGACATCACCCGCCCGCGAAGGTGATCGGGCACGAACGTCTGGAGGATTCCATTGGCCAGTGCGCTGTTGACGATCATCGTCAGCCCGGTGAAGAGCAGCACGCCCGCAGCGAGGGGCACCGTCCGCACGAAGGAGAAGGCGATGAGCAGGATCGAGAACGCATACGACGACAGCATCAACAGTCGCCCGCGGCGAATCCGCCTCGCGCGAGCGGCCAGCGTCAACGCGCCCGCGAGCGCGCCAATGCCCACGAAGGTGAGCAGGAAGCCATAGCCGCTCGCGCCGGTTCCGAGCACATCGCGGGCGATCACCGGCATGAGGACGAGATACGGAACGCCGAATATCGCGTACACCGCCACGAGGCGCATCAGGGCTGACACCTCGGGCGTCGATCGCATGTAGCGTATCCCCTGGGTCAGTCCCTGCAGTGGCGTGAGGCGCTGTACTACGGGCGTGAATGCCGGAAGGGTGATCAGGAACAGTCCGCCCAGGACCGCGATGTAACTCAGCGCATTGATCCCGAAGCACCACGCGAGCCCCGCCTGGGCGATGACGATCGCGGCGATGCTCGGGCCAATGATGCGCGCGAGGTTGAAGCCGCTCGAGTTGAGCGCGATGGCGTCGAGCAGGTCGTCCCGTCCAACGAGCTCCACGAACAGCGACTGTCGCGCCGGGATCTCGACCGCGGAGATGAGCCCCTGCATCGTCGCGAGCGCAAGCAGCCACTCGTAGGTGATCTGCCCGGACCAGGTCAGCCACCAGAGCAGGATCGCTTCGAGACAGAAGAGCCCCTGGGCGATGAAGACGAGCCGCAGCTTGTCCGTGCGATCGACGAGCACGCCCGCGTACAGCGAAAAGAGCAGAACCGGCAGCGAGCCCATGGCGCTCACGAGTCCGACGAGGAACGCATCGTTCGTGAGATCGAGCGCGAGCCACCCCTGCCCCACCTGCTGCATCCACGACCCGATCAGCGAGATCGTCTGCCCGATCCAGAAGTAGCGGAAGTTCGGATGCCGCTGGATCGCCCGGAATGGGTTGATCGCCGGCGTCGGGCGGGCGGGCCTTGTTGCCCCCGGCACCGCCGCGGGCGTGGAAGAGGAAGCGGGTGGCGCGGGGAGCATGACCAATCCTAATGACCCGGGATCGGAAGCCATGCCCATTGCGTTTGCCCGTCACCTCTGGCACGATCAGGGAGAGGACACCCCGCCCAATCTCCGCACTATGCGCTTCCACACGTACAAGAAGTTCAGCCCCGAGATGGCGGATGCCGTCGATCTCCAGTCACTGCTCGACAAGCTGGCCGACTTCCTCCTGCAGTCGGGCTTCGCCGGCGGGAAGATGAGCCATCCCTATTGGGGTGATTTCGGCGGCGACGAGCAGGACCGCTCGATGGACGCGCTGCGCGAGGCCATCCTCAAGGCGCTGCTCGACAGCGGGCAGTTCACGCCGGAGATGCTTGAGGCCCTGCGCGGTGAAGGTGATGAGGATGCGCAGGCGAAGCTCGCGAAGTTGCTCGACGACCTCGTGCAGCGGTTGATCAGCGAAGGCTACCTCAATCTCGAAGTGCCCCCGCAGATGCCCGCCGGCCATCAGTCGGTCACCGGACCCGGGGGCCTCGCTCAGGCGGCGGCACAGGACGTCCAGTTCAACCTCACCGAAAAAGGGATGGACTTCCTGGGCTACAAAACCCTGCGATCCATCCTCGGCTCGCTTGGCAAGTCGAGCTTCGGGAGTCATGACACCCCCTTCCTCGCTACGGGCATCGAGGCCGACGGGTGGAGCAAGCACTACGAGTTCGGTGACGTTCTCAATCTCGATGTCAACGAAACGCTCAAGAATGCGCTGGCCCGTACCGGGTCGATCTCCGTGCCCATCGACCTGGATTACGGCGACCTGATGGTCCGGCAGGCCGAGTATCGATCGTCCTGCGCGACGGTGCTGATGCTCGACACGTCGCACTCGATGATCCTCTACGGCGAAGACCGTTTCACCCCGGCGAAGAAAGTCGCGCTCGCACTGACCCACCTGATCCGGACGCAGTTTCCGGGCGACACGCTGCGTGTCGTGCTCTTCCATGACT
>JANOCW010000077.1:0-12090 GCA_031412375.1 Gemmatimonadaceae bacterium | reverse complement strand
TCCCGCCGCGGCGAGCTCTCGCACCGAGCGCGACTCGGCTGGAAATGCGTAGGCGATGCCGGCAATTCCCGGCACGGGTGCAGTGCGATCCGTCATGCAGCGATCCCCTGCAGCAGGAGTATCGCGGCGACCCAGCCCGGCCATGGGTGCCGGAGCTCGGCCATCGCCGGAAAGACTGTCGCCCCGAGCCGAACCGCACGCAGGCAACCGCCGGCGTCGATGACGAGCTCGAGATCGCGAAAGGGCGTCGTGTCGTCGCAGCCGAGTGCCTTCCACGCACTCTCCTTCAGGGCCCACAACTCGGTGAGCGTTCGCGCGCCCTGGTCGCGGCGCTCGCGACTCGACAGGAAGTAGTGCGCGTGTGCCGGCGGGATCTGGCCATCGCGTTCGAGATCGACGCCGATGCGTGCGGGGTGCTGAGCGGCGGCGGCGATGGCGTGACCGTCCACATGCGACAGTGATATCGAGAGCGACAGGGGGACGCGGAGGACCCGGGTGGGTGTCAGCGCCGCTATCTGCTGGGCGATGACGGCCTGTCCTGCCCGGCCGTCGCAGCCGGCGCGAACGATGTCGATCTCCTTCGGAACGCGTCCGGACTGGGCGAGCAGGGCGGCGGCGGCACGCTTGGCGGCCAGCCGGCTCGCTACCCAGTCCCCGCGAAGTGGCTCACTCCACGCACGCGCGGATTGAAGCGGCTCGTCCGTCGATCGGTCCCGGAACACCGCTGGGGGAATGCTGCGGCTCGCACTGTCGCGCGACTCCACTGCCCGCGTGTCTCGCGGGGTCGCCACGGCGACGGCGTACGGAATCTTCGAGTTGGCGAGCGGCATCCAAGCCCCCATGGTCGTGGTTGACGGGGGAACGATGCCGGTCGCGGGCAGGAGGACCTATGCGTCGGACGGCGTAGATGCCTTGGGGCAATGACGTAGGTGAACGGAGGGGGGCTCAAGGCGGGATTGACAGGGTGCGGATGGGCGCCGTCCCGCCGTTCCGCACTATCAACCCGCCGATAACCCCCTACTAGGAGAGCAGGACCTCGAGATCCTCCCGCCGGAGGTTCCGCACGGAGGCGTTGTCGCCCGTGATGATCGCATCGGCCAGGTCGCGCTTCGTGCGCTGCAGATCGAGCACCTTCTCCTCGACCGTGTCGCGCGCGATCAGGCGTGAGGCGAACACCCGTCGCGTCTGCCCGATCCGATGGGCGCGATCGATCGCCTGGGCTTCCACGGCCGGATTCCACCACGGATCCAGGAGGAACACGTACTCCGCAGCCGTGAGGTTGAGGCCAAGGCCGCCAGCCTTGAGGCTGATGAGGAAGGCGCGGCACGACGGGTCGGTCTGGAACTGCTCGACTCGCGCCTCGCGGTCGCGCGTACGTCCGTCGAGATACGCGTAGCTCAGCCCCTCATCGTCCAGGCGCGTGCGCAGGATGGTGAGGAACGAAGTGAACTGCGAGAACACGATGACCTTGTGCTCTTCCGCCGCGAGCTCGAGGAGGCGCGGGACGAGCACATCGAGCTTGCTGCTCGATTCGGCGACGCGGTCCTTGTCGATGAGGCCAGGGTGGCAGGCCGCCTGGCGCAGGCGGAGGAGTGCTTCGAGAATGTGCATCCGGGACTTGTTCATCCCGTCCGTCGCGACGCGGTGAAGCAGTGACGCGCGATAGTGGTCGCGCAACTCATCGTATTGTGCGCGCTCCTTCGGCTCGAGCTCGACATAGATCGTCTGCTCGAGACGCTCCGGCAGGTCGCTCGCGACTTGCTGCTTCGTGCGACGGAGAATGAATGGACGGAGCGCTCGGGCGAGCAGTGCCCGCGTTCCCTGATCGGAGACGCTCTCGCCACTGCCAGCGGCGCTGAAGCTGCGGGCGGCGCCGAGCATTCCGGGGTTCAGGAACTCGAAGAGGCTCCAGAGGTCGCCGATGCGATTCTCGACCGGGGTGCCGGTAAGCGCAAGCCGATGGCGCGCGGTGAGGGCGCGCGCCGCCCGGGCGCCCGCGGTTGCGGCGTTCTTGATCGCCTGGGCTTCGTCGAGGATCACGTAGTCGAACGACGTCGCGGCAAGTCGCGCCGAATCGCGACGCAGCACTCCGTACGTCGTGAGGACGAGGTCGTACTCCGCGAAGTCCACGGCCGCACGCCCACGCTGGTCGCCGGTGTACTCGACGACGCGCAGCGCGGGCGTGAAGCGCGCGCTCTCCTGGCGCCAGTTGAAGATCAGCGACTTCGGGACGACGACGAGCGACGGCCCCGCCACCGCTTCCCGGCGTGTTTCGAGCAGTGCGAGCACCTGCACGGTCTTGCCAAGCCCCATGTCGTCGGCGAGACATCCGCCGAAGCCGAAGTCACGCAGGAAATGCATCCAGCCGAGGCCTTCGTTCTGGTACGGACGGAGCGTTCCCTCGAATCCGGCCGGCGCATCGGCCGCGGCGATCCGGTCGAAGCGGCGGAGCTGCGTCCGGGCGCGCTCGAACGGATCGTCCACGCGGGCGCCGGGAATCGCCGCGAGCAGGGTATCGAGCATCGCCGCCTGCATGCGTCCGAAGCGAAGCTGCCCGCTCGTTTCCTTTCCGATGCTGGCGAGCGAGCGGAGGCGCGCGAGCGTTTCGTCGGGGATGACGCCGAGCGTCCCGTCCTCGAGCGGGATCGTCCGCTCCCCGCGCGCCACTGCCGCGAGCAGACGTGGCAGTGATATCGTCGTGTCATCGAAGTCGACCGAGGCATCGAGATCGAACCAGTCCACGCCCGATCGAACCTCGGCGCGGAAGGCGGTACCCGCGCGCAGGAGCTGACCCTTCACCTCGACGTGCCATCCTTCCTCGACGAGCGTGTGGACGAGGGGATCCACTCGCGCGGGCGCGATGCGCATCTGGTGCGCGCGCGCGTAATAATCGAACTCGCGCTTGACGCCATTGGATACCAGCCGGTCGAGCGCCAGCTCCTCGGCGGCGTGATCGCGGTAGATGATGCGCGGTCCGTCGGACTGAAAGAGCGCCGCGTGGCCGTGCTCCGAACGAATGGTGGAGCCGCTGTACTCGAAGGAGAGATCGACCGCCATCACGGTTGGTCCGCCGCCGCGAGCGGGAAGCGCCGTGATTGTGAGGCGCGGTTTCGGGGCCGCGCGCACTTCGTCGATCGCGAGCTCGGGCGGCAGGTTCAGCGGTGGCACCTGCGGCAGGGAGTAGAGCCCGGAGAGGAAGCTTCGGACATCGCCCGCCGCGACCGTCACCGGGCTCGCCGTGCGAATCGCCGTGATCAGGTCGAACGCGCCGAAATGTCGGAAGCGCGCAATCGTCCCCCCGACGACGAAGAGTCCTCCGCGCAGGAGCAGCGCGACCTCGTCGATCGCGGTGCGGGCGTCGCCGCGCCGGAGCGCCGCGGTGACGACGTAACTCGCCCCCACCGGGACGAGGTCGAGCACCAGGGACCATGGCTCCCCCGGGTCCCAGACGAGCGTGGCTGGCTGGGCTTCCTGAACGGTCCGACGAATCCGGCAGCGACCCGTTTCGCACATGCTGCGCAGCGTGGTGTCGTATGCCGTCTCGGGAATGACGTAGCGACGGCCGGCTGGTGGCTGATACCAGGAGAACTCCGCTCGCGTGCCGATCAACATCTGGGCGATGTGACGGTCGAGCGGATCGGGGTTGGCCAGCCACTGTTCGTGCGTCTGCGTCATCCGGCGAGGCGGGCCGAGGTGGCCGTACTTGTCGACTGCCTGCGTAGCCAGCTCGACGATCAGTCCCTCACGGCCATCGAGCGTTGCCGGCGCGTCGATGATGTAGTTGATCCGCCGGCCGGGTGGCCATTCCGGTTTCTCGGCCTGCGCCGACTCGGCCGCCATCGATCGCCCGGCGTTCGCCAGCGCACGCTGCCAAGCGGCTGGCCCGGCGCCGTTGGCTCCGGTCGCCGGCCGCTGGGTTCGCGCGGAGAGGAAGCGCGACGGATCGGTCGTCGCGACGAGGAAGTCGGTCGTTCGCTCGAGCTCGAGCAGCATCGCCCACAGGTGCTTGCATGGGCCGCGGTCGGCGAAGTAGCGGCATGAGCAGGTAAGAATCGTGTCACCGCCCCCGACCCGCTGTATCTGGAGATGGTACGTCTCCGACCCCGTGACCACTCCGACAGCGACATCATCGATGACGCTCGCAATGATGACCCGCCCTCGCGCGTGGTACAGGTTGCCACGCGCTCGAATGTCGGAAGGGAACAGCCTGGTGAGATCCTGGGCCACGTAGCTGGGAACGGGGAAATGGGGCTCGCCGCCGGGGCGCCAGGCGGATACCATAGGTAGCATGATGATCTCACTCGCGCATCCCATCCCCGGTTTCCGGGGTGGCATGGGCCCTCGCGATGGCCCTCGCCATCTCGGGCGATCCTATCGCCCGGATGTCGGCGAGGGCGATCCCCGCCTCGCAGGCGCCCCGGATCATGAGCAGTCGCGGGACCGGTAAAGTAGTCTAGCGTCTGACGTGTCGGAGAGGCTCTTCAAGTCTGATGCGCAGCCGCCAGGATTAGCACCCTTATGGGAAGGCTTGATGCTCGTACATTCTGAACTCATGCTCGCGGTATTAGGCCCGTCATATGTCTTGCCGGACATATTTGCCTGGTGGGTTGGCCTCCTGGATGCCGACGTCGCCCTCGAGATAGCCCAATACCCCTGCGCGGTCGGCGGGTCGCTCTGGCATCGATTGATCAATTGGCAAACGCGGCTCAGCACGGCGGTAGACCGTTTTTTGCCGCCGCGCTATCGAGTCTACGGCCGCCAATATTTTCGCGAGACGCTCGTCCCTGCCTATCTCGGCCTGGGGCAGACGATCTATGACGTTGGAGGCGGCGCGAATCCCTTTCTCTCGCCGGAGGTCAAGAACCGCCTCGGCGCCCGCGTCGTCGGCTTCGATGTCTGCGCCAACGAACTCGCGCGCGCTCCACTCGGCAGCTACGACCAGCACTACTGCGCCGACATCTCCGCCTTTCGCGGTGCGGGCGATGCTGATCTGATCATCTGTCAGTCGGTACTCGAGCACGTGCGTGATGTCCGCGCTGCGTTTCACGCCTTTGCGAGCATTCTGAAGCCGGGAGGGCGCCTCCTCGTCTTTGTGCCGAACCGGAATGCGCTCTTCTCTCGGCTCAATCTTCTCCTGCCGGAAAAGGTGAAGCGCGCGATCCTCTTCACCGTCTACCCGCATAAACGCCAGACGAGCGGCTTTCCCGCTTTCTACGATCGATGCACACCGCGCGACTTCCGCGCGCTCGCGGATGAGAACGGCCTTGTCGTGGAAGCCGAGCAGCACTTCTTCATTACTTCGTACTTTTTCGGCATCTTCCCCGCGTATCTCCTCTGGCGCGTCTGGATCCTCCTTGGGGCGAGGTTGTTCGGGCCGCAGGCGTCGGCCACGTTCTGCATGGTGTTGAACAAGCCAGACGAGTAGCTGTGGACGGGGGGTGAGTGATGCGAAACCGGGCCCATTGTGTCGGCGGCCCGGAGGGCAAGAAGCGCGAGACATCTCGCGGGCACGCGTGGCGATGCGAAACGGCCCGACACGGATCGTGTCGGGCCGTTCGTCCTTCCGCTCGATCCGGCTATGGACAGCCGGGGCCCCGGAGTGCGGGGGTTGTCTCGTTGACGCGGATGAGGCACTCACCCTGGGGGATGGGTTGCACCTTCGCCACGAAGTGAGTCGGGACGTCCAGTGGAAGCGAGGACAGCCGTCCGAAGCGCCGATGGTCGATCCAACGGCGACCCTCGAACAGCAGCGAATACCGCCGCTCGTACAGCAGCGCCGTGATGTACTCGGCGTCCGAGCTCGCAACGGTCAGCGTCGACGGCGGGAGCCCGCCCGACGTCTGGCGCACGATATTGAGGTCGGTGATCGCGCCGAGCTTGTCACCAGTGAACCAGCGCGCCTCCGATCGGAGCAGAATGAGCTCCTCGTTGGTGATGATGGGAATAGGGGCCGATCGATCCGCATACAGCTTGAAGCGGACGGCGGTCGAGATGCCGGCGCCGGCGGGCGTAGCAGCCTTGAGCGGCGTTGCGGTGTCGGTCTTCGCGATCAGGCGAAGGTCGCGCGAGCCATCCGCGCGGAGCTGGGCATCCGTCTGGATCGACGGGTGCGCTACGCCATCCGACGCGGTCGAAAAGAAGAACCCGTTCTGCGTGTCACCCGATGCCGTGCTGAAGGGGTGAAAGGGTCCGGCGCGGAGCGGACCGGTCGGGTTGATGAAGCTCTGCGAGAGCGCCGTCAACGCCTTGGCGTAACAGGCGGAGCCGCACCCGAGGCTTCCGTGATAGACATATGCCTGCGCCGCAATCGCCCGATTGAACGTCGCGTAGGTGGCCGGGGTGTTGAATCCGGCGTAGCCCGCGTGCAGGGTGAATGGGAAGGGCGTCGCTCCGGCCGCATCGAGGTTGGCCTTCGCCTCGTCGAGCAGGCCGGTGATGTGCCGGTAGACCGAATCGCGGGAGACGAAGGGCGCCAGATCCTTCGGGTTCTCCTTGGTCTCGACGATCGCCCCGATCGTATCGAGCGCCGAGATGACCGACACCAACTCCTGCGCGTTGATCGTCTTCGCGAACCCACGCGCGGCATCCTTCTGCGTGGCGGTGAGGGGAGCGCCCTCGACCACCTTGAGGAACGCGAAGACGTCTCGCAGGTTGAAGTACGGGGCGAAGCTGGCGGCCGCGAAGCCCGAGGGATCGAGCGGACCCGGCCCGGAAAGGAAATGCGTCGTGTTCCGGCCTTCCGTCGGCGTGTAGACGAAGTACTCGCGGCCCAAGCGCCCGAATGCCGAGATCCGTCCCTGTACGCTACCACGATTCTGTGCGAGGAGCCCCGTCGCAAGCAACTGAAGCGACGACGGATCACCCGCTGCCGCTTCCTGGGTGGTGTTATTGAACTGCGGCACGGTCGGGCTGTCGCACGCCACGATCAGCAGTGCGCCAGTCACCGTCATGCCACGCTTCATGCGATTCAGCATTCGATTCGTCCTGTCCATCGAAGTTTGGAAATGGAGGCTGGTCATGGCTCAGAACCTCACATCGAGGCCGAGGGACCAGCTTCTCGTCGGCGGGTACGGAGCGAGATCCACCTGCCGGGCAACGTTCTGATTTCCGAAGTTGTTCACTTCGGGATCGAACCCCCAGTAGTCGGACCACATTTTCAGGTTGCGCCCACTGAGGGTCAGGCGCAGGTCGTCCACGCTCGAGCTCCACCGCGAGAACAGTCGCTGTGGTACCGAGTAGGCCAGCGTGACCTCGCGCAGCTTCACGAAGGATCCGTCCTGGATGTACACGGTGGAGTTCCTGCCGCCGTTCCACTTGTTGTAACGGTACGCGCCAAGGGTGGCGCCGATCGCCTCGTCGGGGGACGGCTTGTCATAGTCATAGCTGTTCTCCCCTTCGTCGAACAGGTTGTTCGTCAGATTCGACACGACGCCGCCCTTCCGCCAGTCGATGAGGAAGGTCATGGCGAGCGCCTTCCACGACATCTGGTTCGAGAAGCTCATCTCGAAATCCGGCGTCGCGTCGCCGACGATGGTGTCGGTGAAGGTGCTGTCCAATCCGCAGCCCGTTCTCCGGCTGTTCTCGGCGTCGCAGCGGTAGCGGTTGCCCCAGATCGCCGAAACAGGATATGGATCGATCTGCACTCGCTGTCCGTCCGCGAGCGTCACGGTGCCGCCGCACTTGCCGAGCGTGCTGATGGTCGGCGCGCCGGTCCTCGCGTTGGGGCCTGGGCAGGCCGTTCGTGCGCGTCCGTACGCGGAGCCGAATCCCGAGCTGCTGATGAACGCGGGAACCGGCAGGAAGGTGACTTCACCCTGGAAGGTGTAGAACGTCGAGAGCGAGACCCAGTCGAAATCGCGTGTCCGGACCGGAGCGACGGTGAGCCCGAGCTCCCAGCCCTTCGTCTCCATCTCGCCGGCGTTCACGACTTGCGATCCGAGTCCGCTGGATGGGGCGAGAGGGGAGTTCAGCAGCAGGTCGGTGATGTCGCGCTTGAAGTAGGTGCCCTCGAAGCCCACGCGTCCGTTCAGGAACGACGCGTCGAGGCCGAATTCAATCTCGGTCATCTTCTCGGGCTCCAGCTCGGGATTGCCGATGGTGCTGGCCGAGACGAGTCCGAGCCGGCCGTCGATGAGGCCGGAGTTTGCGAGAACGAGCTCGCGCTGGCCATAACCGGGCTGATTGCCCGCCTTCCCAATGGATGCACGCAGCTTGACCTCGTCGACCTGCGGAACGAGCCCGATGAGGCGGTACGACGCTGATCCCCTCGGGAAGACGTAGTACTTGTCTCGATTGCCGTTCACGCTGCTGCGCTCCGCGCGAAGTCCGCCGGAGACGAACAGTCGCTCATCGAACGCGAGCACTTCCTCCTGGAGATACAGTGCCTGGTCGCGAACCTCGGTGATCTGCTGCACCAGGGCATTCGTTCCCTGCGCGGCGAGTGGCACGCCGGGGAGAAGCCCACGTCCCTGGATGCGGGCGATCTCGAGGTGGCGGTACTCGGTCTGCAACCCTCCCGACGTGGTGAATGTGATCGGCGCATTCTGCGGGCTGAAGGCCCACACGGCATTGAGCGACCCGTTGGCCTGACGGCTGTTCGAATTACTCTGCGCTGCCGAGCCGAGGAGGCCGTCCTGCGGCTCGAACTGCAGGAAGTTGGGTGCGTAGACCTGGTCGGCCTGGTCGAATCGGTCAACGCCGCCGGTGAAGCTCAGGTCCACCCGGTTTACATCAGTCGCGTAGGCCTGGAACCGGATGTTCGTGTTGGCGATCTGGCGCCAAACCTCCTCCTCGTTCTTGATGAAGTTGAACGTCTCGAAGGGGTTCGAGGAGCTGGAGCCGCCGCCGGCAAAGGGGTTCGGGCGGTAGGTCCCTTCCGCCGTCTTCGTCTTGAGGTCGACGATCGCGGGCGTGTAGGCGAGCACGTAGAAGGGGCTCGTGTTGCTGTTGTCGTTGTTCGAGAGCCCACGGTCAGCGACTGTTCGAATGAAATTCGCGCCGAGATCGATCGTCCAGCGCTCGTTGAACTTCTGCTGGACGTTCAGGAGGAGCGTCTGCTTCTTCGCGAAGGTGTTGAGCAGCGTCCCCTCGTCGTGCTTGTTCGTCGCGGACGCGAAGTAGGTCGTCGCGCCCGACTCGGAGCCGCCGCTCACCGATCCGACGGTCTCGTACGACGGACCCTGTGCCTTGAACAGGTCGCTCTGGTAGTCGTAGTAGCGTGGTGTTTGTCCGTTGGCGAAAGCAGCACGGACGGCCGCTCGACCGATTGCGCCCCCGGCCGCCGAGATGGCTGCCGTCGAATCGCGGAAGACGCGAGAGCCGAGGAGCCTGGCCGGCGTATTCATGCCGATGCGCTGGGTGAGGCTGAATCGCGGCGCGCCGCTGGTCCCGCGCTTCGTCGTGATGACGACGACGCCGTTGGTCGCCTTGGATCCGTAGATCGCGGAAGCAGCCGCGCTCTTGAGGATCTCGATGTTCGCGATGTCGTTCGGGTTGATGTCGGCGAGGCGGTTGACGACGTTGTCCTGGCTGCTCGCGGCCGCCGTGCCCGCGGCGCGGCTGATCGTGTTTGCGCCGCCGGCGATCGAGGCATTCGAGATGATGACGCCGTCGACCACGAACAGCGGATCGCCCTGGCCCGTGATCGAGGTCACGCCACGGATCTGGATCTGACCTCCTCCGCCCGGCGCTCCGCTATTCATGTTGATGCGCGCGCCGGGGACCTTGCCCTGGAGGGCGTTCTCGAGCGACACCGCGGGCACGCGTGTCAGGTCCTCGTTGTTCACCGAGACACCGGCTGTTGCGGCGTTGACCTTCGAGATCGACGTCGCCTGGCCGGTGATGACCACCTGCTCCAGCTTGAGGACGTCGCGCTCGAGCGCGACCGTCACGGTGGTTTGCTCGGGCGCGACAATGACATTCCGCCCCTTGTACCCGATCTGGCGGAAGCGGAGCGTCACCGGGCCCGCGGGTACACGGATGCGAAATTCGCCCTGCTCGTTCGCGCGCACGACGGTGATGCCGCCGACGACGTTCACGATCGCTTCGATCGGTTGGCCACCCTCGGCCGTGGTGATCGTGCCTGTCACGATGCGTTCCTGCGCCGTGACCACAGCCGGCCAGAGCAGCGCCAGCCCTGCTGCGAGTACAAAATTTCGGAGCTTCATTCATCCTCCTGGGATGAGGAATCCCGTCTGGTCGCACGAGAGGGTGCAGACCCGACAGGTTCGTTACATAGCGGGCTGAGCATAGGGGTGGGGGGCACAGGTGCGCAAGCGGGCTCAGCCGGAACGGGTTTCCGTGAGGCCGGCGGGCCTGATACCATAGAGAGCATGATGACCCAACTCGAGCGAGCGTGATGATCGCACCCGCGCACTGCACCGGTCCACTTCGCCGCGGCGCTGCCGTCGCTTTCCTCCTCGCCTGCGCGTGCCGACCCCAGGAAATGACTCCGGCGAGCGGAGCACCCTATGATCTCGTGATCTCCGGGGCGATGCTGATCGACGGGACTGGCACCGCGCGCAGGCGCGCCGACATCGCCATCTCGGGCGATCGGATCGCGATGATCTCGGCGACGCCCATCCCCGGCGCGCGCGCAGCCCGCGTCATCGCCGCGGACGGGCGCATCGTCGCGCCCGGCTTCATCGACCTGCATGCCCATCTCGATCCGCTCCCGGAGCTTCCGTCCGCGGAGAGCGCCCTTCGTCAGGGCGTCACGACCGCCGTCGGCGGTCCGGATGGAGGATCGCCGTGGCCACTCGGCGAATATCTCTCCGCACGTGAGCGGGCACGTGTCGGCCCGAACGTCGCGTTTCTCATCGGCCACAACACTGTGCGTGAGGACGTGATGGGGATGGCCGCCCGAGCGCCGTCGGCCGCCGAACTGGCGCGGATGCAGTCGATGATCGCGCGCGCGATGGGCGAGGGTGCGTGGGGAATCTCGACGGGGCTCAAGTACCTGCCCGGCGCCTACTCGACGATCGACGAGGTCGTGGCGCTCTCGCAGGTGGCGGCCGACTCCGGGGGGATCTACACATCGCACCTTCGCGAGGAGGGCCTCGGACTGCTCGAGAGTGTCGCCGAGGCGATCGAGATCGGTCGTCGCGCGCGGATTCCGATCGTGCTCACGCACCACAAGGCCGTGGGGACGCCGATGTGGGGGAAGAGCGTGGCGACGCTGGCGATGGTGGATTCAGCCCGGCGAGCGGGCGTGGACATCATGATGGATCAGTACCCGTACACCGCGACGCATACTGGAATCGGCGTGCTGATCCCATCGTGGGCGATGGCCGACGGCGACAGCGCCTTTCGTCGGCGTGTCGCGGATCCGGTGCTTCGCGACAGCATCGAGCGCGGAATCGTTTACAACATCCTCAACGATCGTGGCGGCGGCGATCTCGCGCGCGTGCAGTTTTCGCGGGTGCGGTGGAAGACGGATCTCGAGGGGCGGACGCTGCGCGACTGGGCTGCCGAGCGGGGCATGGCGCCGACGCCGCTGACTGGGGCGAGGCTCGTGATCGAGGCCGTGCTCGCGGGCGGGGCCAACGCGATCTACCATGTGCTCGATGAGGGCGACGTGAAGCGGATCATGGCGCATCCGCAGACGATGATCGCGTCCGATGGGCGGTTGAGCCAACCTGGTGAGGGCCATCCGCACCCGCGCGCGTATGGCACCTTTCCGCGGGTGCTCGGACGCTACGTTCGCGATGAGCGAGTGCTAGGGCTCGAGGATGCGATTCGGAAGATGACGGGCATGCCGGCCGCGCGATTGGGTCTCGATGGCCGTGGAGTCCTGAGGGTCGGCGCGTACGCGGACGTCGTCGTCTTCGATCCCGCAACGGTCGCCGACAAGGCGACGTTCAGGGAGCCCCATCAGTATCCGGTGGGGATCGAGTACGTGGTGGTGAACGGGACGCTTGCGGTGGATGGTGGGCGGTTCAGTGACGCGAGGGCGGGGCGCGTGTTGCGCCGGCGTGGGGGGAAGGGGCGGTAGTGGTGACGGTGGAAGAGGCAGCACGCGCGGCGCCGCTTCGGGATCGTGAGGACCACTTGCCAGCCTCACTGCTCACATTGAGCCTCGGATAGGACGGG
>JANOCW010000076.1:0-13942 GCA_031412375.1 Gemmatimonadaceae bacterium | reverse complement strand
ACCTGCTCTCGTACGTGCGTCGCTTCGAGCCCGCGGTGGTGATCGATGCCGCGACGCTGACTGGCGCCGTCGTCGTCGCGCTGGGCCACACGGCGACGGGCGTGTTCGGTCCCGATGAGACCCTCGTCGCCGAAGTGCTCGCCGCGGGCAAGCGCGCGGGCGAGCCCGGGTGGCCGCTGCCCGTGTGGGATGAATACAAGGAGCTCATCAAGTCGGATGTCGCCGACATCAAGAACTCGGGGGGCCGTGCAGCGGGATCGGTGAGCGCCGCGCTCTTCCTCAAGGAATTCACCGAGAGCTACCCGTGGGTGCATCTCGACATTGCGGGGACGGCGTACTCGGAGACGGATCTCGTGACCTTGCCGAAGGGCCCGACGGGGGTGCCAGTGACGACCTTCGTCGAGTTCGTGCGAGGGAGGACGCGCTGAGCGGACGCGCCGGGATCGCCGCACGCACGGCGATCGGATTGGCGGCGCTCGCAATCTCCACCACGCCCGCGCTGTCGCAGACACCACCGGTCCCGCGCGACACCGTGCGCCCGCCCGTCGCCACCGACAGTACGGTCGCGCCCGACTCGCTGGCCGATACGCTCCAGACTCCCTATGCGCGCGCCGAAGCGCCCGGCATCGAGACCGTGTACCGCTGGGGCAGGGAGGCGATCTTCCAGAGCAACGCGCAGACGATCGCCGAATTGCTGGAGATCGTCCCCGGCGTCACGAGCTACCGGACGGCCTTCCTCGCATCGCCGGCCGTCGTGGCATATCTCGGCGACATCGCACGCCTTCGCGTTTTCTATGATGGGCTCGAGCTCGTGCCCCTCGACCCGAGAACCGGCGAGGTGTTCGACCTCGTCGAGGTCCCGCTGTGGTCGGCTGAGGAAGTCCGCCTCGAGCGGGCAGCGGGGGAGCTGCGCCTGCACATCCGGAGCTGGCGGGTGAGCACGCGAACCCCAGTCACCCGCACCGACGTGTTCACCGGTGATGAAGACGCGAACCTGTATCGCGGATTCTTTGGACGACGGTTTCGCAACGGCCTGGGATTCCAAGTGGGTGCCCAGCAGTATTCGACCTCGAGCCGGCGGAATCTCGGGGGCGGTGATGAGCTCGCGTTGCTCGCGCGGGTGGGCTGGGCGCGTGGGGCGTGGAGCGTCGACGGGTTCGTCAACCGAACGCGGCGGAATCGCGAGGTCCAGCAGCGGACGCGCGATGCATCGAGCAGGATCCCGGCGCTCGAGGCTACGAGGACCGACGCCTATCTCCGCGCCGGTTACGGCGACCCCGATCACGGGCCGTGGGCTCAGTTGATCGCCGGATCGATGGGATTCAAGGAGACGACGCCGGGGACCGGCGCGCCCGCCCCGACGGATCCCGACGTGCCCGTTCCGAGCCCGGACACCGTGCGCTCCCGGGCCCAGTATGTGGCGACCGGTGGGTTCAGCTACCGCGGGCTCCGATTGAGTGCCGCCAACCGGTTTCATGTGTTCGAGGGCGAGCGCTTCAATGCCCAGTCAGCCCGCCTCGTTCTCGACCGGACCCGATTAGGCCTCTCCCTCTTCGCCGAGCGTTCTCCATCGGATTCGGTCAGCCGCGCCGACGTCGTCGGACGATTTGCTCTCACGAACTATCTCTGGATCGGCGGCTCGGCCGGCCAGCGCTGGGATGATCCGGATCGCAGCGAGGCACGCGACGTCCGCGCCATGCGCGCGGAGGCCGGTGTCCGCCTCGCGCGACTCAATGTCTCGGGAGGCGTCCTGGCGCGCGACTCCGCCGTGATCGCGCCCGCCACGCTCCTGGATTCGAGCTATGCGGCGCGGGGTGACGCCGCGATCACCGGGCCGTTCATCGCAGTCCGCGGCGCACTCTGGCGCGACATCAATGTCGAGGCCCAGGGTGTCATGTGGGGCGACGACGCCGGACCCTACCGCCCGCGCTACCAGTCACGGGTGCAGCTCTATCTCGCCACGCGCTGGCTGCGCCGATTTCCCAGCGGGAACTTCGGCCTGATTCTCTCCGGCACGCACGACTACAAGAGTCCGACCTGTTTCCCGACGAGCGACGGCGGGTGCGAGCGCACGACGGACGCGCGGATCATCTCGACACTCGTGGAGATCCGGATCCTGAGGGCAGTCCTCAGCTGGCAGTTCCAGAACGTCCAGCTCGCACAGTACGACCGTGTTCCCGGGTTCGAGATGCCGCGAGGCGTCAATTTCTACGGCGTTCGCTGGGAATTCCTGAATTGACCGCCCACCTGTCCCCTGCAATGGGAGCCTTCCCGTGATCCGCAGCATGACGGGGTTCGGTACCGCGTCGGGGCGGGTCGGCATGGCGCAGGTCACCGTCGAGCTGCGAACGGTCAACCATCGCTTCTTCACACCCACGATCAAGCTGCCGGGATCACTGAGCCGCTTCGAGGGCGATGTGCGCGAGGCCCTCCGCCTCCGCATTGGACGCGGCCACGTCACGCTCTACTGCCGCCATGAACGCGACGAAGAGCGGCCCGCCGTCACCATCGATGAGGCGCGCTTCGGCTATTTCGTCGAACAGCTTCGCGCGCTTCAGGCTCGACATTCCCTCGGGCCGATCGATATTTCCGCGATCCTCCGCCTGCCCGACGTCGTGACGGGCGAAGCCCGCGATCCCGTTGCCGAGGCTGGCGCCGGTGAGCTGCTTGCCATCGTCGGAGAGGCGATCGCCGCCCTCACCCAAATGCGCGCGGATGAAGGCGCCCGGCTCGGCGGGTTCCTCCTCGAGCGGCTCCAGATCATCGACGAGGCCCTTGCACGCCTGGCCGCGCGCGCACCACAGCGCACGATCGAGCACCGCGACAGGCTGCGCACTGCGGTCCGGGATCTCGCGGAAGGCGTCACGATCGATGAACAACGCGTCGCGCAGGAGATCGCGATCCTCGCCGAGCGCATGGACGTGCAGGAGGAGCTCGACCGCTTCATGGCGCACATCGCCGCCTTTCGCGTGGCCGTTGCCGAAAGCGGTGGAGAGCCCGTCGGAAAACGCCTCGGGTTCCTCCTCCAGGAGATGCTGCGCGAGACGAACACCACCGGTAGCAAGGCGGCCGACGCCGCGATGCTTCACGATGTCGTGGCGATCAAGGAAGAGCTGGAGCGAATCCGCGAACAGGTGGAGAACGTGGAGTGAGGCTGTTTCCCGTCATCATCTCGTCACCCTCGGGCGTCGGCAAGACGACGATCGCGCGGATGCTGCTCCAGCGGCGCGCCGACGTCGGCTACTCGGTGTCGTGCACCACCCGGGAGCCGCGCCCGGGGGAGGTCGATGGACGAGACTACTTCTTCCTGACGCCCGACCAGTTCCTCGCGGCGAAAGCACGCGGGGAGTTCGCCGAGAGCGCCGAAGTGCACGGACGGATGTACGGGACGCTCCGCCGGGAAGTGGACCGCGTGCTCGCCACGGGGCGGTACGTGATAATGGATATCGACGTCCAGGGGGCGGAGCAATTCGCTCACGTCTACCCGGAGGCAGTCCTGATCTTCCTCCTGCCGCCGTCGGCCGAGACCCTGCTCGAGCGCCTGCGGGGGCGCAAGAGCGAGTCGCCGGAGGCACTTGCGCTGCGGCTGCGGAACGCGGTTCAGGAGCTCCAGGCGGCCGACCGGTATGGGTATCTGATCGTCAATGATGACCTGGAGCGCGCAGTGCGCTATGTTTCAGCTGTCATCGATGCCGAATCCGTTCGCCGGGAGCGCGACCCCGAGACCGGACCGCGAGTCGCCGGGCTCATCGCCGACCTGTCCGCCGGCAGCATCTGAGCCGCCACCGCACACCGAGATCCCATGCGAGTCTTTACTCCGACCGAAGTCGCCAAGCACGCCTCGAACAAGTACCTGGGCGTCCTGGTTGCCGCCAAGTTCGCCCGCCTCCTGAACGAGTTTCCGCGCGATCGCTCCTCCTCCAAGGAGAAGAAGCTGACGACCCGCGCCCTCGAAGACCTGTCCACGAACAAGATCGATTACCGCGTCGTTCCGCGGCGCCGTCCGGAGTAACGCGGCCCCGCCGGCGGTGGGGCGAAGGTCGACCCGCGCCACCGGCGACGCGTCCCGCCATCCCGTGCGCCCCTTCGACGGCCGCCGAATCCTGCTCGGCATCACGGGCGGGATTGCCAGCTACAAGTCAGCGTGGCTCGCCCGGCTGTTGACGCAGGCCGGGGCCGAGGTGGACGTCGTGATGACGCGGTCCGCCCAGGAGTTCATCGGCGCCGTGACGCTCCAGGCACTCACGGGCCGGCCGGTTCACACGGAGCTTTTCGATTCCGCCCAGGCGCTCGATCACATCAAGCTGGCCCGCGCCGCGGAGCTCGTGCTCGTCGCGCCGGCGACCGCTGATTTTCTCGCGCGCGCAGCAAACGGACATGCCAACGACCTGCTCGCGGCATGCCTGCTGGCCACAGAAGCGCCGGTCGTTCTCGTGCCGGCGATGAACGATCGGATGTGGTCCCACGCCGGAACCCAACGCAACGTCGACCGCGTGCGGGAGCTCGGCTATCACGTGGTCGATCCCGACGACGGTGCGCTCGCGGCGGGCGAGGGCGCAGGGCCCGGACGCATGCCGGAGCCGGAGACCATCGTCGCCTACGCGGCCCGAACGCTCGAGGCGCGGGGCGGTCTCTCCGGGCTCACCGTGGCCGTGACCGCGGGGCCCACCCGCGAGCCGCTCGACCCGGTTCGCTACCTCTCCAATCGGAGCAGCGGCCGGATGGGCGTGGAGATCGCCGCCGCCGCATGGCGCCGTGGCGCACGGGTCCGCCTCATCGCGGGACCGATGACCGTCGCGCCCCCGCCGGGAGTGGAGGTTAGCTCGGTTGAAACCACTGAGGAGATGGCAGCCGCGGTGCGTGCGGTGCTCCCCGATGTGGATGTGCTGGTGATGGCCGCCGCTCCCGCCGACTTCCGCCCCGCTCGCGTCGCGCCGTCGAAGATCAAGAAGCGCTCGGCCCCGAAGGAAATCGAGCTCGTGCCAACGCCCGACATCCTCGTGACTACCCGGGCGGCGAGAAAACAGGGGGCAATCATGGTCGGCTTCGCCCTCGAGACCGACGACGTCCTGGCCGGAGGACGCGACAAGCTCGTCGCGAAGGGGCTCGATCTCATCGTCGTGAACGACGCAACCGAGGCAGGGGCGGGTTTCGGTGTGGATACGAACCGCGTCACGATCCTGTCGGCGACCGGCGGATCGGATGCGCTCCCGCTGATGTCGAAACGCGACGTCGCCGAGGCGATTCTCGACCGGGTGGAGGCGCTGCGCCGTGGATCCTAGGGAGCGTCTCAAGCGCTACCTCGAGCAGCGCAGGGAGCTCGGCGAGCGCGAGCTCGTGCTCGACGGCATGACCACCGACGAGGTGATGAAGATCGTCGGCGCGGCAGGCCCTCCGGGCCGCGCTCCCGAGCCAGAGCAGGTTTCCCCGGGCGACTGGCGCCATGCGCTGCGCTCAACAGGAGCGACACCGGAGAGCCCTGCCTCGCCGGCGGTGCCATCCGACGCGGCGGCCATGAAAGCTCCGCCCACGTCAAAGCGCTACGAGTTCCCGCGTCCGATCGACGCGGTCGTCGACGGCGTGGCCTCCTCGGAACCGTCTCTCGAGATCCCCGGAAGCTCGAGCCCTGCCGCGAGTTCCGCGTCGCCCCCTCGAGCGGATTCTCCAGCGGCGGGAGGAACGGCCGGCATCGACGCGCCGCCCGGTCTCGTCGTTGGCACCTCGGCTCGCGAACTGTTCGGCACGCCGGTCGGCAGCCTCGGGTCACTTGCCGAGTTGGCGGGGGTCGTCAGGGGGTGCACGCGCTGTTCGCTGTACGCCACCGCGACGAATCCCGTGCCCGGGGAGGGGAGCGCGACCGCGGAGCTCGTGTGTGTGGGCGAGGCACCCGGCGCGAGCGAGGATGCGACCGGGCGGCCCTTCGTTGGGCAGTCCGGCGAGCTCCTGACGCGAATTCTCGCCGCCATTAGCTTGCGGCGTGAGGACGTGTTCATTTGCAACGTCCTCAAGCACCGACCGCCGGGCAACCGCAATCCGCTGCCCGATGAGGTGGTGGCGTGCAGTCCCTATCTCGTTCAGCAGCTCGCACTGATCCGGCCGAAGGTGATCGTGGCATTCGGCACCTTCGCCGCGCAGACGCTCCTCTCCACGAAGCTTCCGATCGGGAAGCTCCGCGGGTCGATTCATCGCTATCATGGCGTTCCGCTGATCGTCACCTACCATCCTGCCGCGCTCCTCCGCAATCCGGCCTGGAAGCGCCCAACCTGGGAAGATGTCCAGCTCGCTCGTCGAATCCTCGATAACGCCCCACGGGCCTGATCCCTACCGAAGCCGCCGTCCTCCCTATTCGGAGGACGCGGAGCAGGCGGTGATCGCCGCCATGCTGATGGACGCGGACGCCATCATGCGGGCGACCGAATACGTCGACGACACGATGTTCTATCGCGAGGGCCACCGTCGGATGTTCCGTGCGATGGTGTCGATCTCCGAGCGCGGCGAAGTCGCCGACCCGCTGACGCTGGCCGAGGAGCTGTCGCGTCACGGTGAGCTCGATGCCAGCGGTGGGAAGGACTACATCGGCTTCCTGATCGACGTGGTGCCCACCGCGGCCCACGTCGAGTACCACGCGAAGATCGTCCGCGAGAAGGCGCTGCTGCGGCGGCTCATCGAAGCCTCCACGTCGATCGTCGCCGACGCCTTCGAGGGCCGAACCCCGGTCGCCGAGCTGCTCGACACGGCCGAGGCGAGGATCTTCCAGGTCAGCCAGGAGCGGAGCAGCGAGGGGTTCACGCGCATCAAGGAGCTGCTCTGGCCGACGATGGAGCGGATCGAGGCCCTGCAGAAGGGTGGGAAGACGATCACCGGCGTCGCCAGCGGCTTCACTGATCTCGACGACCTCACATCGGGCTTCCAGGCGTCCGATCTCGTGATCGTCGCCGCACGCCCTTCGATGGGGAAGACGGCAATCGTCCTGAACATGGCCCAGCACGCCGCGATCGAGAACAACGTCCCAATCGCCGTGTTCTCGCTGGAGATGAGCAAGGAGTCACTCGTTCAGCGGCTGCTGACGTCAGAAGGCCGCGTCGACGCCCAGCGCCTCCGGAAGGGCATGCTCCACAACGATGACTTCCCGCGCCTCGCCCGCGCCGCGGGAATCCTCAGTACCGCGCCGATATGGATCGATGATACGCCGGGGATCACCCTGCTCGAGATTCGGTCGAAGGCCCGCCGCCTCAAGGCCGACAACAACATCGGCATGGTGATCGTGGACTACCTGCAACTCATCCAGGGGCCGTCGGATTCCGAAAGTCGGCAGCAGGAGATCAGCCAGATCTCGAGATCGCTGAAGGCGCTGGCGAAGGAGCTCAAGGTTCCGGTGCTCGCGCTCTCACAGCTCTCCCGCGCTCCCGAGCAGCGCGCGGGTGACCACCGGCCGCAGCTCTCGGATCTTCGCGAGTCGGGCGCCATCGAACAGGATGCCGACCTCGTCATGTTCATCTACCGCCAGGAGATGTACGACGGGCCCACCGACAAGGATGGAAACTCCATCGAAGGCCGGGCGGAAATCATCATTGGCAAGCAGCGCAACGGGCCGACCGGCATTGTCAACCTCTACTTTCACAAGGCGTACACCCGCTTCGAGAACTACTCGCCGCGCCTCACGAGCACGTGAGCCCAAAGGTTCGCACCGTCTATCGATGCACGGAGTGCGGCGCTGACCACCCGCGCTGGTCGGGCCGGTGCGACGGCTGCGGAGAGTGGAACACGCTCGTCGGGGAGACCGTAGCCCCGCGCCCGGCCACCAAGACCGCCGGTGCGGCGCGACGCCTCGCCGGCGCGAAGGGGCTCGGTGAGGGCGGACAGGTCGCCGCGGCCCCGCGACTGCGGGACGTGCAAGGCTCGGAGGCGCGCCGCTGGTCGACGGGCATGCGCGAGCTGGATTTCGTCCTCGGCGGTGGAATCGTACCGGGCTCGATGGTGCTCGTCGGTGGGGAACCGGGCATCGGAAAGTCCACGCTCCTGCTCCAGGTCGCCGGAAGCCTGCAGGCAAGCGGCCGAACCGTCCTCTACGTGTCCGGCGAAGAGTCGCCGCTGCAGGTGAAGCTGCGAGCAGACCGCCTCGGCGACCTTGCGGGCGATGTGAACCTGCTCGCCGAGACATCACTCGAGACAGTCCTCGCGACTGCGACATCGCTGGAACCGTCGGTGCTCATCATCGACTCGATCCAGACGGTCTATACGGCCGACCTCGAGGGTGCGCCCGGAAACGTCGGCCAGGTTCGTGAGTGCGCGTCGCGGCTCATGCGGTTCGCAAAGGAAAGCGGCACCGCGGTTCTCGTCGTCGGACACGTCACGAAGGGAGGCGGCATCGCCGGTCCCAAGACGCTCGAGCACATCGTGGACACCGTGCTCTACTTCGAAGGGGAGAGCTCGCTCGACCACCGGCTGCTGCGCGCGACGAAGAATCGCTTCGGCAGCGTGGACGAGATCGGGGTCTTCCGCATGACCGAGCAGGGGCTCATCGCGATCGAGAATCCCTCCGAGCTCTTCCTCGGCGACCGCACGCGCGTCGCATCGGGGAGTGCGGTCACCGCACTCCTCGAAGGCACCCGACCGGTGCTGATCGAAGTGCAGGCGTTGGCCGCGAAAGCGGGTTACGGAACGCCACAGCGCGTGAGCACCGGGTACGACGGCCGTCGCCTCGCACTGTTGCTCGCGGTGCTCGACAAGCGCGCGGGACTGTCCTTCGCACAGCTCGATGTTTTCCTGAACGTCGTCGGAGGCATCCGCATGCAGGAGCCCGCCGGCGACCTTGCCGTGGCCGCCGCCCTCGCCTCGAGCATCTACGACCGCGCGCTGCCGACCGACGCCGTGTTCCTCGGCGAGGTTGGACTCGGGGGCGAGATCCGTCCGGTCGGACAGACGGAGCGCCGGCTGGCCGAAGCGAGCAACATGGGCATCCGGACGGCGTATCTCGCCGAGCGCGGCGTGCCGAAGCGGGGGACACGCGACATCAGGACCGTCGGCGTGTCGACCATCAGCGACGTCTTTCAGCGGCTGTTCACATGACCGTGGTACGTGACGTGGGTGTCGTGATCGTCGCGGGCGGGCAGGGCACCCGCGCGGGGCAGGCCGAGCTGAAGCAGTTTCGCTGGATCGCCGGGAAACCGATGCTGCTCCACAGCCTGCAGGCGTTTCACGCGCGCGCGGATGTGGCGGTGGTCGTCTGCGTGATTCCGCGCGCGTACGTCGGAGATCCACCTCCGTGGATCCTCCAGTGTGATGTGGATCGGCTCCTCGTCTCGGTGGGTGGTGAAAGCCGGAGCGAATCGGTGATGAACGGGCTCGAGGATCTTCCGCCGGAAGTCCGCTTCGTGCTCGTGCACGACGCTGCGCGTCCGCTCGCCGGAGATGCGATGATCGACCGCGTCGTCGCGGCCGCACGGCTCGGGACGGGGGCGGTCGCGGCGCTGCCGGTGACCGACACGCTCAAGCAGGTCGATGAGTCGGGACGGATCGTCGCCACGGTCGATCGGGCTTCGCTGTGGCGCGCGCAAACGCCGCAGGGATTTCCCCGCGAGATGATCGAGCGAGCGTACCGTGATGCCTGGGCCGCGAAGGTTACCGCCACCGACGACTCGGCACTTTGCGAGCGCCTCGGGCTTCCCGTGGTCGTGGTGAGCGGCAGCGAGCGCGCGATGAAGGTGACGACCGCGGATGACTTCGCGCGGGCAGAGGCACTCTATCATCTTCCGGAATGAGCAGCGCCCGTGCGGTTCCCTTCTGGTCTCCCGAGGAGATCGAGGCGTCGATCAGCGGGACGATCGCGCACCTGGAGGCTGGTCGCGTGCTGGCGTATCCCACGGAGACCGTCTACGGCTTCGGGGGCGCGGCGGATCACGATGCGGTCGAATCGCTCGTCGCGATGAAGGGTCGCCCGCCCGGGAAACCATTCCTCATCCTGATTGCAGGCAGCGAGATGATAGCCCGGCTCGACCTGCACCTGACCAGCGAGGCCGCCCTCCTCGCAGCACGGCACTGGCCCGGGCCGCTGACCCTGGTGTTGCGCGGCGGTGAGCGCCGCGTGCCGGATCGGTTGCGTGGGCCGGAGGGCGGCGTCGCGGTTCGCTGGACGTCGCATCGTGGGCTCGCCCGGCTCATCTCCGCGCTCGGAGAGCCTCTGACATCGACCAGCGCGAACCGGCCTGGTGTCGCGCCGGCGATGACGGCCGGCGAAGTGGTCGAGCAGTGGGGGGAGCAGATTCACCTCGGCTTGATGCGTGTGCTCGATGGCGGCCGGCTCACACCCTCTCCCCCGTCGACCGTGGTAGATTGCACGGGTCGGCGGCCCCGCGTCATTCGTCCCGGTGCGATTCCGGCGGCGGTCCTGCGCGAGAGCGTGCCCGATCTGATCGGAGATGCCTGAGTCATGAGAATCCTGTTCGTCTGCACGGGCAACACCTGTCGAAGCCCGCTTGCGGAAGCGATCGCGCGCAAGGTGGCGATCGAGCGGGGACTGATCGATCTCGAGATCGCCAGCGCCGGAACGAGCGCGTGGGAGGGAGGTCCCGCGTCGGACAGCGCGCTCCTCGTCGGCATCGAGCGCAGCCTCGATCTCAGCCACCACCGCTCGCAGCAGCTCACGCGCGAGCTCGTCGCGGGGAGCGACTACATCTTTGCGATGGGACCGCATCACCTCGAACGCATCGAGGCGATGGGGGGAGAAGGGAAGTCCTACATCCTCGCCGCCTATGCGTCCGGCGGCGAATCGGATCGCTCCGTGAGCGATCCCTTCGGCGGGGATCTCGACGTGTATCGTGCGACCTGTGACGAGCTGCAGCTCGAGGTGCGCCGCTTGCTCGATCGACTCGCGGCTGAGCGGACCCCGGATCGAGGCTGATGCCCCGGCCCAGCCGACTGGTGCTGCTCGGACACCCGGTCGGTCATTCGCTGTCACCGCGCATACAAAACGCCGCCCTTCGAAGCGCGGGAATTCCGATCGAGTACGTCGCGCTCGATGTCGCGCCCGCCCAGCTCCCGGCGGTGCTCGATGAGATCGTCGCAACGGGCGCAGCGGGCAACGTGACGATTCCTCACAAGGAAGCCGTCGCCGGGAGAGCGTCGCTCACTCCGCTGGCCCAGCGCGTGGGCGCGGTGAACACGTTCTGGGTGGACGGTCCCACGCTGCATGGCGACAACACCGACGTCCACGGATTCGATGCGACGATCCGTGCCCTGCTCGGCGCGCCGCCGCGCGGGACCATCGTCGTTCTCGGGGCGGGGGGCGCGGCGGCGGCGGTACTCGCCGCGGTCGAAGGCTGGCATGCAGCGGCCGCACGGGTTCACGGGCGAACCCCGGAGCGGGTGGCGCGCCTCTGTGCACGCTTTCCGCGCGTGGCGCGGCCGGCGGAGTCGCGGGAGTCGCTGGAGTCGGCGCTCGGGAACGCGGCGCTGGTCGTGAATGCGACGCCCGTCGGATTGAGCGACGATGTGCATCCCGTTCCGCTGGAACTCATGCCGCGTGATGCCGCCGTCGTCGACCTCGTCTACCGCGCGGGGGGTACGTCGTGGTCTCGGGCAGCGGCTGAGCGCGGGCACCGCACCTGCGATGGCCTGCCCATGCTGATCGAGCAGGGCGCCGCGGCATTCGAGCGATGGTTTGGCGTTCGCGCTGACCGCGCTGCGATGTGGGCCGCCGTATCGTAGCATGCACAGCACGGCGCCGTAGCGTGCACTCCACCCGCGAGATGCTCTCGGTCGTGCGCGCGCGTGCGGTTCCGTTGGTGCGCGGCGCGCTCGATCTCCTGCTTCCTCGTGCATGCGTCGCGTGCGACCGGCCGCTCGACGGGTCGGAACGAGGAACGGTCTGTGGACGGTGCTGGACGCGGCTCGTTCCACTGCCGGCACCGCGATGCGATCGCTGCGGGCATCCGCAGCGGCGAGGTACCTGCGCATGGTGCGCGCTTCTCCCTCCGTTCGTGCGCGCCGTCCGCTCGGTGTGCTGGCTCCCCGCGGGATCAGCGGGGCCGATCGTCCACGCGCTGAAGTATGGGGGCTGGACGGCGACCGCTCCGGGAATCGCCCAGCGGATGGCGCGACTGTCATGGCCGGCAGACGTGATCGCGGAACGCACGGCCCTGGTCGCGATTCCGCTCGCACGCGTGCGCGAGCGTGAGCGGGGCTTCAACCAGAGTGCGCTGCTCGCCACGGAGCTCGGGAAAATCTGGCGGCTGCCGGTATGGTCCACCGTGGTCGAACGCGGACGTGCAACGCAGACCCAAACGCGGTTGACACCCACCGAACGCTCCAGCAATGTTGCGGGCGCGTTTCGTGCGACTGAAGGGGCGCGCGCAACGCTGCGCGGCGCGCACATCATTCTGGTCGATGACGTGATCACCACCGGGTCCACTCTCAACGCGTGCGCCGAGACGCTGTTCGCGGCCGGCGCCCGCATCCTCAGCTACGTCACGTTCGGCCGGGCGCCCGCGAGTGGTGACCGGACCGGGCCGTAAGGAGCAATCACGGCAATGGCCACGCGCGTTGGCATCAATGGGTTCGGGCGGATCGGGCGTCAGGTCCTCCGCGCCGCGAAGGAGCAGGGCGTCGCAGACCTCGATTTCGTCGCGGTGAACGACCTGACCGACACGAAGACACTCGCCCACCTGTTCAAGTACGACTCGGTGCACCGTACGTTCGACGGCGACGTGAGCGCAGGCGACGGCACGATCAGCGTGGACGGCGACGAGATCCGCATTTTCGCCGAGAAGGATCCCGCCGCACTGCCGTGGAAGGAGCTGGGCGTCGACATCGTCCTCGAATCCACCGGCCGCTTCACCAAGGCCGACGATGCGCGGAAGCACATGACGGGCGGGGCGCGGAAGGTCATCATCTCCGCGCCGGCGTCGGGCGAGGACATCACGATCGTGCTTGGCGTGAACAGCGACAAGTACGACAATGCGAAGCACCATATCGTGTCCAACGCCTCGTGCACGACGAATTGCCTCGTCCCCATGGTGAAGGTGGTCCGCGACAACTTCGGCTTCCGCCACGGCTCGATGGTGACGATCCACAGCTACACGAACGACCAGAGTATCCTCGACCTACCGCACAAGGACCTGCGGCGTGCTCGAGCGGCGGCGCTGTCGATGATCCCGACGAGCACCGGAGCCGCCAAGGCGACATCGCTCGTCATTCCCGAGGTGAAGGGCAAGATCGACGGCATCGCCGTCCGCGTGCCCACGCCCGATGTGTCGTTCACCGACCTCACGGTCGAGGTCGAGCGTGCGACCACCGTCGCCGAGGTCAATGCCGCCTTCCGCAAGGCGTCAGAGGGCGTGCTCGAGGGCATTCTGCAGTACACGGAGCTCGAGCTGGTGTCGTCGGATTACATCGGGAACCCCGCGTCCTGCATCCTCGATGCGAAGTCGACGAACGTCGTGGACGGGACGCTCGTTCACGTCAGCGGCTGGTACGACAACGAGTGGGGGTATGCGTCACGGTGCGTCGACCTGCTCCGCTACATGGGCGCGCGGCTGTGACCGGGGATGTCCTCACGGCGGGCTGACGACGCATGAACAAGAAAACGATCGCCGACGTCACGGACGCCGACATCCGGGGTCGGCGCGCGCTGGTCCGTGTCGATTTCAACGTTCCGCTCGATGAGCGTGGGAAGGTCGCGGATGACACACGGATCCGCGCCGCGCTCCCGACGCTCATCTATCTCCGCGAGCGCGGCGCCCGAATCGTGATCCTGTCGCACCTCGGCCGCCCCAAGGGAAAGCCAACGCCGAAGTATTCGCTCGAGCCCGTGTCACGGCGACTGGGTGAGCTGATGGAATGCACGGTCGGATTTGTCGAGACGACGGACAGCGACGAGGCGGTCAAGGCCACCCGCGACCTCGCCGACGGAGCGGTGCTCCTCCTCGAGAACACGCGCTTCCTC
>JANOCW010000075.1:0-16496 GCA_031412375.1 Gemmatimonadaceae bacterium | reverse complement strand
GCAGTCCGCCACACTGATCATCCGCGCGCTCGCGGTCGGCGACGTCGCCTTGCGCGATGTGGTGCGAATCTTCGTTCGCGAGCTCGGGCAGGGTCTGCTGCTCGGCACGGTGCTCGGGCTCATGGGGTTCGCAAAGGCGGTACTCGGCGGGCAGTCGGTCGCCCTCGGGGCGGTAGTCGGGATGACGCTGCTGAGCGTCGTGCTCTTCGGCTCGGTCGTCGGCTCGATGCTTCCCCTCGGGCTCACGCGAGTCGGCATCGACCCGGCGATCGCCTCGTCGCCGTTCATTGCATCGTTCGTCGACATCGGTGGGATCCTGATCTACGTGCTCATTGCGACCCGCATGCTGAGCGGCGCTTGACGGCCGCCGCCGCGGTGCGCACCGCCCCACCCTCGGTGCGTGTCGCGAGTGCGCTGATCGTGTTCTGCGCGTGCTGCTTCGGATCGATCACGTTGTTCGCGATCGTGGCGACGCGAAATGGTGCGACGCTGCTCGCGCTGCTGACCTGGCGCTACCTGCTCGCCTTGATGGTGCTCGCCGTGATCGCGAGGCGCACGCTGCTCGCCCGCGCCAACCGCTCCCGGAGTTGGCCGGTCGTCATCTTCGCCGGTGGTGCCCAGGCGGCGATCGCGTACCTCAGCCTGGCAGCGCTCGAGTACATGTCCGCGGCAACGCTCGGCTTTCTCTTCTACACGTACCCGGCGTGGGTGGCGCTCATCGCCGCCGTCCGTCGCACTGAACCGTTGACACCCGTACGGCTCGGAGCGCTGGCGCTGTCGCTCACGGGCATCGTGATCATGGTCGGGTCGCCGTGGGCCCAGCCCATTCCGTTGCCTGGCCTGCTGCTGGCGCTGGGGTCCGCGTTCCTGTATGCCGTCTACATCCCGACGATCGCGCGCCTCCAGGTCGGTCTCGAGCCGGCAGCGGTGTCCGCGTACATCTGCGTCGGCGCCGGCGCGGTCTATCTCGCGGCCGGCGCGGCGACCGGGGCACTCGGAAACCTGATCCTGCCCGGTGCGGAGGCGTGGCTCGCGGCGGTCGGCATCGCGGTCCTGTCGACGGTCATCAGCTTCATCGCATTTCTCCGCGCGCTTCCCGTGCTCGGCAGCGTGAGAACGGCGATCATCTGCACCGTCGAGCCATTCTACACGGCGCTCGCGGCCGCATTGCTTTTCTCGCAGCCGCTGACGCCGTCCACGATCGGCGGCGGGATCCTCATCGCGTCCGCGGTGGTGCTGCTCCAGCTCGGGTCGGCGCGAGAGGCCGGCGCGACTGCAGCTGCCTGACCTGCGACCACCGTCGTTCTACCATGGCGCCACGAGCGTCAACCGCCGCGACGTCCCGACTTCGCCGAAGTGGACGGCGGCTTCACGTTGCGCGTCGTCACGGGGGCGGGTGGTTTGACGACACCTTCCTGGCCCGGGATCTCCTTCGTCTTGCGCTTCGATGAAAAGTCCGGGATGGACTTGGGACCTTTCTTCTTCATCATCGCTCCGCAGAGTGTGTAGGTGAGGGAACGCGACGTCGGCATGACGGGCGGCCTCTGTGAGCGACAAGATGTGCAACGCTGCGCGGAGCAACAAGGCATCGGTTCGGCCAGCCGCGCGCCCGTCGCCACCTAGCCTGTAGCGGTGTTCGTCCCTTGATTGACAGGCGGTAGGGCGATCCGGATATTCTCCGCACGCCCGTCGTGCAGCTCCCTTCCGACAGGATTTCCCATGAAGACGCACTTCCCACGTCGTGCCGCGGCACTCATCGCCTCGGCCGCCGTGCTGGCG
Source organism: Gemmatimonadaceae bacterium (assembly GCA_031412375.1). Taxonomy (GTDB): domain Bacteria; phylum Gemmatimonadota; class Gemmatimonadetes; order Gemmatimonadales; family Gemmatimonadaceae; genus JANPKQ01. The sequence goes on along the minus strand of JANOCW010000075.1, from coordinate 14,717 downwards.
ACGCCGCTCGCGGCCCAGTCGCGTGTGCCGGATGCCTACGCCATCACCAATGCGCGCATCGTTCCCGGCACCGGTCCGACGCTCGCGCGCGGGACCATCGTGATTCGCAACGGCCTCATCGCCGCCGTCGGTGCCAACGTTGCCGTTCCCGCGGATGCACGGATCGTCGACGGCTCGGGACTGACCGTCTACCCGGGACTGATCGACGCGACGTCGTCGCTCGCGCTTCCTCCGGCGCCAGCCGCGGGCGGCCGTGGCGGCGGGGGGTTCGGCGCGGCGCCCGAGCCGGCCGCACCGTCGATCTCTACCCTGCCGCCGGGACTGCGTCCCGAACTTCTCGTCGCCGAGATGATCCGGCCGGGTGGAGAGGCCGTCACGGCGGCGCGCAATGCGGGCCTCACGGCCACGCTCACCGCACCGCGTGAGGGAATCTTTCTCGGCCAGTCGGTGCTGATCAATCTCGCGGGTGAGACGCCGCAAGACATGATCGTCCAGACGCCCGTCGGGATGAACATGGCGTTCAACTCGCTGCGCAGCGGCTACCCCGGATCGTTGATGGGTGTTTTCGCCGCTCTTCGCCAGGTACTGCTCGATGCACAGCGCTACCGCGACGCACAAGGCATGTACGCGCGGTCGCCTGTCGGCATGCGCCGGCCCGCATTCGATCCATCGCTCGCCGCACTCCAGCCGGTGCTCGCTCGCGAGTTGCCGGTCATCATGTATGCCAACAGCTATCCTGAGATCGAGCGCGCCCTGAATCTCGCGCAGGAGTTCAACCTCAGGGCGATCATCGCAGGCGGGATGGAGGCGCAGGCACTCGCCCCGCGCCTCAAGGCCATGAACGTCCCGGTGCTGCTGACGCTCAACCTGCCACGGCGGACGGCGGCAGCGTCGCCCGATGCGACACCCGAGCCGATGGCGATTCTGCGCGCTCGCGTGGACGCGCAGAAGACGGCGGGCGCGCTCGCTGCGGCCGGCGTCCGCTTCGCCTTCCAGTCCGGCGGGGCGACCAACCCCGCAGACATGCTCGCGAGTGCGCGCCGACTGATGCAGCACGGCCTCACAGCCGATCAGGCACTGCGGGCCTTCACGGTCACGCCGGCGGAGATCATGGGAGTCGGCAATCGGCTCGGCACGGTCGAGGCGGGCAAGATCGCGAACCTGACCATCAGCCGCGGCGATCTCTTCGCGGCCGAGGGACGGGTGACGCAGGTGTTCATCGACGGACGCCAATACATGGTCCCGGTGCAGACGAGCACGATGAGCGACAGCGGTGATGCCCGACCGGCTGCCGGATCGACGGGCGCGGCGGAAGGCGCCGCACGCGGCCTGGCCGCGGGGATGTGGCAGTTGACGTTCAATCTCGGCGATCGCTCGCAAGCCGCGACGCTCACGCTCCGGCAGGAAGGCGAGCGCGTGACGGGCACCATCAGGAGTGAGCTCGGGGAGGCGCCGATCACCGACGGATCCGTCGGGGCGAACGGCAACCTCCACTTCAGGACTTCGATTCCCATGGGCGCGCAGACGTTCGAAGGCATCTTCGACGCGTCGATCGACGGGGCCGCGATGACCGGCACCGTGCAGGTCGAAGCGACTGGCGCGATTCCCTTCACCGGCCGTCGCACGCCGCCACCATCGTCCGAGCCGCAGGTCGGCGGGAGGATTCCATCATGAAGCGTTTCAGCCGTGGTCTCGGCATGGCGCTCGTCGCCGTCGCGACCACCGGTGCGTCGGCACAGCAGCGCGGCGCCGCGACCCCGCAGCCGCCGGCTCGGCCGGCGGCGCAGCCGGTGCTCATTCGCAATGCGACCATTCTCACCGCGTCACGCGGGACGCTTGAGAACACCGACATCGTGATGCGCGGCGGAAAGATCGCGGCGGTCGGCCCGAACCTCGCCGCGCCGGCGGGCGGCCGGACGATCGATGCGACGGGCAAGTTCGTCATCCCCGGGATCATCGATGCGCACTCGCACTCGATGGCCGATGCGATCAACGAAGGGAGCTACTCGGTCACCTCGATGGTCCGCATCGCCGATGTGCTCGACGCCAACTCGCCCGGTCTCTATCGTCAGCTTGCGGGGGGAGTCACGACGATCCACATCCTGCACGGATCGGCCAACACGATCGGCGGCCAGAACGCGATCGTGAAGATCAAGTACGGTCGTCCGCTCGACGAGATGATGTTCCCGGGCGCGCGCCCGGGAATCAAGTTCGCGCTCGGTGAGAACGTGAAGCGCAGCAACTCCATCGTCGCGCCCGGCCAGGAACGCCGGTATCCCGCGACGCGCATGGGAGTCGCCGATGTCCTGCGGGACGCGTTCACGCGCGCACGGGACTACCAGACGTCCTGGAACGAGTACCGGACGGCGAGGACCGCCGGCAGGAACGTCCTCGCTCCACGCCGCGACCTCGAGCTCGAGCCGCTCGTCGAGATACTCGAGGGCAAGCGCGACGTGCACGCCCATAGCTACGTCGCCAGCGAGATCGCAATGATGCTCCAGGTCGCCGACGAGTTCGGCTTCAAAGTCAAGACGCTTCAGCACATCCTCGAGGGCTACAAGGTGGCTCCGGAGATCGCGAAGCATGGCGCGGGCGCATCCACCTTCGCTGACATGTGGGGATACAAGCTCGAGGCGTACGACGCGATCCCGCACAACGCGGCGATCATGACGCGCGCCGGCGTGGTCGTGTCGATCAACTCCGACTCGGACGAGCGCGCGCGCCGCCTCAACCTCGACGCCGCGAAGATGATGAAGTACGGCGACATGAGCGAGCAGGAAGCCCTGCGCATGATCACGCTGAACCCGGCGATCCAGCTTGGCATCCAGGATCGCGTCGGATCGATCGACGTCGGCAAGGATGCCGACCTGTCGATCTGGAATGGCAATCCGTTGAGCGTGTACTCGCGCGTCGAGACGACCTTCATCGATGGCGAAGTCTTCTTCGACCGTGAGCGGGACCTCGCCAATCGTGCGAAGCTCGCGGCCGAGCGCGCGACCCTCGAGCAGGCGGAGCCCAACCGCGCGCCGGGCGCCGGCAGTGGCCGCGGCGGTCCCGGTGGACGCATGAACAACCCCCCAGCTTCCCCCACACCTGAGTCGGGAGATCGTCGATGAGTGGCCACCTCTGTTCCATCGACGCGTGGCGGCTGCTCCCGCTGCTGCTGACGACGTTCGCGAGCGTGGCCAGCGCCCAGAGCGGCCTCAATTCGCGAGTGGGCAACAACGATCCCGCCACGATCGGTGGCTCGGAGCGTGGAACGTTCGTGATCCGGAATGCACGCGTGTTCACGGTGTCGGGCCCGGTCATCGAGAATGGCATGGTGCTGATTCGTGACGGGCTCATCGCCGCGGTCGGGGCGAACGTTCAGGTTCCGCAGGGGGCGCGGGAGATCGACGCCCGTGGGCTGAACGTCTACCCGGGGATGATCGACGCCGGGACTACCCTCGGCTTGACGGAAGTGAGCGGTGGTGCGCCGGGCACGGTCGACGCGTCCGAGCTGGGATCGTTCAACCCGTCCGTTCGCGCGGTGGACGCCATCAATCCGCACAGCGCACAGGTCGGGGTCACGCGAATCGTCGGCGTGACCAACGTCGTGTCCATGCCGCGCGGCGGCATCATCTCGGGTCAGGCGGCATTCGTGAATCTCCTCGGCTACACGGCGAAGGAGATGGCCATCATGCCCTCGATGGCGCTGGTGATCAACATCCCCAGCGCCGGAGGCGGACGCGGTGGTCGCGGAGGCGGCGGGGGTCGTGGCGGCGGAGGGCCGGAGGCACCGATCGGACCGCAAATCGAGGAGCTGAAGGCCCTGCTGCGGGATGCCGATGCGTATGGCAAGGCATTCGATGCCTATGGCAAGGACAAGTCGCTGCCGCGCCCAGCGCGCAACGTTCGCCTCGAGGCGCTCGTGCCGGTGGTTCGCGGCACCACGCCGGTCATCTTCTCGGCGAACCGTGCGGTCGAGATCCGCACGGCGGTCGCGTTCGCCGACGAGATGAAGCTCAAGCCGGTGATCATGGGAGGCGCCGAAGCGTGGAAGGAAACCGCGCTGCTCAAGAGCAGGAACGTTCCGGTGATCCTCACCAACACGCTTGCCCAGCCGAGCGATGACGATCCGTACGACATGCACTACGAGGCCGCATCGAAGCTCCAGAAGGCGGGAGTCCGGTTCAGCATCTCGACGGGCGGGAGCGGTACCAGCGTGCGCGACCTGCCCTGGCAGGCTGGCATCTCCTCGGCCTTCGGTCTCCCGAAGGACGAGGCGCTCAAGGCGGTGACGCTCTATCCGGCTCAGGCCATGAACGTGCAGGACAAGCTCGGCTCGATCGAGGTCGGCAAGATGGCCAACATCGTCGTGACGGACGGCGACCTCCTCGAGGCGAAGACCAAGACCCGCTACCTGTTCATCGATGGCCGGCAGGTACCGCTGACGAGCAAACACGAGGACCTGTACGACCTGTTCCGCAATCGCGGAGTGACGATCATTCCCTAGTCGCGGAACTGGAATGCAAACGGCCGTCCCGCGCAGTGCGGGACGGCCGTTCTGCATCCTGCGATTTCGCTACCGCTCGGCGCGGCGAATCTGGCGGGCGGCTTCGACCACCCGGACAAAATCGGCGCGATACCCGTGCGGATCCTCGCCGACGGTGCGGCGCGCCGCGGTGAGTACGTCGTCGAGTGTCGCGTTCCCCCTGTATTCCGAGTCGCGCAGCACGAGCCCGAAGGCGGCGACCGCCGAGGCAAACGTGAAATCCGCCGATGGACGCTCGCCTCGATCGACGACAGGGCGCTCGATCAGCTTGCTCGTGTCCCCGGTGGCCTCCTTGTACCGCAGGCGGACGAAGACCAGCTCGTCAGTGGCCGCACGCGTGGGGCCATCGGGCGGCGCCTGGTATCGAAGGGGATCGACGCCCTGCACCGTCTGGTCGGTTCGCGCGCCGACGGGAATGATCTCGTAGAGCGCCGTCACCGTGTGCCCGCTGCCGATCTCTCCGGCATCCTTGGTGTCGTCGTTGAAATCCTGATCGCGGAGCATGCGGTTCTCGTACCCGATGAGGCGGTACGCGGCAACCTTCGCCGGATTGAATTCCACCTGCAGCTTCACATCCTTCGCGACGGTGACCATCGTCCCGCCGAACTCGTTCACCAGCGTCTTTCGCGCTTCCATGATGTCGTCGATGTACGCGTAATTGCCGTTGCCCTTGTCGGCGAGCTTCTCGAGGCGAGAGTCCTTGAGGTTGCCCATGCCGAAGCCGAGCACGGTCAGGAAGGTGCCCTGGCCGCGGCGTTCCTCGATGAGACGGACCATCTCCGCATCGCTCGACATGCCGACGTTGAAGTCGCCGTCGGTGGCGAGGATCACGCGGTTGTTGCCGCCACGCATGTGTGTCTTGCGGGCAATGTCGTAGGCCAGCTTCAGGCCGGCCCCGCCCGCCGTCGAACCACCGGCGTCGAGGCGCTCGATCGCATCCATAATGCGCGTCTTGTCGGCGCCGGACGTCGGGGACAACACCATTCCCGCGGCACCCGCATAGACCACGATCGAGACGCGGTCCTCCTCGCGCAGCTCGTTCACCAGCATTCGAAATGCGGCCTTCACCAGCGGCAGCCGGTTCGGGGGCGCCATCGAGCCGGACACGTCGATCAGGAAGACGAGGTTGCTCGCCGGGAGCTCACGCTTGTCGATCGACTTCGCCTTGAGGCCGATCCGCACGAGGCGGTGTGCGGGCTTCCATGGCGCGGGCGCGACTTCCGCGGTGATCGACACGGGACTGGCGCCGCGCGGCTCCGGGTAGTCGTAGGAGAAGTAGTTCACCAGCTCCTCGATCCGCACGGCATCCTTCGGCGGCTCGAGGCCCTGGTCGATGAACCGGCGGACGTTGCTGTACGACGCGCGGTCCACATCGATCGAGAACGTCGAGCGCGGGCTTGCATCGGTTCCGAGGAATGGATTCTCGTAGATGCGATCGTACTGTTCGGTATTGAACGCGGAATCGCGACGGTCCGGATACCTGAGCGAGGAAAGTCCCGGCGGTCGTCGCTCCGACACCGACGTGGCGTTTCCGGCTTGCCCCGCGATGGCATATGGGGTCGAGGTAGGCAACCTAGCCGTACGCGTCGCGATCGCTTCGTGCGACATATCCTTCGCCGACGTCACTGCCGTCGGATCACTCCGAGTCGCGTCAGTCGCGGCGACGGCACCGGGCCTGCTGGCCGAGCCGGCGAGCGAAAAGTCGATGCTCGCCGTGTCGGTCCTGACGATGAGTCGGCGCTGTTCCGGTCGATACCCGATGTGGCGAGCCTCGAGCACGAGCGTGTCGCCCCTCGCCGCCATCGGCAGGGCGATCGTGTAGCGGCCCGCGGCGTCACTCGACGTCGAGCGATTCGTACCGACGACGACCACCGTCGCTCGGCCAATCGGCTTCGCATCCCCCGACTGCGTAACCCGACCCGTGATGACGACCCCGCGCGATTCCGTCCAGCCTGGCAGGAGGAAGAACGGCAGGAGCAGGCGATATGCAAGCGGGACGCGCATGACAGGAATCCTCCGAACAGGGCGGGCACGAAAGCGAGTGAGACGTCAAAGGGGAGACGCCGCCACTTGGCCGTCTTGCACACCGATGGTCAGCCGGCCACGTTGGCCGCATGACAGTGCTCATCTATGGCTCGTACGGATACACCGGGCAGCTCATTGTGGCTCAGGCACTTGCCCGGGGGCTTCGGCCGATCGTCGCCGGCCGGGACGCCGCCCGCGTCCGTGCGCAGGGAGAAGCGCTTCGGCTGCCCTACCGCGCCTTCGGGCTGGACAACCGCGTCGCCATGGACGCCGCGCTCAACGAAGCCACGCTCGTGCTGCATGCTGCGGGGCCCTTTTCACGAACCGCGGCACCCATGGCATCGGCGTGTCTCCGGACGCGGACGCATTATCTCGACATCACCGGCGAGATCGCCGTGTTCGAAGCACTGGCCGCACGCAACGCCGAGGCGCAGGCGGCGGGCATCATGCTCCTGCCTGGAGTGGGCTTCGATGTCGTTCCGTCCGACTGCCTGGCAGCGCACCTCGTTCGCCGGCTCCCGACCGCCAACCGCCTTGCGCTCGCCTTCGACGCACGGGGCGGAATTTCGCGCGGGACGGCGACGACGATGCTCGAGACGAGCGGGGGAGGCGGCGCGATTCGGCGCGGCGGTGTCATCGAAACGGTTCCGGCGGCGTGGCGTACCCGCACAATCGATTTCGGATATGGACCCGTCGATGCCACGACGATTCCCTGGGGCGACGTGTCCACGGCGTATCACAGCACCGGTGTCGGCAACATCGAGGTGTACGCCGCCAGCCCCCCGCTGGCTCGTCGTGTGATGATCGCGAGCCGATATCTCGGCTGGGTTCTCGCCGCACCCCCCGTTCGCTACCTGCTGCAACGCCTCGTGCGCGCCGGACCGCCCGGACCGAACGAGAGTGCGCGGGCTCGTCACGCAAGCCGGCTGTGGGGGGAGGCCACGGACCGCGACGGCCGCCGCGCCGTGGCGCGAATCGCCGGCCCGCAGTCTTACGCGCTCACGGCGCTGACCGCGGTTGCAGCGGCGGAGAAGGTGCTATCTGGGGGTGCGCTCCCTGGTTTCCAGACGCCATCTCGCGCGTTCGGATCGGATTTCATCCTCGAGATTCCGGGGGTTCGCCGCGAGGATGTCGAGTGAGACGCCAGGAGCGGGCGACGCACCGCTCTACATGACGTGCCCTATGACGCGCGGAGCGCGCGAGTCGGGTCCACGCGCGCTGCGCGATGTGCCGGTATGATGCTCGCCAGCATCGCTGATCCCAACAGCACGATCACGACGGTCACGAAGGTAGCCGGATCCGTTGGGGTCACCCCGACGAGGAGCTCGCGCAGCAGCCTGGTGGTTACGACCGCCATGCCCACCCCGAGGACGATGCCGGCAAGCACGAGCCGAAGTCCCTGCCCGGTGATGAGCACCACGACGTTGCGCGCAGTCGCGCCCAGGGCCATGCGCACTCCGATCTCGTGCGATCGCTGGACGACGAGGAAGGCGAGGACCCCGTAGAGCCCCACCGCGGCGAGGACGAGACCGATGGTCCCGAGCATCGTGAGCAGAAATGTGTTGAACCGCGACTGCGCGAGCGAGCGGCCGAGGCGTTCTTCCATCGTCGCGATGTCGTAGACCGGGACCGTCGGGTCCACGTTCGCGACGGCAGCACGCATCGCCACCGCGAGCGTCGCGGGATCGCCATTGGTGCGCGCGATCACACTCATCGATCGGTCGATCCAATCCCAGGCCTGGGCGGGAATCTGCGACATCGGAAGGTAGAATTCTGGCGACGGGTCCACCCCGGGCCCGCGCCAGCGCGTATCGGCGACGACGCCGACGATCGTCTTGAAGCGCGGATCATTCGGGTCTCCCTCGCAGCACATCATGCGCTTGCCAACGACATTCCCCTCGGGAAACGCGAGCCGGGCCAGCGACTCGTTGACGATCATGACGCGAGCCGCTCCCGCAATGTCGGCGTCGGTGAACGTCCGTCCCATCCGAAGCGGGATGCGCAGCGACTCGAAGTAGCCCGGCGTGATGATCCTCAGCCGACTGTCTATCGCGCTCTCGATTGCGACGGGGTTGCCTTCCGGTATGAGCCCATTCGAGCCCCCGCCTGGACCGAGCGGTGCTTGCGATGATGCGGCGGCGACCTCGACGCCCGGCGCACGCCCCAGCTCGTCGACGATTCGCTCATACGCCCCCTGGACGATGATCGGCCGCTCGTACTGGGCGCTGGGAAGCGCGATGCGGGCACTCAGCACGCCGGATGGATCGAACCCGAGATCCACCTGCTGGAGGTGAATGGCACTTCGGATGAGCACCCCCGCGCCGACGAGGAGCGTCACGGCAAGCGCCACCTCGGCGATCACGAGCCCACCGCGCATCCGGTCGTGCACATGAGCTCTCGCCGCGTGACCGCCTTCCTTCAGCGTCCCCTGGACGTTCCGTCGCGCACTGCGCAGGGAGGGCACCAGTCCGAAAACGAGGGCACTCGCGAAGGCGACGACGAGCGTGAAGGCGAGTACCGGACCATCGAGGCGAGCCTGGTCGAGCCGCGGGACACCGGCTGGCGCACTCGCGACGAGCAGCGAGATTCCCCAGCGCGCGAAGAGCAATCCCAGGCAGGCGGCCATCGTCGCGAGAAGCAGGCTTTCGGTGAAGAGCTGGCGTACGATTCGTGCCCGCCCGGCCCCGAGCGCAGCGCGGATGGCGATCTCCTGCGCGCGGCGCCCTGGGCGAGAAGAAGGTTCGCGACGTTGCTGCAGGCGATCAGGAGCACAAAGGCCACCGCGCCGAGCAGGACGAAGAGGCGCGTGCGATAGTCCCCGACCATGGAATCCACGAACAGCTGCGTGCTCACGCCAGTCTGGCTGTTCGTTCGCGGCTGCTCACGGGCGAGATCGCCCGCGATCGAGGTGAGTGCGGCTGTCGCCTGCTCGGGGGTGACGCCCGGCCTGAGCAGTCCGATGACGGTGAGGTAGTGCTCATCGTGCATCGCAAGCCGCTCGGGCGTGAACGCGATCGGCACCCAGAGTTGTTCGCTCTCCGACGTGAGGTCGAAATCTGGCGGCATGATCCCGACGACCGTGTAGACCGTTCCGCTCATCCGGAGTGGCCTGCCGACAATCGAGGGATCGCCGCCGAACCGGTTCGTCCACAGGCGATGGCTCAGCACGACGACCGCTCCCCTCCCGGGGGCGTCCTCGTCCGCATGGAAGACGCGCCCCCGCAGCGGCGAAGCCCTGAAGGCATCAAAGAATCCGTGCGAAACCCGCGCGCCGATGACGCGCTCCGGCCGATCGCCTTCCGTCAGGTTGAAGCTCGAAAACTGCATCGCAGTCAGCGCCTCGAACGACGTGCTCCGCGTCCGATAGGCGTTGAAGTTCCCAACTGACATGTCGCCCGACTCACCACGCCAGGTGTCGTGCAGAATGACGAGCCGTTCGGCGTCCACGTAGGGGAAGGGTCGCAGCACGACGGCGTGCACCACGCTGAAGATCGCCGTCGTCGCCCCGATGCCGAGGGCCAGGGTCAGCGCTGCGATCGCGGTGAACCCCGGCCGACGCCGAACCTGTCGGATCGCGTACCCGAGATCCCGTTTCAGCTCGCTGAGCAGCTCCGTGTTCTGCATCGTGCGATCTCTCCGTTTGCCGATCTCGCGGCAGGTTCGATTGACGCGGTCCACATCGCCGAATCGACGGACTGCCGACTCACGCGCTTCATGCGGCGTCATGCCGGCATCGATGAGCTGGCGCGTGCGCATCTCGATGTGGAACTCGAGCTCGTCGTCGACTTCCTCGGCGACACTCGCCTTCCAGATCATCGACCGGAGCGGCCGGCCAGCTCTTCCGAGAATGCTCACGGGCCGACGCGGCGCACGACTACGCCGGGAGGAGGATGCGGGAGACGGCTTCGGCGAAGCGGCGCCACTCCGCGGTTTCCGCACGAAGCTGTTGCCGCCCCTTGGTCGTGAGCTCGTAGAACTTGGCTCTCCGTCCGAGCTCGGACACGCCCCATTCGGCCTCGATCAGGCCGCGCTCCTCGAGACGGTACAGCGCAGGGTAGAGTGACCCTTCCTCGACCTGAATGGCATCGCCCGAGGTTTCCTCGATCCACCGCAGAATCGCGAACCCATGGCGGCGACCCCTGCTCAACGTCTTGAGCACGAGTGCGTCGAGTGTTCCGTGAAGGAGGGAGCTGGCGGGCCTCTTCGACATCGGCCTCGTTACCTAGAAAGTCTAGGCCAATCCTACGGCACGAAGCCTAGACTGTCAAGGTCAAGGTTGGCCGGACTGGCTCTTGGCCGGGGGACCGGAGGGGCTCACCGCGCGCCCACGCCCGCGGTCTCTCGCTGCAATCGCTCGGTTGTCGGATCCATGTCCTTCCCGCCCGACGCCGCAGCCCCAACCGCCCCCAGCCCGACGATGCCCTGCTCCAGCCACGCGTGCTCGCCCTTGAGCACCTGCATTGCGACCTTGTACAGCGCCTCGTCGTTCGGGCCGTAGAACTGGTCGAAGTGCACCTTGATGCGCTCGGCTGCCTCGCGGCAGAAGAGATCCGCGAGGGCGACGGCCTCTCGCCGTCCTTCCTTCGCCAGCATCTGCGCGCGCGAGCACGCTGCCGCCATCGCGAACAGCTCCGCGCCGATGTCCACCGCGCGAAAGAGGACCATCTGCTTGCGTTCCAGCTTCGGGCCGAAGCGCACCATCGCGTGGAAGATCGCCCGGCCGAGGTGGCGTGTGGTCTTCTCGATGTACCGAAGGTGCGTCGCGAGCTTGCCGAACTCGCCGTAGCGCTTGAGGCGACCCGCGCCGATCCAGCGCGTTGGGTACCAGGTGAGGTAGAACGGCGCAGACTTGCCGAGCGCGCTCAACCGCTCCTTCATCGTCGAGTCAGGGTTGACGATGCCGAACGCGAGCTTGAAATGATGGTCCACTGCCTCGCGGGCAATGAACAGCCGCATGATCTCCGACGAGCCCTCGAAGATCAGGTTGATCCGGAAGTCTCGCATGGCGCGCTCGACGCCGATCGGGGCCTCGCCGCGACGCTCGAGCGACTCCGCCGTCTCGTAGCCACGCCCACCGCGAATCTGCAGCGTGTCGTCGATGATCCGCCAACCCGCCTCGGAGTTGTACATCTTCGCGATCGCGGCCTCGAGGCGGATGTCGTAGCCGCCCTTGTCGGCGAGTGCGCTGCACAGCTCCGCAATTGCCTCCATCGCGAACGTCATCGACGCCATCTTCGAGATCTTCTGCGCGATCGCCTCGTGCTTGCCGATCGCCTGCCCCCACTGCACCCGCTCGGCGGCCCACTCGCGCGCGACCTTGAGCATGCTCTTCGCCGCACCGGCGCATCCCGCCGGCAGCGTGAGCCGACCCGTGTTCAGCGTGATGAGCGCGAGCTTGAGACCCTTCCCTTCTCCCCAGAGAATGTTCTCGCGCGGGACCTTGACGTCCTTGAACGTGATGACACCGTTCTCGATCGCCTTGAGGCCCATGAAGCGCAGGCGATGCTTGACGGCGACGCCGGGAGTCTTCGCGTCGACGATGAAGGCGGTGATCTGCTTCTTCGTCTTGCCGTTGACCACGATGTCGGCGGTGCGCGCCATCACGACGAAGAGATCGGCGCGCGTGCCGTTGGTGCACCACAACTTCTCGCCGTTGATGATGAAGTGCGTTCCATCGGCGGTCGGTGTCGCGGTCGTGCGGAGGTTGGCCGGGTCCGACCCGGCGTCGTTCTCGGTGAGCGCGAACGCGGAGATCGCCCCCTTGGCGAGACGCGGAAAGAATCGCTGCTTCTGCTCGGGAGTGCCGAACAGCTTGAGCGGCTGCGGGACGCCGATCGACTGGCTCGCCGAGAGGAGCGCCGTGAGCGAGCCATCCTTCGACGTCACCATCTCCATCGCGCGGATGTAGCTGGTCTGGGACAGTCCGAGCCCGCCATACTCCGTGGGAATCTTGATGCCGAACGCGCCCATCTCCCGCAGCTCCTGCACGAGCGCCTCGGGAATCTCACCCGTGCGATCGATCTCCTCGGAGTCCACTCGCTCCATGAATCCGCGCAGCTTGTCCATGAAGGGCTTCGCGCGCGCGACCTCCGCGGCATTCTCGGGGGGATGGGGATGTATGAGGTCCAGCGCGAAGCGGCCGAGGAAGAGTTCCCGCACGAAGCTCGGGTGCTCCCATTCCGTCTCGCGCGCGGATTCGGCAACGTCGCGCGCTTCCTTCTCGGTGGCGAGCGCCTGAGGTCTGTCGGCCATGTCGGATTCGCACTGAAGGTGACGGGCGGCAACTCCCGCCCTGCGAATAGTTAACGCTCGCGACGCAGCCCTACAATGGTGCCCGGCGCCCGCGACGCGACCACTCGCTGCGCATCACGACGCCGGTACCGATGAGCGCGATGGCCGCGAACGCGAACCACTGCGCCGCATAGCTCTTGTGCGGGCCTTCATCGAGTGCCGGCAGTGGAATGCGCACGGGTCTCGTGGAGTCGACGACCGCCGTTCCAAAGGGGCTCGGGTTCGCGTCACCGTAGCCCGTTCCGCGCGCACCGCCACCGAGGGCCTGGTCGATCAGGATCAGCTGGTACGGCGCGATGGGATACGGAAGCAGGCGGGCTATGGCCGTTCGCTCGAGCCGCACCACACGGCGCGGCGCCGCGGCTGACGGAGCTGCCGAAAGCGTGGAGGATTGCGGATCGGTTGCAGGGACTGCGGATCCCGAACCGGACTGGCCCGACGTCGCGACGTGCAGCCACGAGACGTACGCGGTCCCTGACGCTTCGACCGGCTCACGCCAGCGGGCGAGGTCGATCGTCGCCCCATCGGGCGAGTAAACCCACCCCCGATTCACGATGATCGCGGTGTCGCGCCCCGTCACTCGCAACGGAGTCAGGATGTTCACCCCCGGAGCACCATCACGACTCCGACTGGTCAGCGCAATCTCGTGTTCGAAGTCGAACGTCCCGCTGACGTCCACACGCTGTGCTCGTGACCGAGTCGAATCAGTACTCACTGCCTCGAGCGCGATCGGGGCGCCGCTCAGTCCCGCTGCGACGCGGGCGTTCTCGGCACGTCGCTCGCTTAGGCGTTCGAGCTGCCACACCCCGAGCCGGAAACAGACCGCCGCGATGATGGCGGCGGCGATGCCGAGGAGGAGGAGTCGCGTTCGGGGCATCCCGCAAAGCTAGCGGATGAGCCGGCGCATCCGTGGCTCAGAAGAACGACAGCTGCTCGCCGAGTGCGTCGGGCATCACTGGCCTCTGGCCCAGCAGCAACTGAAGCTCGCGCACCGATGCCGGGCTGTGCCCGGCGAAGTGATTGTTCACGTATCCGTACACGATCGTCCGCCGCTCGGCCAGCGCCTGCAGCACCGCCGCCCACGACTCGAGCTCGCGGGTGCGATCGAACTGGATGCGCGAGTAGTCCACGATGTCACGGTTGGGCCCCATCCATCTCAGGTACGCGAAGTCCGCCGTGGGTCGTGCCGCCAGCGACTGCATGAGCTTGCGCGGAATCCAGCGCCCGTCGATGAGCGCGAGCGCGACGTTGTGCTCGGCAAGCAGCGCGATGACGCCGTCGTGGATCCACCCGCGCTGACGGAATTCGATCGCCACGCGGATGTCCGATGGAATCCGCGGGAGGAAGCTTGCGAGCGCAGGAAGCTCCGAGGGCGAGAAATCGGGGCCGAGCTGAAGGAGAATGGGGCCGAGCTTCGTCCCAAGCTCTCGCGCCCGATCATAGAACTGCTCTTCGAGATCCCTGCTGTCGCGCAGGCGCCGCTCGTGGGTGATCTCCTGCGGAAGCTTCAGCGCGAACACGAAGTGTTCGGGCGTTCGCTCGGCCCAACCCCGCACCGTCTTCGCCGGCGGGATGGCGTAGAACGTCGAATCCACCTCCACGGTCTCGAACGCCCGTGAGTACACCGAGAGAAAGTCGGCCGGCCTCGTACCATCGGGATAGAGCGGGCCAACCCACGCGTCGTAGTTCCACCCCTGGGTGCCCAGCCAGATACGTGCGGCCATGGAGGGAAAGGGCAGCGCCGGGCCGCCACTGTCAAGCGCGGGTCAGCGGTAGGTCTCGAAGAATCCCCGGCCTTCGCCCTGGAGCGGCTGGCCGCCGACCCGCCCACTGATGCGGGCACGGCCTTTCATCTGGATGAAATAGG
>JANOCW010000074.1:0-4042 GCA_031412375.1 Gemmatimonadaceae bacterium | reverse complement strand
TTGTCGCTCGCCGCATGCGCGCCCGGCGATCTCCAGACCACGGAGCCTGCCGCGGCACCCGCGCTCGACGTCCTCGCGGACGAGGCGGCCGATGTCTTCGAGCTCGAGAACGTCGATCGGCCCGCCGCCACTGGGAATGGCGACAATCAGTCGGCGACCGGCCACGGGAATCTGACCGTTGGCGGAGAACTGCGGACCTTCAGCTTCAGTGCGATCCGCCATCCGAATAGGGAAGTGACCGGCCAGTTCCAGATCAAGAACCGCGCAAGCGACGTCGTGATTCACGGCGCGGTCACCTGCCTCCTCGTCATTCCGCGGCCGGGTGGTGGTGCTGCCTTCATGGGCGGCGTCGTCACTCGCGTAGACGGCAACGCCCCGGGGTTCTTCGAGGGACGGCCCGTGATCTTCAACGCATTCGACAATGGTGAAGGGGCGAACGCCCGCTTTGCCGATTTCATCAGTTTGGTGCTGGCGACCACACCACAGACCGTGGCGCGCCAGTGTGCCCTCGGGCTCCGGATCAGCCCGGTCCTGCCTGTCGAGGCCGGCAACATTCAGGTCCGGCCGTAAGCCGACGACCGGCGATCCCCGCTGGTCCGGTCACGATCGACCGGGCCAGCGCTACTGCCGGGAACCGCTGGGTAAGTCCCTCGCTCCGTCCCCGCGAGCCGGTGGGAAACCCCGGCCCGCGGGAGCGGAATGAGCGCTCCTAGAACCCGTACTCCATTCCGAGCTGGAGTCGTCGCGCGTCACTCACCACGCAACGCGCCACACCAAAGTCAGCCTTCGTGGCGTCGGGCTGATTCGAGTAGCATCCGAGATTCTGGTAATTGAACGCGTTGAACAGGTCGGCGGTCAGGCCGACATGCTGCCCCCGCAGGCGGAAGAAGTCCTTCCGCAGTCGAAGGTCGACCATCCGATACGCGAAGGCGTCGGGAAGAATGAACGACCCGCGCTCAGGCTCGCCCGCGCCAGCCTGCAGTCCCGTCGGGGCGAATCGATCGCCGAGATCGTACCGTCCGCCGCTGCCCAGCGTGATCAAGCCGCTGAACTGGGCGCCAAACAGGTAGGGGACGTCCGCAATGAAGTTCGACACGATGCGGTGCGTCTCATCGTTCCGCTTCTGTCGCGGATAGTCGTCGGGGTTCGGGAAGCTGAAGAGATCGTTGAAGCCTTCCGTCTCGCGCTCCGCCAGGGTGTAGGCGAGGCCTGCCCCCCATCCGATCGCGCCCGTCCGCCGATAGGGGCGGTCGGCCTTGAACGCCAGTGCATCGTACCACGTCTTCCCCTTGTCATCGAGCAGGAGGATCGTGCTGAAGCCAGGTACCCGCCGCTCGGTGAAGCACGCGAACGTGCGCGGGGTGCAGGTGAAGTTCATGTTCGCGAAGTAGAACGTCGGCGTGTTCTTGCTGCGCACGCCCGTGTAGGCCGCCTCGAGCACGAACTGGCCAATCGCGTGGCGAACGCCGGCCGTGAACTGCTGTGACATTGGCGGCCGGAGGTCATTCGGAATCAGCTTCACCTCTGGGGTGTTCGCCCGCTGGCTCGCGACGAGCTGGTCGAGCGCGGGCTTGCCCTCCGTGAGATAGCGCGGGTCGAAGGGGATGGTGTTCGGATCCGCGTCGCCGCCGGGTGGCTCGAACAGGATCCGATAGCTCGGGTGCTGCAGTGCGAACGACTCCTCGATTGCGAGATCGTAGAGATTCCGATCGTAGTACAGCCCCCATCCGGCGAACAGGGTCGTGCGGGAGGCATCGTCCAGTGCGTAGGACGCGCCGACGCGGGGCTGGAACGCGCCGAGGAAGCGGTCGCGCTGGTTGCCGTCGGTGAAGTACCGATTCGCGTCGACGGGAATGAACAGGCGATCCGGGTACTTCGTGAGCGAGTCCACGATCGCCCGCGGCGTGACGTAGTCGTAATTCAGCATCTGCGATTCGTAGTCCCAGCGAATGCCGAGATTCAACAGCAACCGCTTGGTCGGGCTCCAGTCGTCCTGGATGTAGGCGCCGAGCTGCTGGTTGCTGTCCTTGAAATTCGGATCGCCTGTCTGGAACTCGACACGCTGCGGCGTGCCGAACGCGTTGAAGTTCTGTTCGTAGACGAATCGCGGCGTCTCGGAATTGCGCTTGATGATGTCGTACTGGAGGAAGTCGATGTTCGCTCCACCCTTCACCACGTGCTGCCCGGCCCACTGGAATCCCGAGTAGGTCAGGTCCTCACGGATCGAGAACCGCGTCTGCGTGAAGTCCTGATTCGAAATGTTTCCGCCGATCTGGACGCAGCACCCGAAACCGTAGAAGCGGTTGACGGTGCTCGGCTGGTTGGGAACGGGATTGTAATGGTATCGCTGGAAGCTCGCCGTCCCCTCGCTGACCCAGTCGCCGGTGAAATAGTTGTGCTTCAGCACAGCCGTGTTCACATCATTGTTCATTCTCGTCGCCGAGGTGAACGCGTTCAGGCCACCGAAGTCGCGCACATCCTTCTCACTGCGATTCGTGTAGCTCAGGTCGAACGTCGAGTTGTCGCGATGCTCGAACGTCAGCTTGCCGAAGAATAGGCTCGACCGGAACGGAGACTCGAACTCGCCGTTGTACTGCGCGAAGTTGACGGTGTCGAGCGCGGCGAAGCCCGCGGGAGGAACGATGTTCACGCGGCTCGCGCGCTCCTGACGGCTGCCCTCATAGGCGCCGAAGAACTTGAAGCGGTCCCACACAGGACCACCCGCGCTGAGCCCGAACTGGTAGCGGCTGAACTCCGGTTTGCGGAACGCCGCGTTGTTCTTGCGGTCGATGCGCTGGAACGAGTCGGTCGCGATCGCCCCGAACTTGCCCCCGATGCCGAGGTTGTACTCGTTCGGCAGGATGTTGGCGAAGATGTTTCCTTCCCACGTCTCGCCGCCCGACCGCGTTGTGGCTGTGATGATCGCGCTCGACGCCTTCTGGTATTCGGCCTTGTAGTTCTGCGTCAGGATGCGAAACTCCTGGACCGCGTTGCGCGGAAACGGATTGCCGCGGCTCGCGTCCTGGCCCGCGACACCCCCCTGGAGGATGTCGTTCTTGTAACTGGCACCATCAATGAAGATGTTCACCTGATCCGGACCCTGCGCGCCCGCGGAGAACGTTTTCCGGGTTCCATCGATCCGGTCGTTCTGCAGCGTGACGCCGGGTGCCAGCGTCGCCAATCCCATGAAGTTGCGATCGGCCGACGGGAGCGCATTGATCTGTTCCCGCGTCACGTTGGTCGCGATCTCCGATGTCATCGTCTCGGCCCCCGTCGGCGCCGCGATGATGGTCACCGATTCGAGCGTCGTGGTCACGGCGCCCACCCGGAAGTCGTGGGCGAGGGTCTGCCCGACGCCGACGGTCAACGCCGTCCCCTGCGGGCCGAACCCGATGCGCCGGACGGTGATCTCGTATCGATCCGGCTTGAGGCCGCCCAGATTGTAGAAACCGTTCGCACCCGTGGTGACGGTGCGATCCATTCCCAGCGTCAACCCGCGCGCCGTGACCGTCGCCCCGCTCACCGGCGTCCCGGCCTGGTCCAGCACCGAGCCGCGGACACTTCCGGTCGTCGTCTGGGCCATCACGGGCAGCCCCGTGAGGGTGAACAGCAACGCGCCGAGCAGCATCAAGGCTCTTACGGCGCCCTTCGTACGTTCTCTCTGCATACCATGAACCTCCCTGGGAGATAGAGGACGCACCCCGCGCCCCGTCGATCGTCGCTCCACCGGAAGCAGCGCGATTCCGCGCTCACCGGCGACCCGCACCCCCGCACGACTGACGGATCACCAGCGTCGTCGGCAGGGTTTCCTGAACCTTCACCTGCAAATTCTTCTCTTCCACCGCCTGCAGCAGCATCCGCGTCGCACGCTCGCCGAGCTCGTTGATGGCGACGTGCACCGTAGTCAGCGGGGGGCTCATGTACCGCGCAATCGGAATGTCGTCGAACCCCACCACCACGACATCCTCGGGCACCCGGACGCCCGACTCCCGCAGCGCGCTCAACGCGCCGATCGCCATCGAATCGTTCGCGGCAAAGATCG
>JANOCW010000073.1:0-6155 GCA_031412375.1 Gemmatimonadaceae bacterium | reverse complement strand
CCGAACTCGAGCAGTCCGTTGACGGTCTTCGCCTGCTTCGGGACGTCCGACGGGGTGAGCCCGTAGCCCGCGATCTGGATGAAGAGGCTGCGCGCCTCACGCACATCAGCGCGGGTCGGCTGCAGCGCCTCGACGCGCTCGAGCGTGAGCGAGTCGGTGCCGATCGCGCTCCGCAGGAGGGGAATGGCGGTCCGCAACCGGTCGTCGAGCATGTTGAGGATCGTCGCCGTCTGCTGCATCTCCGCGCGCTCGGCCTCGTAATCGCGCTGAATGGCCGGACAGCGCTCGCGGTCCGCGGGCGCGAGCGGTGCTGCGCCGGCCCGGTTGGTGCACCGGCGAAAGAGCCGCGTGACCTCGAGCGTCTCGTTGTCGATGCTCCGGCCATCGGCACCCCCGATGAAGTTCCAGCCGCGGACGTCGTCCACGTAGCCGTTGCGATCGTCATCGGCGCGGTTGCCCGGAGTCTCCCCTGCGTTCGACCACAGGTTTGCGCGAAGATCCGCGTGCGAGGTGTCGACTCCGCCATCGATGACTGCCACGATCACTGTGCGCTGCGGCTGGCGACCCATGAGCAGCTCGCTGTCCGCCCGGCGGGCGCTGATCCCCGGCAGCCCATCGGCGGACACGTCGAGGAGATGCCAGTCCGTGGGTGGCTCTCGCAGGGCACTCCGCGGTACGGCGGTTGGCACGGCGCTCGGTGCGCCGACGGGGGCGGGCGTTCCCGGCGAGGGAGCGGTGGTCGTGACGGGAGCAGTCCCCGCGGATGCGCAGGCGGAGAGGACGAGGGCCGACAGCGCGAGCGAACAGAACGATCTCATGGCGGGGCGTCAGTTGCGGGGCGTGGTACGCGCGATGCGCGCATCGCCTCGCGGCATGCGGCGCGCATGGGGCGCCCGTGGCGGCGCCTCGATGTCGTCCGAATCTAGGGCGTCGCCCACTGCTTCGCTGGCCGTCCGCGCGTTCAGCTCACTCGTACAGGTCGTCGAGATCTGCCGCTGCGAGGTCGGCGAGGAACCCGGCGATGCGATCAGCGACCGCATCCGTGTACCGCGCGCCCTTCTCGGCGGACGCTGCGGCGGGATTTCCGACACCCGTATCGGCCGTGACACTCGTCCACTGACGGGGCGCCCACACCCATCGTTCGCGGAGTGCGGCGATGTTGAATGGCCTTGCGCTGCCCTCGCCGGCCTCGCTGAGCGGGCGTACGAGCGCGGGTGCGAGGTGCATCATGACGCTCGTCTCGAGCTCGCCCCCATGATCGCCGGGCTCGGCGAAGTACGGTGCCGGGTCCACGCACTGATACCAGTTGAGCGTGCAGACGAACACGGCACTCGTCGCACTCAGCTCCCGGATCATCTGCCGGAAGTCATTTCCGCCGTGGCCGTTGAAAATGACGAGCTTCCGGATTCCCTGACCATCGAGCGAGTCGACGATGTCCCCGAGCACCGCCGCCTGGGTGCTGGGGTTCATGTTGAGACAGAACTTGATATCGAGCTGGCCGGTGTTCACGCCGAACGGGACGGTGGGCAGCACGATCACCCGGGTACCGGCCTCCCAGGCGCGACGCGCGCACTCGGCAGCCAGGCCATCGCACTCGATCGTATCGGTGCCATACGGGAGGTGAAAGTTGTGCGCCTCCGTCGCGCCCCACGGCAGGATCGCCACGTCGTACGCGGTCGGCTCGACCGTCTTCCACGTCGTTTCGGCGAGGATGTACGGCCGGCCGCTCATTCGTGTTCGGTTGGTGCGCACATGTCGAGCTCCACGATCTCCGGAATGCCCGGCGCGCGCGGGCCGGTGTCGATGCGGTCCCCGCGGGCGTGGCGGTGTCGATGCGGTCCGATGATAGATGAGCGACGCTGCCGTCGCTGACAATGGAGCCGCGGGCACTCTCCGAAGCCCCGCTGGAGAGAGCTAGCCGCGCTCGAGTGTTTCCAGGCGCGCGAGCGCGACGCGCAGCGGCACGACGGTCGCGGCACCGCAGAGGAGCGCGGCGAGGCCGAACCCGACGATCATCTCGGTGGCATCGATCGACGTGCCATACGTCTTCGCGCTGAGGTAGGCGTACACCGGTCGCGCCTCGAGGATGACCATGCCGGCGATCAGCGCGATCGCCGTCATCATGAAGACGAGCCCACCGAACGACGTCGGGATCTGCGCGGCATTCTCCGTCTCGAACTGCGGGAAAAGCGTCCCGATTCCCAGCGCGAGCGCCGCGAGCGCCAGTGTCATCAGCGTGATCGTCACGAGCGAGACGACGAACATGAAGGGCGACACCTGGAGCAGGAAATCGGTCACGCCGACAATGCTGACCGCAACTACCAGCAGCGGCACCGTGCCCACCCAGAACTTCGACCAGAGCAGGGCCGTCATCGGCATTGGGCTCGAGCGAAGCAGCCACATCGTGCGGCCTTCGAGGCTCACTCCCGGGAAAATGAACCGCGCCGCCACGGACGCGATCACGAATCCCGCCAGCACGAGGTTCAGGAAGGGAACGACGTTCCGCAGGAAGAAGGTGATCCCCTCGCCACGCAGCGGCAGGTATTTGATGTTGAAGACATACACGACGACGAGCACACCGAGGAGAATGAGCTGCGACCACTGGGTCGTGTCGCGAAAGAACACGCGAAGCTCCTTCAGCAGCAGCTCGCGCCGAACGACGCTCACCCGCGACAGCAGCCAGTTCGCGATGCGCGCACCGATCCCGGCCCGCGCCCATCGCTGACCGCTCTCTTGCGCCTTGCTGAAGCCCTGCGGGTACAGCGCCTGGTGCAGCAACGCCCCGAGCACGATGAGCGAGCCCGCGCTCGACCAGAGGAGCACGAGTGGAAGCGGATCGAAGGTGCCCTTCAGCCAGGACATGATGCCCTGCTGCACCCACTCGCTCGGCAGGAAGGGAGAGGTCGGGGTGCGCAGGATCGCGATGAAGTCGACCAGTGTCCGGAATCCTTCCGGGCGGGCGAGCCGCTCCGGTCGGACGATCCGGAAGAGAATGACGATCCCCGCCGCCGTGAAGATCGCGATGACGCTGAGAATGTCCCGCGTCCGCCGTGCGGGAAACAGGTTCACCAGCAACAGCGTGACCGCGCTCCCGATCACCGTCGGGATAAGGAGGAAGGGGAGAAAGAGCGCGGCCGCGATGAACGGGAATGCCCAGCCCCCATCGTAAACCACGCCGTACGCCGCGAACATCGGCACGGCGAGCAGCACCACCATCCAGCTCGAATGCACCGACGTCTCGAGCAGCTTCGCGCCGTACAGGCGGAGCCAATCCACCGGTGCGGCCACAAGGAGGTCGAGATCCTTCGCGAGAAAGAAGCTCGACAGCGCGGTGATGACGTTCGACAGCAGGAGGATCGAGAGGAAGCTGATCAGGATCACTCCGAGCAGCTTGCCGGCGAGCAGCGGCCCGATCTCCTGTACGTTCCGGAAGTACGCGAGGAGACGGTACAGCACGCCGAAGATGACACCCCAGAAGAGGAATCCGAGTCCGCCGAGGATCGCCGTACGGACGATACGTCCGCTCTCGCCCGATCGTGCGCGCGCCCGCGCCGTGAGCCACTTCGGCCCCAGCAGGTGAAGCAGCGCGGGATTCGGAAGTGCCGGCGTCGTCGCGCCCTGCGCGGCGACGCTCGCGCCCTCAGGCATTCAGCACCTCGACCAGCTCGCGCGCCGCGTTGTCGCCGGTGAGCCGGAGGAAGATCTCCTCGAGCCCTCGCGCGTTCTCTCCGCCTTCGGCGCGGAGCTCACTCACGGTTCCCGCCGCGACGAGCTTTCCGTTCTGGATGATCCCGACGCGATCGCAAATGGTCTCGGCGACTTCGAGCGTATGCGTGGACATCATGATGGTGTTCCCGCGGGCCGTGTACTCGCGGAACAGGTCCTTCAGGATGCGCGCCGCCTTCGGATCGAGGCCGACCATTGGCTCGTCGACGACGATGACCTCGGGACGATGCACGAACGCGCTCGAGATGATGAGCTTCTGCCGCATCCCGTGGCTGTAGCTCTCGACGAGCTCGTCACGCCAGTTCTCCAGGTCGAAGAGCGCCAGCAGCTCGCGCGCGCGGCGCTCGACCGTCGGCCCGCTCTGATCGTAGAGGCCGGCCACGAAGCGAAGGAACTCCGCGCCCGTGAGCTTCTCGTAGATGAAGGGGCGATCGGGGATGAAGCCGAGCTTGGACTTGGCCGCGATCGGGTCTGCCGAGAGGTCGACGCCTCCGATGCGGACCGAGCCCGAGGTCGCGCGCAGGATGCCGGCGATCATGCGAAGGGTCGTCGTCTTGCCGGCGCCATTTGGGCCGAGGAAGCCGAAGAGCTGGCCGCGGGGAACGTGAAGGTCGAGCCCATCGACGGCGGTGAAGCGGCCGTAGCGTTTGGTGAGCGCGTGCAGTTGGATCATCGTTCCGCGAGGAGGGGCGGTCTCGCGACCCGCCCTCGCGCCGCGTCAGCTCGTCTCGAGGACTTCGATTTCGAGTCTGCCGATCAGCCGGAGCAGGTCGGCTTGCCGCGTGAGGCCGCCGATGATGAAGCGCAGGTGCGCGGCGTCGGCAGGGAACTGCCCGAACGTCGGATCCACCGCGACCCAGTTACCGAGATAGACTTCCGGCCACGCGTGGTAGTAAAACTTTCCGCGCACGAGCGCGAGGCCTGCCGCCGCCCTCGCGGGAAGCCCCAGCGAGCGCGCCAGCGCGATGTAGAGCTGGGTGTGCTCGTTGCAATCGCCGCTGCGCGTGCGGAGCACCTGAAGCGCGTTCGGAACCCCGATCGTGATCCGCTTTCGCAACGAATCATGCACCCACCGGTTCAGGCGCTCGGCGACGATGCGCGGATCGGTCTCGGCCCCGGCGATCCGCTTCCCAAGGGCCACCACCCCCGGGTCGGTCGACTGGAGCAGGGGTTCGGCGGCGAGCTCCGCGCGAAAGCGACCTTCGGGACTCGCCGGCAGCCTGTAGGCGGCCTTCATCACCTCCGCCCGTTCGCGCACGATCTGCAGCGTGTCGCCGCTGAGCGATTGTCGTTCGCCCTCGAGATCGTAGCCCGCCAGGTCGACGTTGCCGAGCTTCACCCGGAGTCGCGCGACGCGCGACCGGTCGAAGCTGGCGGACGCGGCGATCGCGGTCGACTCGAGAATGTCCCGATCCGCCGTCACCGACGTTGCCCGCTGGCCTGCGGAGAGCCGCCAGTTCTCGAACGCGAGCTCATACGCGGTGCGCCGAATGGTCATCGTCCCGGTCTGACTCGCCTCGACCACGCGACCCTGGGCGTCCACCCACCCCGTGATCGAGCTCCCCGGAAGGTCGAGCCGCCATGCACGAATGGTGTCCGTGTGCGAGACCGACCAGCGCTTCGTCGCAGAATCGAGCACCGCACTGTCCGCCACGACGAACAACGACTCGGCGGCGATGCGAACCTCCACATCACGCCCGTCGAGTGCTCCCGCCTGCATGACCTTCAGCGTGACCGTCCGCCCGACCTCGAGTTTTTCAGACAGCCCTATGACCAGGGGGACGAGCGTCGGGAAGACCACGGGGCCGGTGAGCCGAACCGTCTGGGAATCCGCCGGTTCGGGGCCGGTCTGGATGATCAGGTGAAGCACCGAATCACCGGTGAACGTGCCCGTCGCACCCATCGGGGTCTTGAGCATCTCGATGCTCGCACGGAATCCCAGGATCCGCAGGCCGCGGGTGAGGCTGACGGCCGCCCGCGCGGTGCTGCGGTGGAGGCGACCATCCACGGGAAGGTCCACCACGATGTGATCGGATACCTCGACCGTCTCCGTCGTCGTATCGAGCGTCGACGAGCCGAAGCCGATCTGCTCTCCGCCACGCTCGATGACGTAGAACAGCGCCTCGGGTGACACGCGCAACGCGGCTTCGGCGAGCCGCTCCGGGGGTGCGCGAAAGAATTCCCGCCGGATGAGGAACGACAGCGCGACGACCCACACGATCAGCACGGTCGTGGCGATGACTACTCGCCGGCTCATGCGGAGCTCAGTGCGTCGTGACTCTGGTTGTGGTCAAGCGCGCCGCGCACGATCACCGGCGCTGGATCTCGCGGGAGCGCTGATAGGCCAGGGTCGCTTCGGCCGGACGTCCCATCCGATCGAGCACCATCCCGACGCCCTTGAACGCGCGCCAGTTCGTCGGCTGGAGCGC
>JANOCW010000072.1:0-1637 GCA_031412375.1 Gemmatimonadaceae bacterium | reverse complement strand
TCGCCGAGATTCTGGCGACATTCCCCGTCGCGCTGCTGCTGAGCCGGGCAGCCGGGTGAGCAACACTCCGCGACCTCGATCGTCCCTTCAGAGGTCCATCAGCAAATCGACTTCACAAGGGCGGGCATGAGCGACGCAGTCCCAACGACCATCGCGTATTTCTCCATGGAGGTCTGCCTCGAGCAGGCGATCCCCACGTATAGCGGAGGGCTCGGCGTGCTCGCCGGCGACACGCTTCGCTCGGCCGCGGACCTCGCGGTGCCCATGATCGGCGTGACGCTCGTCCACCGTCGAGGCTACTTCGTCCAGCATCTCGATGCGACAGGGGGGCAGACCGAGACCGACGCAACCTGGCGACCCGAAGACCGGCTCGAAGCCGCGGGCCCGACGGTGACCGTTGAGGTCGAAGGCCGCGAGGTGAAGGTGCGGGCGTGGCGTTATCGCGTTCGCGGGACCACGGGGCACGAGGTGCCGGTGTTCCTGCTCGACACCGACATTCCCGAGAATTCCGAGGCCGATCGCGCCATCACGAACACGCTCTATGGCGGCGACAGCTCCTATCGCCTCCAGCAGGAAATCGTCCTCGGCATCGGGGGCGTCGAGATGATCAAGGCGCTCGGCTATGGGACCACTGGGCGACTGCTCTGCCACATCAATGAAGGGCACGCAGCCCTGCTCACGCTCGCTCTCCTCGAGCGACAGCTCGGCGCGCGCGGGTCATGGGACCTGACGGAGGCCGACATTGAGGCGGTTCGGCGCCAGTGCATCTTCACGACGCACACACCGGTTCCCGCCGGGCATGACCGGTTCCCGCTCGACGTCGTACGCCCGCTCCTCGGGGAGGCTCGTGTGACGCTGCTCGAGAAGCTGCGCATCGGGGACGAGGGCAACCTGCACATGACACTGCTCGCACTCAGGCTCGCGAGCTACGTGAACGGTGTCGCCATGCGCCACGGGGAGGTCTCGCGGGAGATGTTCCCGGCGTATGCGATCGACGCCATCACCAACGGCGTTCATGCAGGGACCTGGACGGCGCCGTCATTCCAGCAACTGTTCGACACGCACATTCCGCGCTGGCGGCAGGACAATCTCTACCTCCGGTACGCGATCGCCATTCCGCTCGACGATGTCGTCGAAGCACATCGGCGAGCGAAGCGCGCACTGCTCGATGAGATCGAGCGTCGTACCGAGGTAAAGCTCGATCCCAATGTGCTGACGATCGGATTCGCGCGGCGTTCGACGCCGTACAAGCGCGGCGATCTCGTGTTCCACGATCCCGGCCGCCTGAAGCGGATGACTCGCCGGAATGGACCGATCCAGTTCGTGTATGCCGGCAAGGCTCACCCGCACGATGAGTGGGGCAAGGCGCTCATCAAGAAGATCTTCGCGGCGGCAGCAGGCCTCGAGGACACCGTGAAGGTCATCTATCTCGAGAACTACGACATGGGACTCGGCGGCCTGCTCACGAGTGGATGTGATGTCTGGCTCAATAACCCGCTGCGTCCGCTCGAGGCGTCAGGCACGAGTGGCATGAAGGCGGCGCTCAACGGCGTCCCGAGCCTCAGTGTGCTCGACGGCTGGTGGATCGAAGGCCACGTCGAGGGGATCACGGGATGGTCGATCGGCGAGGATGATGC
>JANOCW010000071.1:0-5322 GCA_031412375.1 Gemmatimonadaceae bacterium | reverse complement strand
CGCGCTTCACGCGAACGGCAGCCCTCTCCCGCAGGATGTCGAGGGCGCGGACGATCTCGCGACGCAGATGATCGGCCACGGCGTGACGCAGCTCATGGTGAGTGGCAACGCTGCCGCAGCGGACCTCCTCACTGTCGCTCGCACGCTCGCCGAGGCGCCGATGCCTGGCCGAACGGGGCGCGCCATCTCCGCTGCACTCGCGGGTCTCGCGTCGCCAACGGTGCGGGCGACGCTCGAAGCGGGCGTGGCGGGCGCCGCTCCGGAGATCGAGGCGGCACCTCGATCTGCAGCCCCGGCTCCGGTGACGCGCCCGGCGAGGCTGAGCGGGACGTACCTCGCATTCGCCGCCGTGCAGCCGAAGGCGGGATCGGTGGCCGAGACCCTCGCGGAGCTGCGGGACACCACGGCAATCGATGCGATGACCCACCTGCTCGAGGAGCTCGCCGTCCTCGTCGATCACGCCGCGGCCGATGGCGCGAGCGACGTCGTGGCAGACACGATCGCCGAGATCGTCGCGGGTGAGCAGGCGCAGCCGGATGCGGTGCGGAAGCGCGCGTACACCATGGCACTTCGGCGCTTCAGTCGTCCCGTCCTGCTGCGCATCGTCGCCAGCGCACTGCCCCGCCGCCGCGATCGAGTCGAGGCATATACCGCGATCCTCGCGCGCATGGGGGAACCGGGCGCCGAGGCGGTGATCGAGGAGCTGACGGCGTCCGAGTCGCTGACCGATCGGCGCGTGTTTTTCGACACCCTGCTCAAGCTGCGGCTCGCCGTGCCGAAGATCATCACGCTCCTGGGCGACTCGCGCTGGTACGTCGCGCGCAATGCGGCAGACCTTCTTGCCGAGATGCCGACGCCCGATGCCGAATTGCCGCTTGCGCGGCTCCTGAAGCACGCCGACGAGCGGGTGCGCCGCGCCGCGGCCGTGGCGCTCGGGAAAGTCGGCACGGCGAGTGCCTTCGCGGCATTGCGCGGTGCCCTGGGGGACGCGGCTGCGCAGGTACGCCTCGCGGCGGCCGCTGGCCTCGGCTCCCGGAAGAGCCGAACGTCTACGACCTCCCTCACGGTGGCCCTCGATGGAGAGGAAGACGGCGACGTGCAGCTTCAACTCATCTCGACGCTCGGCCGCGTGGGCACGGCGGAAGCCGTGGAGCGACTGGTGGAGCTGGCGCTGCCGGCGGCGTTCTTCCGGAAGAAGACGACCGCGCTACGACTGGCCGCCGTTCAGGCACTGGCTGAAGCCCGCACGCCACCCGCGATGGAGGCGCTCCAGAAGCTCCGCGAAGACAAGGAGCCTGCGGTCCGCGCGGCGGCGGTCCAGTCGCTCGCCACCCTGCGTTCGGCGACGCGCGACGTCAGCTGACGCCGAGGATCGTCAGGATGCGTCGCACGGTTGCCATCGCCGCCGCCGACGCCGCCTCATCGCCGCGGCGGGCGAGCATCTCCGCCACGACATAGCCCGTTCCCGCGTAGTGGCGCGGAATCCCATCGGACGCGATGTCCACCCAGCGGCCGCGCGCGAGCAGCGTTTCCGGCGCCGTGTACACGTCGCGCCACAACGCGATCGTGCGCTCCGCATCGACGTAACCGGCACCCTGCAGCGGCTCGATACCGGGAAGCTGTTCGGCGGGGAGCGCGACGAGTCGATCCGTGAGGCCCTGACGCACAATGTAGCGACCCAGTCCGAGCCCATCGGCAAACCCGCCGCCGCTGAAATAAAGTCCGCGCTCGGGGAACGAGTCACGAATGAAGCGGAGTACCAGGATCTGGTCGCGCGTGAGAAAGGGCCCGGGAACCCCCGCATCGCGCTGCCCGGTAATCGTGACCGCGATGCCATCCTTGCGAAATGACTGCGGGCCCTTGAGCAGCACATACGATGGGACGGAGTCCGCTTCATCGATCGTCATGCGCAGCGGCGGGGCCGTTGGCTTGCGCCAGGTGCTGTCGCGGTAGATGGCGGGTCCGCGCGCCGCATCGTACTCGTAGATCGGGCGGCGGATGATCTGGCGCACATACCAGTCGGTGCCGAGCAACGATGTCACCGCGACAGTGACATCCCGCCGGACGCCTTCGACATCCTGCGCATACCACAGCGGGAACGTGTCGTTGTCTCCGTTCGTAATGAGAATTCCGTAGGGTTCGACGGAGTTGAGAAGGTCGACCGCCCAGTCACGCGTGAAGGTGTCGCCCGACCGGGATGCACCACGCCAGTTCGCGGCGAGCGGCAGGAACGCGATCAGCAGCACCGGTGCTGCCAGCACCCACCGCCGCGAGGGCGAGAATCCGTCGGCCCTCCTGGCGGCGCGATCGGGGGTTTCTCCCGCAAGCGTTCGCCAGATCCATACGAGTCCGAGCGCCGCCCACACTCCCCAGGTGGAGAAGCTCCACAGATAGAAGTAATCGCGGTCGCGAACCTCGGTCGTTCCCGCGTCGAACGGCAGTCCGCGCAGCACGGCCTGGGAGTATCCGAGCTTGAAGTTGAGGTAGTAGATGAGGCCGAGCGTCAGCGTGAACATCAGCGGTCCGAAATACCAGAACGACTGCCTGTGATGCCGCCAGTGTGCATATCCCCCAGCGAGGCCGAGCCCGAGGAAGACGAGCGCGATCACCTGCTGCAGGGGTGCGCTTCCCTTTGGCCCGCCGAGCCACTGCCATCGGAAGTAGAGCCAGTACATTGCGGCCTGCGCACCGAGCGGAGCCTGGCGCTGCATGAGCGGAATCTTGGGATACTGCTCGCGGTTCGCGTTTGCCCGGAATCGCTCGACGGTCGCGCTGCTCAGCGTGCAGTCGATCGCGAGCTCCTGCACGCAGCCGGTCGGCTCTCCGGTGTTCATGGCCGGATGCATCGCTGCGCGAATGGGTTGCGTGAGAAATGGCGTCAGCCCGAGCCCCAGCGCGAGCACTGCGAGCCCAATGAGGCGTCCGCGATAAACGATCCGCGGCCGTCGCGCGATGACGGCCACGATCACCGCCGGTGCGGCGAGCATGCCGGCCATGTGGTTGGCGTACCCCAGCCCCAGCAGGTACGCGATGAGCAGGAGGGTCCGATCCGCCGACCGCCCGTCAGGCGCGTCGAGCCATCGAATCGTAAGCCACGAGACGAGCGCGAGCCCTGCCAGCGCGACCGTGTAAACCTTCTCGTTCACCACCGACTGGTGCCACACGGTGAACGCCGTCGCGCCGATCACCGCCGCGATCGTCGCGCCGATGAGCCGCTGCCACCGGCCCGGGATCCATTCGGCGAGCACACGGTGCGCGACGAGAAACCAGATCGCGGCAGCGACCGCGCTCGAGAGCGCGGCGAGCACGTTGATCCGCTGCGCCGCCGTGGGCGCGATGGGCAGTATCGAGAAAACGCGCCCGAGCAGGACGAAGAACGGATTACCGGGCGGATGCGGAAGTCCGAGCCCGTAGGCGGCCGCCATGTATTCCCCGGCATCCCACATCGCCGTCGTCGGGGCGAGTGTGATGATGTAGAGCGCGAGGACGGCGGCTCCCGCAGCCGCGGCGGCCTTGAACGGCGGGCGGGACGGTGCTGCGACGGAGTCGGTAGGCGGCATGGTCCGGGTGCAGGATCGCGTTCCCTCGCGGACGCCAGGCAGCGCGTCCGGAGCCACCGCGCCGGGCTGTCCGGCGCGTGGTCATCAGGCGACGCTACCCAGCCGGCGTCGCCGCTGTCAAGCGGGGATGTCAGGCGGGCGATGTCAGGCGGGCGATGTCAGGCGGGCGATGTCAGGCGGTCACCGGCGCCGGCGAGCGCTGCCCCCGATCCCGCCGCCACCGAAGCGGCGTCGTCAATGATCACGCGCTCGAGTTCGCGAAGCACGCGCAGGCGCACGCGCAGCAGGAGCGTCAGCGCGACGATGACCAGCCCAACGACCAATCCCCACCACAGTCCCGGCGCCCCGAGGCCCAGCCCGAAGCCGAGCAGGGCACTGATCGGCACGCCAATGACCCAGTAGCCCACTGCGGCGATGATCATTGGCGCACGTGTGTCCCCCACGCCGCGCAGCACCCCGATCGAAACAACCTGGACCCCGTCGAAGATCTGGAACACGCCCGCGATCGGAATGAGCACGGAGGCGATCGCGATCACCGAACCATCGGTCGTGTATGTTCGCGCCAGCAGGCCCGGGATCGTGAGAAAGATCAACGCGCTGATGCACATGACACCGGTTCCGAAGAGGATCGCCGCGCCTGCTGCGCGCCGCGCCCCGGCGGCATCCGAGCGTCCGACGGCGTGCCCGACGAGAACGGCGCCCGCACCTGAAATGCCGAGCGGCACCATGAACGTCAGTGCCGCGAGATTGATCGCCACCTGGTGCGCGGCCAACTCGGTCGTTCCGATCCAACCCATCAGCAAGGCGACGACGGTGAACGCACCGACCTCGAGGAGGTACTGCAGGCCGATCGGTACGCCGAGCGCGGCCATGCGCAGCATGGGCTCCAGCGCGAGTGCCTCGCGTCGGAGCGGGACCAGGTGCGTACGCAGCACCGGCCACCCGATGACGACGATCATCACCGCGAGGACTCCCCGGCTGATGCTCGATGCGAGCCCGGCGCCCACCGCCCCCATTGCCGGTGCTCCGAGCTTTCCGAAGATCAGGATCCAGTTCAGCACGATGTGAACGACGTTCGCGACGACGATCGTCGTCACGATCGGGGCGAGTCGTCCCAGCGCCTGAAGGCTCTGCCGGAGGACGATGAACGCGAAGAAGGGAAAGATCCCTGGAATCGACGCCCACGCGTATCGCGCGGCCGTGGGGATGATCTCGGCGGGCTGCTGGAGCGCGGTGAGGATCGGGATCGCCGGGATCAGCACCAGCGAGGTCGGAACCGTCACGAACAGCGCAAGCAGGAGCCCTCGCTGCACCCCGCGCGCGACAGCGACGTCATCCCGTGCCCCCACGGCCTGCGCGATCACCGGATCGAGGGCGAGGAGCCCTCCCATTCCGAAGACCACGGCGACGAAGAAGAACAGGTTGCCGAGGGCGACGGCGGCCAGGGCCGTCGCCGAGACGTGGCCCACCATGATCGTGTCGACGGTCCCCATCGCCATGAGGCCGACCTGCACCACCACGATGGGCAGGGCGAGCCGCACCATTTCGCGCAGGTCTGCGCGGCGCGGCACCAGCGCTCAAACTCTCACTGCCCGCCTCGCGTCATCCCGGGAGCTCTCCGCTCTGGTCGCACGTCGCGCGTTCAAGTTATCCTGCAGGGTGCCGCACCGCACGGCGTGTGTGCCTTTCTCCGAGGACCGATCGACAATGCAGGAGCACCACCTGACGGTTGAGCGCAGCGCGCGCTACTACACACTCGGGC
>JANOCW010000070.1:0-4865 GCA_031412375.1 Gemmatimonadaceae bacterium | reverse complement strand
CACGTCTGCCAGTACCGCCCGTGCCGGAACGCGCACCGTGCGCCCGTCCACGACGGTCGTGCGCCCTTCCTCGTAGGTGACGCGCGCCGGGCGAAAGAGCGATCGGAATCCCAGCGAATCGACGAGGAAGAGGAAGAGCGGAGCGCTCGCATCGAGGCGCTCCGGCGGATTCACGCGGCCGTAGAGGATCGTATAGCTGCCCGCGCGCGCCGCACCCCACTCCCACGTCACGCCACTC
Organism: Gemmatimonadaceae bacterium; assembly: GCA_031412375.1. Lineage (GTDB taxonomy): Bacteria > Gemmatimonadota > Gemmatimonadetes > Gemmatimonadales > Gemmatimonadaceae > JANPKQ01. Next base: position 4,627 of record JANOCW010000070.1, on the reverse strand, counting down.
CACACCCCCCAGTTGTGATCGTGGTACGACTGGGCACCCTCGAACCGATCGCACCGGGTATCGACGCAGATCGTCCCCGTGGCATCGGCACGCAGCGCTGCTACCGCATAGCCGGAGACGAAATCGCCCGAGCCCAACGACGCCCCGGGGAAGTACGCACCGGGAGCCGGCGCCACCACCAGATCGACCGCAATCGTGGCGGAGCCATCCAGTTCCCTTGCCGTCGCGCGAACGGCATAGCGACCATCGGGGAGCACCGTGACGCTCGACCGGCCGATCTGCAGATCCGCATCGCTCGTCGAGAAACGCACGCTGTCGCGACGCACGGTCTCCGCGTAACGGTGAGTTGCCTGCCCCTGACCATGGGTGGTGATCAGCACCTGTCCTCCCCACTCGCTTCCGCGAACGTCCCCGCCGACGATGAGGGAGATGAACGCCCAACGGCTGCCGTCGTCCGACAGCACGTTGAAGTAGTGCCATTCGCCCCAGCTGCGCGCATCCCCGAGGTCATCGGGTGGGAGGTGAAATCGATCGACATCGTGGCGGAGCTCCATCGGGGTTGGACTGAGCCAGCGCCGGTCACTCTCGTCATCGGTCCACGCCCCCGTCGCGACCTCCGGTGCAGCGCCAACGGCGCGGGTCGCCGATGGGATCTCGCCAACCGCTCTCACCGCGAGCTCACGGCCCCCGGCACGGAGGTAGACGAGCTTGCCATCAATCTGCGGCGACACGGCGCGCACCACATTCTCGAGCCGGGGCGACCCCAGCAACTGTCGATGGATGAAGCTCGCGTTGGCGATCGAGAAGAAGAGGCCGCCGAGACCGCCCGTCTTCATGACTTCGACGTCGATCCCCTCCGGCAGCACGGTGATCTCGCCGCCACCGACCAACCGTTCGTCACGCGCCTGGCTCAGCAGCGCCTCCCCGATCGACAGCAGAACGATCATCACCGCGACACCGACACCGTATCCCGCGAGGAGGAACACCGACCGCCATGGCCTGTAGGCGAGGTTTCGCAGCGCGAGCAAGCCGATCACGGCGCGCCATCTCCGCTTGGGGCGCGTGGCGAGCGCGGCGCATCGGGCTGGCGCTCATCGCCCACGATGACACCATCGCGCATGTGAACGACGCGGCGCGCCGCGCGCGCGAGATCCTCATCGTGGGTGACGACCACGATCGTCGTTCCATCGGAGTTGAGGCGCTCCAGGAGGGCAATGACGTCCTCGCCGGTCTTCGCATCGAGCTCGCCGGTGGGCTCGTCGGCGAGGAGGAGCGCGGGACGATTGGCGAGCGCCCGCGCGATCGCGACACGCTGCTGCTCGCCACCCGACAGCTCGGAGGGGCGGTGACGCTCGCGCTGCCCCAGCCCCACGTACGCCAGCAGCTCCGCCGCGCGCCGCTTCCGTTCCGCGGCCGGCACGCGCGCCTCGGCCATCGGCAACTCGACATTCTCGCGCGCACCCAACGCCGGCATCAGGTGAAAGCGCTGAAAGACGAACCCGATGTGGTCGAGCCGAAAGCGGGTTGCCTCCGCATCGCGCATCCGGGAGATGTCCATGCCGCGGATCATCACCGACCCCGCATCCGGTCGGTCGATTGCGCCGAGGAGGTTGAGCATCGTCGACTTCCCGCATCCCGATGGTCCGACGATCGCGACGTACTCACCCTCGGTGATCTCGAGCGTCACGCCGCGGACAGCATGTACGATCTCGCCGCCCAGTCGGTAGTCGCGTCGCACATCCCGCGTGGCGAGGGTGAGCATCTTCGCTTCCGTCGGCCGCGCATCGATGGCCGCGCTCATACCGCGTCCCTCCGGAGCGTCTCGGCGATCGGGAGCGATGCGCCACGCCACGCCGGATAGATCCCCGCCGCGATGCCCGACAGGGCCAGCATCCCGAGAGCGGTCCAGGCCGACCGTGGCTGGAACAGGAAGAAATCGATCGCCATCGGGAGCCCCGGGAATGCGGAGAGGATGCTGTTCAGGTAGCGCGCGGTGACCAGGCCGAGCGCGAGTCCGGCCACTGCACCCGCCGCCGAAATCGCCACGCCTTCCATCATGATCTGCTGGACGATGTGAACCTTCGACACACCGATCGCCCGCATCACGGCGATCTCGCCGATGCGCTCCGTCACCGATACGGTCACGAGCGTCGTCACGAGCAGGAACCCGACGCCGAGGCTCACCGCGCCGAGGATGACCGAGAGCTGCCGGAAATAGCTCAGCCGCTCATCGACCTGCGCGATCGCCGTCGCGGTGGAGATGGCGGTTGCTGCCGGGACTTCGCGTGCAACCCACTGCCGAACGACCTCGGTGTCAGCGCCCGGCTTCACCGCGACCATGAACAGCGACACGCGGTCGCGGCGCACGGAGCCGTGCATCGCCTGAAGCGTCGGGAGTGAAAGCGCGGCAGCGCGTTGCCCGCGCGAGAGATAGAAAAACCTCGCCCGCCCGGACACGATCAACGCCCGGCGTCCCGAAAACGACCGCAGCTGCGGGTCGTAGCCCACGGCGACTTCCACCGTATCACCGATGCGCGCGTCGAGGGCCCGCAGCAGGTCATCGTTGACGATCATCGCTTCGGGAGAGATCGGGTCAGTCCCTTCCAGGAGCTCGTAGTCGCCCTGCACATCGGCCTGGACCCCGAGCCCGACGCTCGTCAGCGTGCCATCGGCCCGCGGCATGTGCAGCGATGCGCCGAGGACGGGGCTGATCGCACCGATGTCCGGATTGCGTCGGAGCGTCGCCATGATCGCCCCGGCGTCTCCCATCGTGGCATCGGTGTCGAACGGCAGCGTGCCGCGGGGGGCAAGCCTCAGCTCGAAGCCACGCGCCGTGAGCAGGGATCGGAAGGATTCCCGCATGCCGCTCGCGAGCATCACCATGTCGAGCAGCATGGCCGCCGAGACGGTCACACCGAGGATGGCGAGGAGTGTCCGAGATGGCCGGCGGCGCAATGCAGCCACTGCGAGCGCGAGACGCATCAGCGACCGAACAGCGCAAGCGGTGGCATCCGCACGAGTCGCGCTCCGACGATCGCGCCCGCGGCGATTCCCAGCACGAGCGAGAGGCCGATCGAGAAGGCGAGGATGCCCGGCGTCACGATCGCGAAGCGAAGCGGCGTGCGATAGACTCCCTGATAGTGCGTGTTCACCAGCCACGTCATCGCCGCGCCCAGCGTCGCACCAATGCCGCTCCCGAGGAGTGCAATGAGCGATGCCTCGAGCACGATCGCCCCGAGCACGGTGCGCCTCGACACGCCGAGGAGGCGCAGCGCGGCGACGTCGCGTCGGCGTTCCTCCACCTTGAGCAGCATGATGCAGAGCAGGAAGATCGCGCTGGCGAGTACCGTGATCACCCCGATCGCGCGATGGAACCGGCTCACGACCTGGAACGTGCGCGACGTCTCCACCGCGATGTCGGCCGAGCGGTGCGCCCGGAAGCCGAACGCCGCGTCATTGATGCGCCGAAGCGCATCCGCGGTCATCTCGGTTCCCTTCGTGGCGATAGCGAATCGATCGACGCGATCGCCGTACCCGATGAGCGCCTGCAGGTGAGTGAGATGCAACCGCACGCGATACTCGGCGCGCGCGATCTCCGCGGGATCAGCGCCGCGCTTGACGATCGCGCCGATGCGCACGGTATCACCCCCGCTCCCCGGCGAGCTCGCGAGCACCACGCGGTCGCCGAGCCCGAGCCCGGCGTCGGCGGCGAGGCGCTCGTCGATCGCGATGCTGCGCTCGCCGGTCTGAACGGCGAGCGACATGACAAGAATGGCAAGCATGAGTGGATGCTGGGACGGAACGGCCTGATGGCGGTCATGGTTCCCGTCGTCCTGTCGAGCGCCGGATGTGAGAGGCCGGCCGCTGAGCAGGTGGCGAATGCCCAAGCACCGACGATCACGGTGTCCGCGCAGGGTCGCACCGTGCACAATCCGGGCGCGGCAGAGCGTTTCCTCCCACGCGCGGGCGTGCCCGGGCGCCCGACGTTCCTGTTCTCCGGGGTGCTCGCCGCCGCTCGCGATGCAGCAGGCCGCCAAGCTGTGCTCCCGCCCGGCGGTGATCGGCTGCTGCTGTTCGACGCACGCGGCCGCTTCGTCAGGAGCGCCGGGGACGGGGCGTTCGTCAGGGCGATCGCCGTCACGCCGGGCATCGGCGAATGGCTCGTCGTGGAGCGCGACGGAGCGGTGATCTCGGTGCCGTCCGAGCCGAGTCCTGCCCGGATGGCGAATGGCGGCACCACGCCGGTCGTGGACCCCGCGGCACGAGACAACCTGACGCAGAGCCCTCTGTCCTACGCGACCGCACGCACCTCGGGATCGACGTCGACGACGATCGCACTCGCCACGCTCGTTCGCTTCCAGGATCGGTTCATCGCCGCTCGCTCGCCATTCGCGTCAAGCGGGGCCGCTGACCCGTCCGGCGCGCCACTGCTGCTCGAGCTGTCGGCCAGCGGTTCGATCCTCGCGGCAATCGATACGATCCGCACGCTCGGCGATCCAGTCCTCACCACGATCGCGAATGCCGGTCACCTCGCGGCCGGGGATTCACTCTTCTTCTTCGCTTCGCTCACCCGCGACGAGCTACGCGCCTTCGACCCTGCGGGTCGCCCACGCTGGACGGCAACCCG
>JANOCW010000069.1:0-6680 GCA_031412375.1 Gemmatimonadaceae bacterium | reverse complement strand
CGCCGGAAAATCGCTGAGCGTGTAGAAGTGCGGCGTCGCGTAGCTGAACAACCCTGTCTCCGTCAGGAACGACGCGATGTTGTGGAAGTTGTTCGCGTGGTCCATGAAGCCGGGGTACCAGTTGTCGAAGCCATCGCCCATATGGATGGCGCCCTTCTGTCCCCGCTCCTCGAGCGCCTGGGCCATCGACATGCCGAGCAGGTTGACCGTCCGCCACATCAGCGGATGCACGTACTCCGATACTGGTTCGGCAAAGGGTGGGATCCAGATCCGTGCCGGAAATGGCGCCGTCTGGTGATGGTTGTAGAGAATCTGCGGTTCGTAGTGGCGCACCACGCGGGTGACGACGCGCGACTCGATCTGATTGATCATGTAGCCGTCGCGATTGTTGTCGTGGCCGACGTACTTCTGGTACAACTCCGGCATCGGCGAGACTTCGAACGGCGTGCCGAGGTTGGAGCGGTACCAGCTCGCGATCATGTTCTGGCCATCGGGATTGATCGAGGGCCAGAGCACGAGGATGACGTTGTCCAGGATGGCGCGGGTCTCGACGTCCGTCTCGTTCGCAACGAGGTCGTAGGCGAGCTGAATGGTATGCTGGGCGGCCGCGGCCTCGCTCGCATGGAGCCCGCCGTCGATGTGGACGATCGCCTTGCCTTCTGTCGCGAGGCGTCGTGCGTCGGCATCGCTGAGTCCCTTCGGGTGCGCCAGGCGCTGCGCCGTCTCACGATGGCGCTCGACGTTCCGGATGTTCTCCGGCGACGAGATGAGCGCGATGTACCACGGCAGCCCACCCGATGTCTTCCCGATTTCGACGAGCTGCAGCTTGTCGCTCGCCGCATCGAGCTTCTTGAAGTAGGTGATCGACTCGTCGTAGGACGCGAGCTTGAAGTCATCGCCCGGCTTGAAACCGAGCGAGGATTGCGGCGTCGGGACGCCATTGCCGTTGGTTGGTGTCGGTGCCGACTGCGACAGGAGCGCTGCGGGAAGCGCAGTGAACAGGGTGGCGCGGAGCATCGAGCGACGGAAGCCGTTGTGCATGCGGGAAGTGCTCAGGGTCGAGCCGCGACTGGGCACGCGGCGGGAGGGACGAGACGATGCAAGGAGATGTGGTTATATCGTCGCGAAGTCCGCGGGGCAACGGGTCCTGTCGCTGTTGGCGACCGGGCGATAGGTTGCGCGGCGCCGTAGGGATCGGATTCTCCGGCCGAGGCGGATCGCTCCTGGCAGTCGCCGACTGGCTGCAACCCAGTCCGCCCAACACGGTCACTCGACTAACCCGATGCAACGTGCTGGTTGTGCGCTCCCGATCGCCCTGCTGATCGCCACGACAGTCACCGCTCAGAACCCTGCCGCAGACTCCGTGCGGCGACATGGCACTCACGGCTACACCGTCGCCGTCATCGACACGACCGACCCAGCGTTAAACACGGCGCCGACGCTCGCCCACGCGCTGCAGGCTCGACTGCCGGGCGTCAGCGTCAGTCAGGGACAAGGCATCACCGGATCGAGCGCCCGGGTGTTGTTGCGGGGGCCGAGCAGCTTTACGGTGAACGAGCCGCTGCTCATCATCGATGGGGCGCGCACGCACGCCTCCGCTCCCACTCGATTCTTCGGAAACCGCGATCTTCCGTCGCGACTCGAGGACATCGATATGGAGACGGTCGAGCGGGTCGACGTGCTTCTCGGGCCCGCGGCGACAGCCATCCACGGACCCGGCGCGTCGAAGGGTGTCATTCTCCTTACCACGAAGCGTGGACGCCCGGGTCCGGCGCGGTGGACGGCGTTTGCGGAATCAGGGCCCTCGTTCGAGACAACGGCCTTCCCGACCAACTTCGGGACGCTCGGCGTGTCGACCACGACGGGGCTGCCGATGACCAGTTGTCCGTTGCTGTGGCAGGCCGGAGGGTCGTGCACACCGACCAGCCGGCGATCGTTCAACCCGCTCGAGACTGCCAGTCCCTTTCGGACGGGGTGGACGAACGGCGGTGGGTTGACGGTGAGCGGCAGCCGGGCTGGCCTCGATTATTTCGTTGCCGGCAGCCACGATCGCGCGAATGGTGTTTACGAGACCGACCACTCTCGCGCCATGAGTGGGCGCGTCAACCTTTCGGCGTCGCCCGCCGCGACCGTCGACATCCGTCTGACGGTTGGACATCGTAACGATCGGCTGCGACATCCTGGCGTGGACTGGATCCAGGCAGGCCTCCTCGGCGAATCGGCCGATGACCCTGTCGGGCGCGGCTATGCCGCAGACTTTTCCCGATTATCGACCCTTGCGCGCGAAGAGGAGGTACAGCGCACGACTGCGGCTCTCAACACGACGTGGCGGCCGCGGCAATGGCTGCGGACGTTGGTCGTCATCGGATATGACCGACTGGCCGTGGAGAATGACTTCACGTGGCGCGAGGGGCTGTTGGGGTTTCCGCAGCCAAGTGATTCTGCCACCCTGATCGAGCGGTCCTCGGACCGTCCCGAGACGAGGACCGCCACGGTCGAGGCCACGGCATCGTACGGAGTCCGCGGGATGGCCGCGCGAAGCACCGCCGGCGTCGAGTACCTGCGCGCCAACGACCGAGGCCACAGCTACGAGGCGATCATTCGCGACGGTGACCCGACGGTTAGTACCTTCGAGGAACGCTCGGGCGATCTCGAGCGCGCGAGCACCGGGCTCTATCTGCAGCAGCACATCGCATGGAATGGCCGCCTCTTCATCACCGGCTCGCTGCGCGCGGATCGTTCGCGCATCCTTGATACCGACCTCGACATTGCCGTCTCGCCGTCGGTCGACGTCTCGTGGACGGGAATCGACTCGCTGAGCCCAGCCTCGTCGAAGTGGCTCGGGGATCTGCGATTGCGGGCTGCCTATGGGCGAGGCGGATCCCACGCGCTCTTCGCGGATGATCAGCAGTCCGGGGGGTTTGGGGCTCCGTCCTCGACCGAGACGTCGGAGGAGGGCTCGGAATTCGAGGCAGGGGTTGACGCGTCGCTGCTGACAAACCGCGTGCTGGCGTCCGTGACCTACTATCGTGCGACGACGCATCGAGGCCTCGTGCTGGCTCGCGGAGTTGAGGGTCGCGATTACTTCAGCAACGGTTCGCAAGTAAGAACGTCCGGCGTCGAGAGCTCGATCGATGCGGGGCTCGTTACGGGGAGTCGCTTCACCTGGGACATCGGGGTCATACTCACCGCACACGAGAGCGACGGGACGCTCACCGTTCCCTCCTACTCGCTGGACAGACAGTTCGTCGGCCGTCCCGCCAAGTCGATCGGCGAGTATTTCGCTGCTCCGTATACATACGCCGATGCCAATGGCGACGGTCTCCTTGCAGCGAGCGAAATCGTCATCGCGAGCGGTGAATTCCTGTCGGTGGGATCGCCCTTTCCCGACTACGAAGCGGCACTGCGGACAGCGATGACGTTTGGCGGGAGCGTGCACCTCTCGGCCATCCTCGATCGCCGAGCCGGCGCGAGGCTCTACAACGCGACAGCGGCACTCCGTTGTCGCTCCCAATGCGAGGAACAGAACGACCCGGCGACATCGCTCGCCGTTCAGTCGCGTGCGGCGGCGGGATCGGCGTGGACGTCGATTGCCTACATCGAGGATGCCGATTACACGAAGCTGCGCGAGGTACGCCTCGCACTGACGCTGTCGCCGCGCGTCGCGAGGATGGGTGGTGTCTCGAGCGCGCGCGTCACCCTGACCGGTAGAAATCTCTACACGTGGACGCCCTACTCGGGGTTGGACCCGGAGATCATCAGCGGGCGGTACGATGTCATCCAGGCGTCCGACACCTTCTACCAGCCGACCCTCCGTTCCTTCACTGCCCGGCTCGACCTAGTCTGGTGACTCCCCCGCCAGCTCCGCGCGCAGCTTGAGGTAGCTCTCCCAGCGCGCCCGGCTAACATCGCCGGCCTCGAGTGCCGCTCGCACCGCGCATCCCGGCTCGACGGCGTGCGTACAGTCGCGAAAGCGGCAGTGGTTGAGGTACGGCCGCAGCTCCGGGAAGCAGACGTCGAGCGCGTCGGGGTCGAGTCCCCACATGCCAACCTCGCGCAACCCCGGCGTGTCGACGACGGCGCCCCCGCCCGGCAGGGGATGCAGCATCGCGCCCACGGTCGTGTGCCGACCCTTGTTCACCGACTCGCTGATCTCACCCACACGCAGGTTGAGTCCCGGGTACAGCGTATTCATCAACGATGACTTGCCAACACCGGACGGCCCGCTCAGCACCGACACCCGGCCGGCAAGCGTTCCGCGAACTTCATCCAGTCCATCGCCGCGCTTCACGCTGGTGAAATGCAACGGGTAGTCGGCGCGCGTGTAGTCCGCGAACCGCTTCCTGGTCGCATCGACATCGACCAGATCGATCTTGTTGATGATGATCCGCGCCTTGAGATCGTTCCCCTCGGCGATGACGAGGAAGCGGTCGAGCATGCGCACGTGCGGCTCCGGGTTCGCCGCGGCGAAGACAACGACGACCTGGTCGATGTTCGCCACGATCACGCGCTCGCCGCGTGCGCCGCCGGGGGCCCGGCGCGCGAGCTTCGAGCGGCGCGGCTCGATCCCGGTGATCACCCACTCGGAGTTCCGCTCATCGCGCCCGAGGAGGACGTCGTCGCCGACAGCGAGCTTGATCGCGTCGCCCGTTTCCTTCTTCAGCCGCCCGCGCATCGAGACGGAGCGTGTCTCCCCGCCGTCCGTGCGCACCTGCCATACGCCCCCCGTTCCCTGCAGCACGATGGCCCGCTCGGTCTCGCCATCAGTCACGGTGTGCCCTCATCCCGCATTGCGTCCCACCAGCGGCGCCGCGACCCGCTCGCCTCCCGGGCGCGGAGCGTCGCTTCGAGGACGTCCTTCACCTCGCTCAGGCGCATCATGCCGATGCGCCCTCGCGCCTCGGCCTCACTGCCTCCGTACGCGAGAAAGTCGGTCTCCACGTGCCCTTCGATGCCCGATTCTCCCACGCGCCGCCACCGGAGAAACAGGATGTACGCGCCGTACGGACGATCCGCCTCCCCCGTCTCGTCGGCACAGAGCTCGACGCTGTAGGAGAGCCCATCGGACCCCTCGAACGCCGCGGGACGTGCGTGCACGGCCATGTAGCCGCCAATGGTATTGGCATCACCCTTCGAGTGATCCGCCGGGAGATGCCGTCCCGGCATCGCTACTTTCGGCCACTGAGCATCTCGCGGATCACACTGCCGGTGATGAACGCGAGATTCGCGGGACGCTCGGCGAGCCGGCGCATGAGATACGGATACCACTGCGTACCGTAGGGAACGTAGACGCGCATTCGGTAGCCTTCGCGGACGAGCTGGTCCTGGAGATCCCGGCGCACACCGTACAGCATCTGGAACTCGTAGCGGTCAGGAGCGATGCCATGCTCCTTCGCGAACCGCTTGGCCTCCCTGATGATCGTTTCGTCGTGTGTCGCAATCCCCGGGTAGTTTCCCTCGCGCATGAGGGCGTGCATGCACCGCACGTAGCTCGCGTCTACGTCCTTCTTCTCGGGGTAGGCGACCGTGGCCGGCTCCTGATACGCTCCCTTGCAGATGCGCACGCGGGCAGCCAGGCGGTTCGCCCGCTGCACATCCTCCGTCGTGCGGTACAGGGCGCTCTGGAGCACGACTCCGACGTTCTTCTTGTACGAGGGATACAATCGATCCTCGAAGAGGCGCAGCGTGCGCTCGGTATACGCGCTCCCCTCCATGTCGAGTCGCACGAACGTTCCGTACTGCTGTGCGCGCTCGAGGACGCCCTGCGTCACCGCGACACAGAGATCCTCCGAGATGTCGAGGCCCATCGCCGTGAGCTTGAGCGAGACGTTTCCATCGAGCTTCTCCCTGGCGATGCGGTCGAGGATCCGCAGATATTCCCGACCCGTCTCGCGTGCCTCGGCCTCGTTGCTCACGCTCTCGCCGAGAAGGTCGAGCGAGGCGCTGATCCCCTTGGCGTTCAGCGCCCTCACGGCCTCGATCGCGCTGTCGAGATCTTCGCCGGCGACGAACCGATGGGCGAACTTCTTCGCCATTCCGTTGTTGCGAACGAACCTGAAAATCCGTTGCTGATTCGACAGGTAGAGAAACGCGGAGCGAAGCATTAGGCCGGGTCAGGGGAGCCGGAATATATCATCCGCATGCGCGTTTCAGTCGTATGCTACCTCTCGATCGTCACCGCTGCGGTGATCGGCGCCGTGATGCGGAGCACCGGCGCCTCGGCACCGATTGCCAGGACGCGATCGAACACGTTCCAGGTGACCAGCCCGTCATCGCTCTCGGGCTCGAGCAGGTAGACGGCGAGCACGCCGAGGGGCTGGGCGGTGGAAACGAGGTATGAGCCGGCGGGCAGCGCACGGGTATCGCGACGCCACCGGCCCTCGAGTCGAACCGGACGGTGACCCTCGAACGCCTGAAGCGCGATGACGCTGTCCGGGACGAAGATCTCCACCGTGGTCCGCCAATCGGTGTCCAGTCGCTGCACGACGATCCCATGCTGCCGAAGCAGCCGGATGGCATCCGTCTGTGTCGCATCGAGGGCATATCCCGTTGGCATCGCACGCGTCAGCGTCGGCTCGAAGCGGTCAGCGACGGTCATACGAACAGTCCGAATGATGCCTGATCGGCGCTCGCCCGGACGTAGTCCCGGCTCATGGCGCACGGTGTCGCCCTGGGTTCTC
>JANOCW010000068.1:0-3339 GCA_031412375.1 Gemmatimonadaceae bacterium | reverse complement strand
TCCGCCGGATGCCGGGTACGAAATCACCGCCCGCCGGATCGGCTTCGCCCCGATCACGCGGTCCGGGATCCAGATCACCCTCAGCCAGGCCCGCCGCGAGGACTTCCGGCTGGCGCAGTCCGCGACCGTGCTGTCGAACATCACGGTGACGGGCATCATCGACCCGGTCATCAACGCCTCGAAGACCGGTGCCACGACGACGATCTCCGACTCGGCGCTGAGCCGGCTGCCGACGCTGAATCGCAACTTCTCCGATTTCGTGCAGCTCGTGCCGCAGGTGTCGACGAGCGGCGGCGTCGGATTGTCGGGCGGGGGCGTGAACCTGCGCCAGAACGTCATCCAGATCGATGGTGCCCAGTCGGGCGACATCTTCGGGCTGGGTACCTCGGGCCAGCCAGGCTCGCAGGCGAACGCAAAGTCGATTCCCCTCGACGCGGTGAAGGAGTATCAGGTGCTCCTCTCGCCGTTCGATGTGCGCCAGGGAAACTTCGGAGGCCTGCTGATCAACGCCGTCACGAAGAGCGGAACGAACGAGTACAAGGGGAGCATCTATGGGTACACCCGCAACCAGAGGTTCACACGTTCGCAGGATTACCTGACCGACTACTCGCAGCAGCAGTACGGCGGGACGATCGGCGGTCCGATCCTCAAGGACAGGCTCTTCTTTTTCGGCAGTGGTGAGATCCAGCGCCGCGAGACGCCGACCACGGGCTCGTACATCGGCGCTCCCGACCAGTTCGTGTCGCAGGCCTCGATCGATGACATCGCGACGCGGGTTGCGGCCTTCGGGCTCAATGACCCCGGCTCCGGCGCGCAGCTCCAGATCCAGAACCCGAACCGCAACTTCTTCGGGCGACTCGATGCATCCCTGCCGTGGTCGACGCGCCTCGTGCTCCGCCACAACTACGCGGCCGCGGATCGGACGAGCTTCAGTCGTGGTGTCGGCACGGCAACGACCCCGAACTTCGGCCTGACCTCCAACAAGTACGAGTTCAGCAGCACCACGAACAGCACCGTCGGCGAGTTCCTGACGAATCTCTCGCGGGGCATGTTCAACGAGCTGCTGCTCAACTACTCGAAGACGAAGGATTTCCGGACGGTCCCGGTGCGCTTCCCGCAGCTGACGGTTCGCGGGGTGCCACGCGTCAACCCGGATGGAACAGCTGGAACGGGCACCGCCAACTTCGTGCTCGGCACCGAGAACTCCTCGCAGGGGAACGCGCTCGATCAGCGCACCTTCGAGCTGACGGACAACCTGACCATTCCCCTCGGGACCCACTCGCTGACGCTCGGCACCAAGAACATCTTCTACGAATCGGTCAACCTGTTCGCCAACAACTCGCTTGGAAACTGGACCTTCGCCACGCCGGCCGACCTGAGCGCCGGCCGCGCGACCAGCTACCTCGTCAGTGCGCCCGCGCCGACCGATCCGAACGGCGGCATCGCGACGATCCGGGCAAACACGTACGGCATCTACCTGCAGGATGTGTGGACGGCCACCCCGACGCTCACGATCTCCGCGGGCGTGCGGTACGACAAGCCGGACTTCCGCACCCAGCCGCCGAAGAACGACAGTGTCCTGTCACAATATGGACGGAACACGAGCGAGGTCCCGACGAAGGGACAGTTCTCCCCGCGCATTGGCTTCAACTGGGACGTGACGGGTGACCAGGTCAACCAGTTGCGCGGCGGTATCGGGTCGTTCGCGGGTGGCGTCCCCTTCGTCTATCTCTCGAACGCCTTCGGCAACTCCGGCCTGAGCGGCTTTTCCTCGCTCACCTGCAATAACGTCGGCGCGACGACCAACCTCGCACCCCCGATCTTCTCGGCAGCAGCGGCAGCCAGCCCGCCGACGTCGTGTGACCTGATGACGGCCGGTGTTCGTACTGTCGGAGGCGGCGCCGCGATCACGGGTCCCGCGGCCGGCGCCGCCGTGGCCACCATCGATCCGAACTTCCGCTACCCGAAGTACCTCAAGGGAAGCCTCGGCTACGATCGCCGCCTGCCCTGGGGCGTGATCGGGACGGTCGAGGGTCTCTACACGCGCGCACAGGACAACGTCTTCTACCAGAACCTTGCACTGCGGGGACCGGACACGACGACGACGGGCGATCTCGTCTTCGATCGCAACGGTCGTGTGCTGTATGGCCGCCTGCTCGCGACCGGCGCGACGCCGAATACTCGGGGACAGCGGACCCAGGTGCTGGACATCACCAATGCCTCGGGCGACTACACCTACAGTCTCACGACCCAGCTCCAGAAGTCCTTCTCGGACAACTTCGAAGGATCGGCCGCGTACACGTTCATGCGCGCACGGGACATCGTATCGACGACGAGCAGCACGCAGGGGTCGAACTTCCGGTATCAGCGCAGCGTGAGCGGTCGCCTCGACGACATGTCGGTGACGCGCTCCAAGTACGACCAGCCGCACCGGATCATCGCGACCGGCACGTACCGCTTCCCGACGCTCACTGATGTCTCGATGATCTACACGGGCAACTCCGGATCGCCGTACGATTACGTGTACGGGAACACGGGGGGAACGACCGGTGACCTGAACGCTGACGGCCAGACGCAGAACGACCTGATCTACGTGCCGCTCGATGCGCGCACCCAGAGCGAGATCCTGTTCAATGGCTACGCCGGAACAGTGGCGCAGCAGGACACGGCGACGATCATGGCGAACGCGTTCGAGAGCTTCATTCAGAGCACCCCGTGCCTGAATGAATCGCGCGGCAAGCTCCTCACGCGGAACGCCTGCCGGAATCCCTGGGTGAACCAGTTCGACATCTCGATCGCGCAGTCGATCTCCGCCAAGCGGTTCCAGAACGTCCAGGTCCGCCTCGACATCATCAACTTCGGTAACCTGCTCAACAAGGAGTGGGGCAAGCAGGCCTTCTCCGACCAGGGTTCGACCTGCGGGGCCATCTGCAGCTCGACCATTCTGCTGGCGCACAACCGGTCCGTGCTTCCCGTCGGGACGCCCGTGGGCGGCAACAGCCCGAATGCCCAGGGCGTATTCACCTTCAACCCGGCGTTCCGGGCCTTCAACGACGCCAACCTGTCGTCGAACTACACGATGCAGTTCTCGCTGCGGTACAGCTTCTGAATCAAGGGGTTCTCTGATACTCGCGGCGCAAGGCTGAACAACAAGGTGCCAGCGGCAAGCTGAAGTGCTGATAGCGCTGGAGCTGAGCTGGTAGCAGCCCGCGCTATTGCCACGCGGCTCCACTATCGACGCTGTGCCGGGCGTGGTAGACTCGACCATTCCCCGGAGAATCCCCATGTCGACTGCCGTCAGGAGTCGCGCGACGGTCGAATCCGTGCGCGATGAGGTCA
>JANOCW010000067.1:0-5984 GCA_031412375.1 Gemmatimonadaceae bacterium | reverse complement strand
GAACGCGGCCTCGCCGGCATACGGCGATGGCTTCCTGATCCTGGCGAGGAGGCGTGATGCCTCACGGCGGCTCGCCGGACCCGACTCCGCGAGCACGGAGATCTGGAAGAAGCGCTCGGGTCCCGTCGGCGGACGAACGGCGAACGCGCGCTCGAGGGCGACGCGTGCGCGCGAGAGGGGGCCGTGCTGGACGGCGCTTCGCGCAACGAGGATCTCCTCATTGGCGGTCAACTTGAAACGTCCGCCGTCGAGGATCTCGATCGCGACGCGCGCTTCATCGGTCCCGCTGTTGGCCTCGATGAACGTCGTGAGCTCGCGTCGCGCGACAGCGCGGTCGGCCGCACCGCTCGCGGTCGCGGCGCGCAGCCGCATGGCGTTGAACGTCGCCCCGCTACGCTCGTAGAGCGCGATCGCACCGCGCGCGCGACCAGTGCGCTCCAGGATCTGGGCCTCCGAGTAGACCGAATGCTGCCGAGCAACGGCAGTCTGCAGTCGCTCGTACTGGTCAGCCCGCGTGGCGCTGTCGCGCGTCAGCGACGTCGCCCGCAGCGTGAGCCAGTCGCTCACCGGGCGCAGCACCGCGGCCGCGGCGTTGTACGCGGCAAGCGCACTGTCCCGGGCGCCGAGTCGCTCGTGGGCCCGCGCGAGGAACACGAGCGCCGGCGCACGCATCATCGGGCTCTCGGCGAGATCGCGCGCGACACGCCCATGCTCGAGCGCACCAGTCGCGTCGCCGCGCTCGAGGGCGCTCCGCGCGAGGAGGAGGCGGGCCTCGCTCCGCGCGTACGGATTCTCGAAGGATGTCGCGCCGAGGAGCGAGTCCACGCGCTCCCAGCGATCGGTCGCGCCCGCGGCCTCGGCGGCAAGGATGATCACCCAGTCGGTGCGGAGGGTGGAATCGGCGAGCCGGGGGGCAATGAGCGATTCCGTCCGCCAAGGCCTGCGCTGCTGCAGCGCCAGCGAGGCCTCGCGATATGCGGGGTCGGTCATCGCCTCCGCCCGCGGATCGGGCAGCTCGGGATCCGGACCATCCTCCGCCGGAGCCAGGCATCCCGCGAGGATCAGGGCGAGGGCGCAGGCAAGCCAGCGGGCGTCGCGAATCAGGCTCCCGCGGCGCAGCGAAAAGGAGGGTGAATGCATGCTACGGACAGGACTGAGCGGGGGTGGCGCGGGTCACCAGAGGCGCCGAGTTTCCCGGGTTCCGTTCTTGCCCTCCAGCGCAGCCCAATGCTTCGAATAACCGACCGCGGCCTCTATTGCGAGGCTGGTGACTTTTTCATCGATCCGTGGCTGCCGGTGGACCGGGCGGTGGTGACCCATGCGCACGGCGATCACGCGCGGTGGGGCTGCCGGGCCTACGTCGGATCCCGGGAAGGAGAGCGGGTCATGCGCACGCGGCTCGGCGCGGACGCGTCGATTCAGAGCCTGCCGTTCGGCGAGTCGCTCACCATCGGAGGCGTGCGCATCTCCCTGCACCCCGCGGGGCACATTCTCGGCTCGGCGCAGGTGCGGATCGAGCACCGCGGAGAGGTGTGGGTCGTCTCGGGTGATTACAAGACCGAGCCCGACTCGACGTGCACCGCGTTCGAGCCGGTGCGCTGTCACACCTTCATCACGGAGTCCACGTTCGGGCTCCCCATTTACCGGTGGTCGCCGCAGGCGGAGACATTCGCGGAGATCGCGAGCTGGTGGCGCGCAAACGGGGAAGCCGGGCGCGCATCGGTGCTGTACGCCTACGCACTCGGCAAGGCGCAGCGACTGCTCGCCGGACTCGCGGGTTCATTGCAGGGGCCGATCTACACCCACGGCGCCGTCGAGCGACTGAATCGCGACTATCGCGATGGCGGCGTCGCGCTGCCTCCGACAACCTACGCCGGCTCGATGCCACGCGGTCACGACTGGAGCGGGTCGCTCATCGTCGCTCCCCCCTCGGCGGCCGGGAGCACGTGGTTGCGTCGCTTCGGCTCGGCGTCCACGGCCTTTGCCTCGGGATGGATGCGGATTCGTGGCGCACGGAGGCGGCGAGCGGTCGATCGCGGCTTCGTCCTCTCCGATCACGTCGACTGGCCGTCCCTCCTCAGCGCGATCGCGGCTACCGAAGCCGGGAATGTGTGGGTGACGCACGGCTACCGTGAGCCTGTGGTTCGCTGGCTGCGCGAGCACGGGATCACCGCGCAGGCAGTCGCGAGCCGCTGGGAAGGTGAGCCCGAGGATGACCCGATCGGCGCGGACGAGGAGACCGAGACTCCGTGAGGCGCTTCGCGGCGCTGTTCGCCGAAATCGACGCAAGCACCCGGACGAACGACAAGGTCGATGCGATGGCGCGCTACTTCGCCGCCGCCGATCACGCGGACGCGGCGTGGGCGGTCTACTTCCTCAGCGGAAACCGGCCCAAGCGTCTCATCCCCGCGCGTCGTCTCGCAACCTGGGCTGGCGAGGAAGCGGACGTCCCCGAGTGGCTGTTCGAGGAGTGCTATCACGCCGTCGGTGACCTCGCGGAGACGATTGCGCTGCTGCTGCCTGCCGCCGCGACGGAAACCGATCGCCCGTTGCACGCATGGATCAGGGATCACCTGATTCCCCTCGCGACGAGTTCGGAGGAGGCGCAGCGCGTCGCGATCCTTGGCGCCTGGCGCGCGCTCGAGGGAATGGAGCGGCTCGTCTGGAACAAGCTGATCACCGGAAGCTTTCGCGTGGGTGTGTCACAGCCGCTCGTGGTACGTGCGCTGTCGCGTGTCAGCGGGATCGAGGAGGGAGTGGTCGCCCATCGGCTGACCGGCGCATGGAATCCGAACCCGGAGACCTACAGTCGGCTGCTATCGGGTGATACGAGCGATGCGGACACATCGCGACCGTATCCGTTCTACCTGGCCTATGCACTTGAGTCGCCGATCGAGGAGCTCGGCGCGCCGACGGAGTGGCAGGTGGAGTGGAAGTGGGATGGCATCCGTGCGCAGCTGCTCCGCCGCAGCGACCAGACATTCCTGTGGACGCGCGGCGAGGAGCTCGTGACCGAACGGTATCCGGAGATCGCCGAGGCAGGTGGCTGGCTTCCGAACGGCACGGTGCTCGATGGCGAGATCATGCCGTGGCGTGACGGCAAGCCGCTCCCCTTCGCACATCTCCAACGGCGGATCGGCCGCAAGGCACCGGGACCGAAGATCCGCGCCGAGGTACCCGTGGTGCTCATCGCCTACGACCTGCTCGAGCTCGATGGCGTCGATGTGCGCGACCGTCCCCTCTCCTGGCGCCGAGCGGAGCTCACCCGTGTGATCGCCGGGGCGAGAGCAGAGTCGAGGATCATGGTATCGCCCGTCGAGGTGGTGGAGCGCTGGGATGACGTTCGCGCTGCGCATGTCCGTTCGCGTGAGCTGTGCGCGGAGGGATTGATGCTGAAGCGGGCCGACAGCGTGTATGGTGTTGGCAGGCGGAAGGGGGGATGGTGGAAGTGGAAGGTCGTGCCGCACACCGTGGATGCAGTAATGGTGTACGCGCAGGCGGGGCATGGTCGTCGTGCATCGCTGCACACCGATTACACCTTCGCGGTCTGGGACGGCGATGTGCTGGTGCCGTTCGCGAAGGCGTATTCGGGGCTCACGGATGTGGAGATTCGCAAGCTCGACGCGTGGATTCGTCGGAACACGACGGAGAAGTTCGGGCCTGTACGAGCCGTGAAGCCCGAGCACGTTTTCGAGCTCGCCTTCGAGGGCATACAGCCGTCGCCGAGACACAAGTCGGGAATCGCGGTGCGATTCCCCCGGATCCTGCGATGGCGGACGGACAAGACCGCGAAGGATGCCGATACGATCTCGACGCTTCGGGCGATCATGGCATCGACGTGAAGCCGGCGGAGCAGTGGTACCGCGAGCGGGGGTGGAAGCCGTTCGCGTTCCAGCGTGAGGTGTGGCGTGCGTACCTGGACGGTGAGAGCGGGTTGATCCATGCGGCGACGGGAACGGGCAAGACGCTCGCGGCGTGGATCGGGCCGCTGCTCGAGTGGCGGGCGGAGGAAGGCACGCGCACGGTGCCTGCTGTTGCGGCCCGGCCGCCGCGGCGCGGCAAGCGCGACGGGGCGCCGCCGTTGCGCGTTCTCTGGATCACACCCCTTCGCGCGCTTGCGGCGGACACCGAGGTCGCGCTGATCGACGCGCAGCGCACGCTCGCACCCGTCTGGACGGTGGAGACACGGACGAGCGACACATCGCCCGCCGTCCGCGCTCGCCAGAGCCGGCGCCTGCCGACGGCGTTGATCACGACACCCGAGAGCCTGTCGCTGATGCTGTCGCGCGACGATGCGCCGACGCTGTTCCGCGACCTGCGCGCCATCGTGGTCGACGAATGGCACGAGCTCATGGGGACGAAGCGTGGCGTGCAGACCGAACTCGCACTTGCACGGGTCCGACGAATCAGGCCCACCGTGCGTACCTGGGGACTGTCGGCGACGATCGGCAATCTCGACGAGGCGCGCGATACGCTGCTCGGGGCGAGCCGGTTCACGGGTGCATCGCGCGTCGTGCGCGGCGCCGAGGCGAAGCGCGTCATCGTCGATGCGGCAATTCCGCCCGTCGTCGAGCGCTTTCCGTGGGCGGGACATCTCGGAACACAGATGCTGCCGCAGGTGATCGACGCGATCGAGGAGGGCACGAGCGCGATCGTGTTCACGAACACGCGATCCCAGACCGAGATCTGGTATCAGGCACTGCTGACGGCGCGGCCCGACTGGGCGGGAGAGATCGCGCTTCATCACGGGTCGCTCGATCGGAAGCAGCGCGAGTGGGTCGAGGACGCGCTGCGCGACGGGAGGGTGCGCTGTGTTGTCGCAACCTCGAGCCTCGACCTCGGCGTCGATTTCTCACCGGTCGATCGTGTGCTCCAGATCGGCAGCCCGAAGGGCATCGCCCGGCTGCTCCAGCGTGCGGGGCGCAGCGGGCACCGGCCGGGCGTGACGAGCCGTGTCACGTGCGTACCGACCAATGCACTCGAGCTCATCGAGATCGCCGCGGCGCGGGATGGCATCGAACGGGGATCGGTCGAGTCACGCTATCCCGTTACCCGCCCGCTCGATGTGCTGGCGCAGCACGTGGTGACCATCGCACTCGGCGGCGGCTTCGATCCGGTGAAGTTGCTGGCCGAGGTGCGCGGAACGCATGCGTACGCTGACCTGCGCGACGACGAGTGGGCGTGGACACTGCAGTTCGTGACGCATGGCGGGGAGACGCTGCGTGCGTATCCCGAGTATGCGAAGGTGGTCGCGAACGGCGATCGCTACGTGGTGGACAGTGCACTCGTCGCGCGGCGGCACCGGATGGCGATCGGGACGATCGTCAGCGATGCGCACGTTGTCGTTCGGTACTTGAAGGGGCCGCGACTCGGGTCGGTGGAGGAGTCGTTCGTCGCGCGGCTCAAGCCAGGGGATCGATTCGTCTTTGCGGGGACGCCGCTGGAGTTCGTGCGAGTGCGCGACATGCAGGCATGGGTGCGGCGGGCGTCGTCGGTGAAGGGGACCATCCCGCGATGGGCCGGAAGCCGCATGCCGCTATCCGGCGAGCTTGCCGCTGCGCTCCGCGATCGGCTGGGAGAGGCCGCGAGGGGAGAGTTTCGCGGGTCGGAGATGCACGCAGTGCGTCCCATCCTGCAGGTGCAGGCGAAGTGGTCGCGCATTCCATCGCCGGATGAATTGCTGATCGAGCGGGTGAAGACGCGGGAGGGATATCACCTCTTTGTCTTTCCGTTCGAGGGCCGGCTCGTGCATGAAGGTCTGGCCGCGCTGTTCGCGTACCGGATCGCGCGGCTGCGCCCCATCACCTTCTCGATGGCGTCGAATGACTGGGGCCTCGAACTGCTGTCGCCGGATGCCGCGCCGCTCGAGGAAGCACTCGCGAACGGATTGTTCGATCCGGCGAACCTGCTCGACGACATCAGCGCGTCGTTGAACGCGACCGAGATGGCGAAACGGCAGTTCCGCGAGATCGCGCGAGTCGCGG
>JANOCW010000066.1:0-4455 GCA_031412375.1 Gemmatimonadaceae bacterium | reverse complement strand
ATCGGATTCGCGGTCAACACATTGTTCATCTCGATGTACCTGCGACCGAAGATCGCCGCCGACCGATCGCGCGTGCTGAACTTCTACTGGATGCTCGTCGGCCTCGTCACGGGGGTCTATACGTTCGGCCTGTCCGGCATCCTTCTCGGACCGGTGCTCATCGGGCTCCTGAAGGCCGTGATCGACACCGTGACCGCGCGAGCGGACTGGCGCTTCGTCGATCCGGATGATGCGGAGACGGTTCCCGCCGGAGCTGCCGGGTGATTCGATTCTTCAACGTCACCAAGGAGTACGCGCGATCCGGGGTCGCCCTGAAGGACGTGTCCTTCAGGGTCGCCAAGGGTGAATTCGTCTTCCTCACCGGTCCCAGTGGGTCGGGCAAGAGCACGCTGCTGAAACTCATCTACCTCGCCGAGCTCCCAACCGAGGGCGAGGTGCAGGTCAGCGGGCTCAACTCCCGCGAGCTGCGCAAGGGTGACATCGCGAAACTGCGGCGGAAGCTCGGGATCGTCTTCCAGGATTTCCGGCTCCTCGAGGACCGGACCGCCGAGGCCAACATCGCTTTCGCCCTCGAGGTGACTGGGGCGCGGCGCGCGACGATCCAGCCGAAGGTGGCACGGCTGCTCGCTCAGGTCGGCCTCGGCTCCAAAGGCACGAGCTATCCCCGCGAGCTCTCGGGTGGTGAGCAGCAGCGCGTCGCGATCGCGCGCGCCCTCGCGAACGATCCGTTCGTGCTGATCGCCGACGAGCCGACCGGAAATCTCGATGAGCGCGCAACACGTGGCGTCTACCAGCTGCTCCGTGACATCAACGGGTCGGGGACTGCGGTCGTGATGGCGACGCACAATCTCGAGCTCATCCGACGAGCCGAATATCGCACGATCGAGCTCGATCGCGGGCGCGTGGTCTACGACTCGGCGGACACGAGCGTGGCACGGCGGGAAGCGCGGTGACGCTCGCATTCCGGGAGATGCTCATCGCCTTTCGGCGGACACCGCTGTTGAGCACGCTCAGTGTCACGACGATCGCCTTCTCGCTGTTCGCGTTCGGCCTCTTCGGTTTGGTCGCGCTCAACATTCGCACGGCGATCGCGGAGGTCGAGGAGCGCGTGGAGATTCGAGCCTTCGTTACCGAGAGCGCGCCCGTGGAAGCAGTGTTTGCGGCGATGAGCGACATCGAGGCGTTCCCCGAGGTGGCGCGCGCGGTCTATGTGACCCCGGAAGAGGCACTCGCGAAGGCGCGCGAGGAACTCGGTGAGTTCGAGGACGTCTTCGAAGCCGGCGTGCTCCCAGGCTCGATCGAGGTGCGCCTCAAGCCCGGGTCGAGCGACCCGACCATCGTCAAGGCGGTCGCCGAGCGCATTCGCAGCTACGAGTTCATCGATGACGTCCGCTTCGGCGAGGAGTGGGTGGAGAAGCTCTATCGGGTGCGCACCGTGGCCTCGATCACCGGCCTTGCACTCGGTTCGGCATTCGGCGCGGTCGCAATCATCATCATCGGGGCGACGATCCGGATGGCCGTGCTCGCGCGCGGTCGCGAGATCGCGATCATGCGCCTCGTGGGAGCGACGGATGGCTTCATTCGCCTCCCATTCCTGCTGGAAGGGCTCGTGAAAGGCATCCTCGGCGGGCTCGCGGCCCTGTTGCTGACCTGGATCGCCCGATCCATCGTCGACCGGTACTTCATCCAGACCGTGTTCTTCGACGCATCGCTCGCGGTGCTCGGCGTCTGCGCGGGTGCCCTGATCGGGCTCGTGGGCAGCGCGGTCTCCGTGGGTCGACACCTCCGTCGCGTCTGATGCGCCGAACGGTTGCCGTCGCGCTGTGCGTCCTCGCCGTCGCGCCCGCCGCGGCGCAGCAGTCTGCCACCGATCGCCTGCGGACCCAGCGCGACTCCCTCGAGCGCATCCGGCGCGAGCGGAACGACCTCCAGATCCGCATGCAGGACCTGCGGGGACGCGCGCACACGCTGACGGATGAAGTGACCAACCTGGGGCGGCAGGCGGAGGTGACGGCGCTCGCGGTGCGCTCGCTCGACACCCAAGTCGCGGCGGTGAGCGACGAAGTGGAGAGCTCGACGACGAAGCTGATCCGTGCGCAGGACGAATTCGCGGTCAAGCGGGCGATTCTCCAGCGGCGACTCACCGACATCTACAAGCGCGGTCCGCTGTTCTCGCTCGAGGTGATGCTCTCGGCCGAGTCTTTCGGCGCGCTCATCGCGCGCTACAAGTATCTGCATGAGGTCGCGCGGCGCGATCGCGCCCTCGTGCAACGTGTGCGTTCGCTGAGCGAGCAGATGGAGCGCGAGCGGCGCGGGCTCGTCCGGCTTCAGCAGAACGTGGTCGAGACGCGTGAGGAACGCGCCCAGGAGGAACGCCGATTTCGCGCACTGGAGGAGGAGAGGCTCACGAGCCTTCGCCGGGTGGAGCGCGATGCGACCCAGGCCGAGCGACGCCTTGCCTCCATTGCCCGTGACGAGGCGAAGCTGAACGACATCATCACTTCA
Source organism: Gemmatimonadaceae bacterium (assembly GCA_031412375.1). GTDB lineage: Bacteria > Gemmatimonadota > Gemmatimonadetes > Gemmatimonadales > Gemmatimonadaceae > JANPKQ01. The sequence continues at coordinate 1,950 of JANOCW010000066.1, read as the reverse complement.
CTCGAGGCCGAGCGTCGGCGCGCCGCAGGGAGCCCGACATCGGCAGCGCGCGGTGGGAGCCGGGCCTCCGGAGGATTCCGCTCCGGTGGCAATCTGGACTGGCCGGTCGATGGAACGCTGCTCTATCGATTCGGTCATGCTGCCGGTCCCGATCGTACGATCACGACCTGGGGCGGGATCGGCATCGAGGCCGCACAGGGATCACCAGTCCGGGCGATTGCCGCCGGGGTCGTGAAGCTCGTCGATCCGCAGTTCGGGACGTACGGCGCAACGGTGATGATTCTGCACCCGAGCGGCGAATACTCGGTCTACTGCTCGCTTGGGTCGATCACGGTTGCCAGGAACGCGATCGTCGATCGCGGGGCAACGATCGGCACTGTCGGCGTGAACGATCCACGGCTGCCCCCACACCTGCACTTCGAGATCCGGTCGGGCAGCATGCCGATTCCCGTCGACCCGCTGCCTTTCCTCCGCCCACGGCCGTGAAGGAGACGAGGCGCTGCGAGACCTGCGCGCGCTTTCGGGCGCTGCGCGGACGCAGCGGCGACTTCGAGTAGCCATGGCTGCGCGGCTTTTGCTGCTCGGCGCTCACGTCTCGAACGCCGGCGGCGTTCCGAATGCCCCGATCCGCGCCGCGGCACTCGGTGCTACGGCCATGCAGATGTTCTCGAAGATGGCGAACCGCTGGGCCGAGCGGGATTGCCTTGATGCGGAGTGCAGCGCATATCGGGCGGAGCTTGCGAAAACCGACGTCGCCGCGACGTCGATCCACGACAGCTACCTCATCAACCTCGCTTCGCCGAACCACGTGCTGCAGCTTCGCTCGATGATCTCGTTCATCGCGGAGCTGAAACGGTGCGAGGCACTCGGCGCCGACTACCTCGTCTCGCATCCGGGGAACTACATGGACGACCGCGCGAGCGGCATCGACCGCAACGTGGACGGCATCGTTGCCGGCCTGGAGTGCGTCCCCGGCCGCACGGTGCTCCTGCTGGAGACCACGGCTGGAAGCGGCACGGCGCTCGGCGCGAGCTTCGAGGAACTGGCGACCATCATCGAACGGGTCCCGGCGCATTTGCAGACCCGCATCGGGGTCTGCGCCGATACTGCGCATCTCTTTGCCGCCGGCTACGATCTCGCCGCACAGTTCGACGAAGTCTGGGCCCGGTTTTCCGATACGATCGGTCTCGACCGACTGCGCATGCTGCACCTCAACGATTCCAAGGCTCCCCTCGGCTCGCGACGCGACCGTCACGAGCTGATCGGGGAGGGGGCGATCGGCGCGGGCGCGTTTCAGAAACTCATGACCGACGCGCGGTTCATGACGGTGCCGAAGGTCATCGAGACACCAAAGCTCGATGATGCCGAAGCCACCGATCGCCGCATGCTGACGCTCCTCCGGAGCTTCGCTGGCGACAGTCCGTCGGCACCGCCGCCGTGACGCAGCGCCTGGCGTCTTCGGGTTTCCCGCAGAGGATTCAGGATCAGTTACGCGCGCGAGCGGTGCCTGTGATCGCCGCAGCGCTGGTCGTCGCCGGATCGGGGAGCACAGCCCCGCGACTGGAAGCCCAGGAGCCTCCACCCCTGGCGCGACGGCCCCGAATCGTGTGGCGCGCCGAGGTCGGCGCAGCCGCATCCACGCCTCTCGTCGAGGACGGCAACGGCGTGACCGTACGACGTGGCATCGGCCCGCTCGCTGGCGCTGATGCCTTGATCGCGATCGACCGCCGTTCCGCCTTCCTGGTCACGGCCCGCGCGGCGAGCGGAACGCTCGGCATTCACTCATCCGGTCGTCGCTGGTCGGCCGGAGTGTCGCACCAGTTCGATCTGGCGGTGAAGCTCGAGCGAGCACTGCCAGCCGCCATAGTCGGCGCGGTCGGAGTCGCGCTGTCTCACCTGCGGGGAGCGGCCGACGTGGTCCCGTTCCGCACCGGTGCGGGGTCGATCACC
>JANOCW010000065.1:0-11755 GCA_031412375.1 Gemmatimonadaceae bacterium | reverse complement strand
GCGCGTACAACGGCGACCCCGAGCGCATGGGCGACCGCGACGTCGGCGACCTGTGGCCCGCCGTCGGTCGCGTGTGGATGACGCCCGCACCGGCGGCGACCACGGACTCGATGCTCGTCGAGCTTCCGCTCCGCGTGAGCGTCGAGCGCGCGACGCTGAACGCCGAGGCCTACGATCGCGTGCATGCCCGCATGGAGCGCACGTATTTCGCGAGCTCCGAGGCGGCGAGCCGTCGTGAGCAGTGGCGTCGCCTCGGGGTGACGCACCGCGCGGCCGCGCTCGCGGCGCGCACGGATGCCGAGCTCGATAATGCAATCCATGCGCTGCTCCGTGCGCGTCCTGCGCTGCGTGCCGAGGCGTCGGGACGAGCCGCCGTCTCGAGCGCCCATCCCGTGGCCACCGCGGCAGGCGTCGAGATGCTCGCGCGGGGCGGCAACGTGGTGGACGCGGCAGTGGCAGTCTCATTCGCCCTCGGCGTCGTCGAGCCCGATGCCAGTGGCATCGGCGGCTACGGGCAGATGCTCATCCACCTGAAGGGAATGGCGGAGCCTGTCCTCATCGAGTTCATGACGGCGGTACCCGAGCTCGCGTCGCTGCGCAACGCCGCGTTCCCCGACGGAGGTCGTTTTCCGTCGGATGGACCGGTGCTCGCCAACGTGCCGGGCACCGTCGCCGCGATGCACCTGGCCTGGACGAAGTACGGGAGCAGGCGCCTGCGCTGGGCGGAGCTCATCGCGCCGGCGATTCGCGCCGCCATGGCGTACGAGGTGAGCGACGGGCTCGCGACGACGCTTTCGGTCGAGCGCGAGGGATTTCTCAAGTACGAGGCGAGCCGAGCGCTGTTTTTCCGGGATGGTGAGCCGCTGAGCGCCGGCGACACGGTGCGCAATCCCGATCTCGCGCGCACGCTGCGCGAGATCGCCGTGGGTGGATCCGACGCGTTCTATCGAGGAGCGGTCGCGCGGCGGATGGTGGATGACCTCACGCTGCGGGGAAACGCGATCCGCCTGCAGGATCTCGCCCGCTATGAAGCGCGCGAGCGCGCGCCGGTGTCCGGCACCTTTCGCGGGAACAGCGTGTACGCGAGCGCTCCGCCGGTCGCGGGCGGCGCGACGCTCGTCGCCCAGTTGAACGCACTCGAGCACTTCACCACTCCGCGCCCGTACACAGACGACGCCGCGTCGCTGCATGCGGTGATCGAAGCGTGGAAGCTCGCGCCGCGCGGCGCCCGAATCGTGGATCCGGCGATCTGGCCCGTCGATCTCACGCCGGCGCTGAGCAAGGACGCGGCTCGCGCACGCTGGTCGTGCTTCAGTCCAGCACGCGCCTCCACCCCCGACATGACCCAGGGCAGCTGCGCGCCGCCGGCGGCCCCGCCGTCTCCGGGCGTCCAGCCACTGCTTGAGGCCCCGACCCGGCGCCCGTTCGGCACCTCGGCGTCGCGTGCACCGCGCCCGCGACTCGTCGAGTGGTCACCGGCCTGCGAGCCCGCAGATCCGACATTCGCGGACCGGCGTTGTCGGTCGACGGGCACGACCGCGTATGCCGTGGCGGACGCCGATGGAAACATGGTCTCGACCACCCAGACCCTTGGTACCTGGGGTGGAGGCTTCTACGTTTCCCCCGGGCTCGGGTTTCTGTACAACGACAAGGTGACGTCGTACGGGACCGATTCCACGGTGGCTGGCGCACGCGTTGCCGGGGCTCGACACGGCAGCACGATCACGCCGACGCTCGCCTTTCGTGGATCGGGCGCGACGAAGCAGCCATGGTTCGCGATCGGGGCCGCGGGGAATGCATGGATCACCTCGGCGGTCTACCAGACGTTCGTCGGGATTGCCGACGCTGGGCTCGGGCCGCAGGCAGCGCTCGAGCTTCCACGATTCCAGACAGGTCGGCGAACGAGCGACGGGGTTGTGATCCAGATGGAGCAGGGCGTGGCTCCACACGTCATTCGACAACTCGAAGCAATGGGACATCGGTTCGAGTTCATCTCCTTTCCAGGCGAGGTTCGGCAGGGCTATGGTGCAGCTGTGGTAATCGGGAATGGCGTGGCAACGGCGGGTGCCGATCCTCGGCGCGCCGGAGCGGCTGGCGCGGTGCAGCGCTGAGTGACGACGGAACGAAACCCCTGGTTCGAGCTGCGGCGATCGGCCATTCAGGGACGCGGAGCGTTCGCGGTGCGCCGCATCCGACGCGGAACGAGAATCATCGAGTACACTGGGGAAATCATTACCGACGAAGAGGCCGACCGCCGGTACGATGACGAGACCATGGACCGGCATCACACCTTCCTCTTCGCCGTCGACGTGAACCACGTGATCGACGGAGCGCGCCGCGGAAATGACGCACGGTACATCAACCACTCGTGCGATCCGAACTGCGAGGCGGTGATCGAGGAGAACCGCGTCTACATCGACGCGCTCCGCACGATCCAGCCGGGCGAGGAGCTGCTCTACGATTACCAGTATGAACGCGACGGCGAGCCGGAGGAGTCGTGGGACCGTCTCTACGCCTGCGAATGCGGCGCGGCAAAATGTCGCGGCACCATTCTCAAGCCCGAGAAGAAACCCCGGCGTCGGAGGCCCCGGTCGGGCTCCTCTGCGACGAAGCAGGGTAAACGTCGGCCGCCCGTGGCGAAGCGGTCGCGCACGCACGTCGGAACCAGCACTCGGCGACAGACCGCGCGCTGAGGGGAAACAACGGTGCCGCAGGTCGCGTAGAGGCGTTACACCTGGAGGCTGACTCGATGCTCTTCCTGCTCACCGTACTCATCGCGCTCACCGCCGGCTTCATCGGCTATGCGCAGACTCGCCGCTTCTTCGTCTCGCGCCTGCGGTTCGTCGACGCGGCGCAGAGTCGGCTCCTGCCGGTCATCGCCGGTGCCGGGGCGACGCTCCTCGCGCTGCCGGTGGTCTTTTTCCTCCCCATCGTCGGGGCGGGCACTGCGGTCGCGCTCGGACTGGGCGTCGGCGCCGGCGCGGCCATCGGTGCCAAGGACGTCCGCCTGGCGCGCTACAAGATCGAGTAGACCTACGTCCACACCGTGAGCCGTCGTCCTTCCTTGTCCCTGAACGATCCCACGATGAGGAAGATCAGGTCGATCGTCGCCCAGATACCGATCCCACCGAGCGTGAACAGTTGCAGGAGCGCGGTGCCCGTCTTCCCCGTGTAGAAGCGGTGAGCGCCGAAGATGCCGAAGAACACGCACAGCAGGACGGCGGGCGCGAGCTTGCGGTCACTCACCTCGGAAGAGTCGAGCAGGTCCGCGCGTGATCTCGCCTGCAAGCCGGTCTGGCGAACGCCGCAATACGGGCAGATCTCGGCTTCGGCATCGATGGCGGTTCCGCAGGCGTGACAGAGGCGGGACGGTCGAGACGGCCCAATGATGGCCACAGGCGTATCCTGGCTGTGAGAACGGATCGAACGGCGGGCCGCAGGCTCGGGTGTCAACGGCGACCTCCGCCATCACGCGATCGCGTGCAACCTAGGTGACGGTCAACGGTCCCGCCATGGCACACGTACGCTTGGCGGCGCGCCACGTTGAGGGGTAGATTGCCCACGCGATTTCCCGCCATCGCCCGCGCTTCACCGTCGCCCTACTTCCCGGCCGCATCGAGCGGATGCGATCCGAGGCCCTCGCCGCTGATTGATGTCTGAAGCAGAGGACTTGATCGAGGCCGGTCTCCGCCTCGAGAAGAATGGTGAGCTCGGGCTGGCGCTCGACCATTATCGCCGCGCGGAACAGGAAGCCGCGGACCCGATGACGGTCTCGGAAGCGATTCGCCGACAGTCCGTCGTTCTCCGTCGTAAGTCGGAATGGGACGAATCGATCGCGCTGGCTCGGAAGGCGGGAGGGATCGCCTCGTCCGCAGGGCTGGTCGATCAGTTTGCGCAGACCGTCAATGCGGAGGCGGCGACGATGCTGATGCGCGGCGACGTTGCCGGCGCGGCCGCGCTCTTCCAGACCGTCGTTCAGGGGACGAGCGCCGATCCGCGGGTCAGGGCGATCGCCCTCCAGAATCTCGGAACGATCGCGGCGGGAGCAGGTCAATGGGACCGCTCCCGCGAATGCTTTCGGGAGAGTGTCCAGTGCTTCCAGCGAGCTGAGGACGCGTGGGGGGAGGCGGTGGCGCTGAACAACTATGGGCGAGCCGCGCTCGACCACGGGAACATGGTAATGGCGGAGGAACTGCTCGAGCAGGCGGCAGCCGCCGCCCGGCGGCTGGAGGATTTCGATTCGGCGGCGCTCGCGACGCTCAATCAGGCGGAAGCGCTCGCCGGCATGGGGCGGCTGCCGAGGGCGACCGAGCTCGCACTGGAATCGATGAACTTCTTTTCCACCTCGGGTAATGCCTTCCGCCACTCCGCGGCGCTGCGCATTCTTGGAGATATCGATTTCAAGCGGGGCGACCACGCGGGCGCCAGGCAGTGCTACACTGAAGCGCTCGCGCTGGCCAGCGCGGCGGACGCGCCCGTGGAGATGGAGGTCGTACGCCAGCGGCTTGCGGAGCTCGACCGGGACGGCTGAGCGCCGCGCTGCTCAGGGATGCTGGAAGCTTGCGGATAGGACACCCACGAGGTGACTCCCCATGAGACCATCGTATGCCCGGCTCGCTGCGGTGCTCGTTCCATTCATTGCTGCCTGTGCGGCCGGCGACGGCTCGGACGACGTGCCAGCGGCAACACCGTCGGAAATGACGGCGCTCCTCGCGAAGTACACGCCGGTTCGCCTCACTGCGGACCTGACGAGCCTCACGCCGAAGGAGCGCGAGATGATCCCGCTGCTCATCGACGCCGCGCGGGAAATGGACCGGATCTTCTGGCTCGAGGCGTACGGAGCGCGAGACTCACTCTTCCGGACGCTCGCCGATGCCGATGCGCGGCGCTTCGTGGAGATCAACTACGGCCCGTGGGACAGGCTCGATGGCAACGCACCCTTCATCGACGGGATCGCGACGAAGGCGAAGGGAGCGAATTTCTATCCCGTGGACATGGATACCACCGAGTTCACGGCGGCGGCGGCGGGCCCGCAGGGGGCGATGCTCCGAAGCCAATACACACTCGTTCGGCGGGATTCGGCGGGCAAGCTCATCGCCGTTCGCTACCGGGATGCCTTCGCGAAGCAGGTGGGCGTGGCGGCAGAGCGGCTTCGCGCAGCGGCGAAGCTCGCCGAAGATCCCGGGCTCCGGCGATATCTCGAGCTTCGGGCGGAGGCGTTCATCCTCGATGAGTATCAACCCAGCGATCTCGCGTGGATGGACATGAAGAACAACACGATCGACGTGGTGATCGGGCCGATCGAGACCTACGAGGACCAGCTCTTCGGCTACAAGGCGGCCCACGAAGCCTTCGTCCTGATCAAGGACCGGGCGTGGAGCGAGCGGCTCGCCCGGTACACGAAAATGCTCCCGGAGCTCCAGCGTGGCCTCCCGGTCGAGGCTCGCTACAGGGCGGAAGTGCCCGGCTCCGACTCGGACCTCAACGCCTACGACGCGGTCTACTATGCCGGCGACGCCAACGCCGGCTCGAAGACGATTGCGATCAACCTGCCCAACGATGAACAGGTCCAGCTCCGGAAGGGCACCCGCCGCCTCCAGCTCAAGAACGCGATGCGGGCGAAATTCGAGAAGATCCTCGTGCCTGTTGCGGACGTCCTGATCGCCCCGGACCAGCGGAAGCACGTCACCTTCGATGCCTTCTTCAGCAACATCATGTTCCACGAGGTCGCCCATGGGCTCGGGATCAAGAAAACGCTCACGGGGAAGGGCACCGTTCGCGAGGCCCTGAAGGAGCAGGCGTCAGCGCTGGAGGAGGGCAAGGCCGACGTGCTCGGCTTCTACATGGTGACGAAGCTCCACGAGAGGGGCGAGCTGGGCGAGGCCAATCTCATGGATAACTACGTCACCTTCCTCGCCGGGATCTTCCGGTCCGTGCGGTTCGGCGCATCGAGCGCCCACGGACGCGCGAACATGGCGGCTTTCAACTATTTCCAGGATCGCGGAGCATTCACGCGCGAGGACTCGACCGAGACCTACCGGGTGGACTTCGCGCGGATGACGGGGGCCATGAACGCTCTCTCCGAGCAGATTCTCCGATTCCAGGGCGATGGGGACTATGCCGGCGTCGTCGCCTTCAACCGCACCCTGGGTGTCATTCGGCCGGCACTCCAGGCCGACCTCGGCAGGCTCGGCGCGGCGGGCATTCCGGTCGACATCGTTTTCGAGCAGGGAATGAGCGTGCTTCGCTGATCCCAGTCAGCCAGGGCCGGCGCTCAGGATATCGAGCGCGACCGTTCGAATCCCGTCGATCATGAACTGGACGCCAACGACCATGACGAGGAGCCCCATGATGCGGGTCATGACGTTGAGGCCGGTCTGGCCAAAGCGGCGGAGCAGCATGGGTGCGACGGCCAGCGCCGCCCATGAGATCCCCATGACCACGACGATCGCCGCGTAGATCACGCCGAGGCGGACCGGCGAGTCGGCGGCCTGCGCGTTGAGGGTGACGACCGTCGTGATGGCGCCCGGGCCCGCCAGGGTCGGAAGTCCGAGGGGGATGATCCCGATGTCATCCTTGCCCTGGCCGACGACCTCGTCCTCTTCCTCGACGGTCGTCTTCACCCTCGAGCGGCGAGCCTGCAGCATGTCGGCTCCGATCCCGAGGAAGATGATGCCGCCGGCAATCCGGAAGGCCGGGGTGGTGATCCCGTACAGGCGCATGATCCAGGAGCCAAGTGCGGTGAACGCGATCAGCACGACGACGGCCGTGATGATCGCGCGCTGGAGCGTGCTACGGCGCCGGGCATCGTCGTAGCCGGCGGTCATTGCCAGGTAGATCGGTACGGCGCTCAGCGGATTGATGATCGCGAGCAGCGATGTCCCGACGAGGAGCGCAAACGCGAGCGTATCGGAGTCTTGCATGCCGCGGAAGGTACATGGGCCGCGTTTGGAGCGAGCACGCGGGACGCGATTCGTGGGCCGAGCCAGATGCGTGTCTCTGCCTCGTCATGGTACCGTCCCGCGGTTGGATCGGTCACGTGGGAGGCGAATAGTCGATGCCGTGGCCTCGGTGCGGCGCCGTGATCATCCAGCCAGATCCCGCGGAAACCAGCGCGCCGCCGACCTACTCCAAACCTTTATATGCGAAGCGTAACCCCGCATTTCCGCTTGGCTTGCGCATGCATATTCAAGTTGTGTCGATCTCGCCGCGCCTGATTATGCACAAGCTTGGACACCGGCTGGACAGGCACCTCACCGCTTCAAGTCCAAGGGTCCCCGTCCCGCAGCGGATTGGCGCTCGACGGCGTTCGGTTTTTCGCGGTGTGCATTGCTTCGGTCTTTTCCACATTGCTGGTGGCGGCTCGCTGTCGCGAGTCGCCAGCGGTGGAGGCCACTCTCACCACGCGATCGCGTACGCCTCCCGGCGGGCATCGGCGCCGGTGATTCGCGCCTTCGAGACTGGGTGCACGAGGATCATCTGCGAGCCCCCGAATTCCGCGCCGGGCGGCCGGACGGTGACGGCATGGCCCCGTCCGCGCAGACCGGCGAGCACGGAGTCGGAGACCCCTGGCTCGATCGACAGACGACCATTCTGGTAGGAGCGAAACCTGGCGGACTCGACCGCACGCTGCGGTGTCATCCCGAACACCACGACGTTGTTGAGCATCTGGACAAGGGTCTGGGGCTGGCCGTCACCGCCGGGCGAGCCGAGCGCCATGTACAGACTCCCGTCGGGATTGAGGACCATCGCCGGGCTCAGCGTGTGGAAGGGCCGCTTCCCGGGAGCGACGATGTTCGGGTGCCCCGGGTCCAGGGAATAGAGCGATCCCCGGTTGTGCAGGGTGATGCCGGTGCCTGGTACCATGCGGCCGCTGCCAAAGGAAGCGAACAGGCTCTGGATGTACGAGACGCCGTTCCCGTTCCGATCCACGACGCACAGGTACACCGTATCGCCGTTGCCATCTCGCGACGGCCGCTCGGGGGTCGGCGCAACGATCCGTGCATTCCTCCGGACCGAGTCGGCAATGCTCCTGGCATGCTCGGGCGAGAGCAGTCGAGCCACCGGGACCTGCGCGAACGCCGGGTCGGCGATGTATCGGTCCCGGTCCTCGTAGGTCAGCGTGCTGATGCCGACCAGTGTGTGGAGATATGCCTCCGAGTTGTGGCCAAGTGGTGCGAGGTCGAACAGCGCTCCCGCCCCGAGCTGCTGGAGCAGCGTGACTCCTTGGGTGTTCGGCGGAAAGGCGAGCACCTGGAATCCGCGATACGTCTGGCTGATCGGCTCCTGCCAGGTCGAGCTGTGTCCGGCGAGATCCGCGGCGGTCAGGAGTCCGCCTTCCGCCTCCATGAATGCGATGATCTTCCTCGCCAGGGATCCACGGTACAGCTCGGTCGAACCGCGCTTCGCGATTGCTCGGAGCGTGGCGGCCAGCTCCGGCTGTTTCAGCAGCGTTCCAACCTCGGGGGTTCGACCCCCGGGCATGAAGATGCGAGCGAGCTCGGGGTCCCTCGACACCCTCGCCGCTTCCTCGGCGAAATCCGCCGCAAGGCGCTCCGACACGGGAAAGCCCTGCTCGGCATACCGGATCGCGGGAGCGAGGGCGGCTGCGAGGGTGATCGTGCCGAAGCGCTTGAGGGCATCGCTCCAGGCTGCCACCGCCCCGGGGACGGATACCGACATCGGACCGCTGGACGGAACGCTGGTGAGCTTCCGATCCGCGAAGGTCGCGGGGGTCGCCTTGCTTCCCGCCCGTCCGCTTCCATTGAGTGCATGGGTCTTTCGATCCCGCGCGTCATACATGAGCATGAACGCGTCGCCGCCGACGCCGTTCATGTGGGGGCGAACGACCGCCAGTACCGCCGCCATCGTGATCGCGGCGTCCACCGCGTTGCCACCGCGTTTCAGGACGTCAGCACCTGCCGCCGTGGCGAGTGGATGGTCCGACACCACGGCGGCTTCGTTCCCGGCGACCGTCGGTCGGTTCTGGGCGGCGAGGGCGAGCGGGGTTGCGACGACCAGCGACAGTGCGGCGAGGGTGGGGAGCGACCTGTGCATTCGACCTCCTGAACGTGCGCGACGGGATGCGGGTTGACTGCGAAGTGCAGCCCGCCGATGCTGTACCACGACAATAGCCCGCCGGGATGGGGCTTGCAAACGCGTCCGCACTCACCTCGCAGGGCATGGCTCCCACTCCGCTCGACCTCGACCGCGCGACCATGCGGCGCCTCGGCCATCGGGTGGCCGATGTCGTCGCCGACCACCTCGCCTCGCTGCGCGAGCAGCCCGTGCTGACCGGCCTCGGGCGGACCGCAACGGATGCGCTCCTCGCCCTCCCCGCTCCGCGCGCCGGATCGGATTTCGAGACGCTGCTCGCGACGCTGCAACGGGATGTTTTCGCCTATCATGCGCGCGAGCCACACCCGGGATTCATGGCATACGTCCCGAGCTGCCCCACCTTTCCGGCCGTCCTCGGCGACTGGCTTGCGACGGGGTTCAACTTCTTCGCCGGCGTGTGGCCGGTGGCGTCCGGCCCGAATGGCCTCGAGGTCGCCGTGCTCGACTGGTTCCGCGCGTGGCTCGGCATGCCGGCCGGAACCGGAGGACTGCTCACCTCCGGAGGGAGCGGAGCGAATCTCACCGCGATCGTGGCGGCGCGCCATGCGGCCGTCGGGGACGACGGCCCGCGACTCGCCCGACTGACGATGTACACATCGGACCAGGCGCATTCATCGGTGCGCCGCGCCGGCTGGATCGCCGGCATCCCGCGCGACCAGATCCGCACCGTCCCGACCGACACGGCGCTCCGCCTCCGGCCCGAGATGCTCGCCGCAATGCTCCGCGCGGACCGCGCCGCGGGGTTCACCCCGTTTCTCGTCGTGGCCAGCGGCGGCACCACCAATACCGGCGCCGTCGATCCCCTGCACGAGCTGGCAGATCTTTGCGCGGTCGAGGGACTGTGGCTGCACGTCGATGCGGCGTACGGCGGGTTTGCCATGATGACCAACAGCGGCCGCACGGCGCTCGACGGCCTTCAGCGCGCGGACAGCGTCACGCTCGATCCGCACAAGTGGCTGTTCGTTCCGTTCGAGTGCGGCTGCCTCCTCGTACGCGACCCGCGTCGCCTCGCCGACGTCTATCGCATCTACCCGGAGTACCTCAAGGACGCCGAGTCGGACGGTGAGGAGATCAACTTCGCGGATTACGGCGAGCAGCTCACGAGATATTCGCGAGCGCTCAAGGTGTGGCTCTCGGTCGGCTATTTCGGAACCGATGCCATTGCGGCGGCGATCGATCACGGAATGGAGCTCGCGCAGGCCGCGGAGCGCTACGTTCGCGCGCAGCCCTCGCTCGAGGTACTGTCGGCGGCGCAATTCGGCATCTGCTGCTTTCGGGCGAGCCCGTCGACGCTCACGGACGCGGGCGCGCTCGACGCCCTGAACGAGCGCATCCTTGCGCGAGTGAACGCGGGCGGACGCTACTTCATCTCATCGACGCGCCTGCGAGGGATGTACTCCCTACGCGTGTGCGTGCTGGGTTACCGGACGACCGACGCCGACGTCCGCGGGCTGATCGACGAGATCGCGCGCTTCGCTGGCGAAGGGTGACCCTGAGGGGTGCGTCCCCTCGCGCACCTCCACATATTCGCGGCATCCCCGCGTGCGAGCGGGCGTCGGACTCCCACCCCATTTCCTCGATGTGGCTTCTTCCTGCGCTCTCGAGAGTATCCGCGTTCGCCACTCGGTCGTACTACCGCTTCGCCCTCGCGGGAGCGGAGGTCCCTCGCGGCGGTCCGGTGCTGCTCGTCGCGAACCACCCGAACTCGCTGATCGACCCCGCGATGGTGGCGACGGCCGCTCGGCGCCCGGTTCGGTTTCTGGCGAAGTCGTCGCTCTTCAGCCATCCGGCGGTGGGCTGGCTCGTGCGAGGTGCCGGGGCCATTCCGGTGTATCGGCAGCAGGACAACCCCGCCGAGATGCGGCGGAACATGGAGATGTTCCGGGCCGTGCATTCCGCGCTGGCCGAGGGCGCCGCGATCGCGATTTTTCCGGAGGGGATCAGTCATAGCCTGCCGTCGGTGGCCGCGCTGAAGACGGGAGCAGCCCGCATCGCGCTTGGCGCGGCGACTCTGCACGGCGCTGGATTTCCGATCATCCCGATCGGGCTCGTCGTTCGCGACAAGGGCACGTTTCGCTCGGCCGCGCTGGCGATCGTCGGTGCACCCGTTCAGTGGGACGACATGGCGGTGGCTGGCGTCGACAGCGGCGCGGCGGTGCGTACACTTACCGCGCGCATCGACGTCGCGCTCCGCGCCGTGACGGTCAATCTCGATCAGTGGGAAGACGCGCCCCTCGTCGAGTGCGCGGAGGCCATTCATGCGGCGGAGCTGGGCGTGGCCCGCGATGACCTCACGCGACACGAACGCGTGCGCGACACGGCGCGGATCCTCGAGATCCTGCGGCACAGCGGCGACCCGCGCTGGGAACCGCTCGCCGCAGATGTCCGCAGTCACTATCGCACGCTCGATCGACTCGGACTGCGACCCTATGACCTGGGCGAGGCGCCACGCGTGCGGGCCGCTGTGGGGTGGACGCTCCGTACGCTCCCGCTGCTTGCGGCACTCGCGAGCGGCCTCGCCGCCGTCGGCATCGTCATCTTCTGGATTCCGTACAAGCTGACCAACGTGGTCACGCACATCGGACGCCCGTCCGAGGATACCGTCTCCACGTACAAGGTGCTCGGCGGGGGGCTGATC
>JANOCW010000064.1:0-9931 GCA_031412375.1 Gemmatimonadaceae bacterium | reverse complement strand
TTCCCGCTGATGAGCGCAGAGGTGTTGCGCCGATTCCCGGCGAGTCCCGGCCGTGTTCTGGCGCTGCTGTATTTCACGAACGGCCTCGGCGGAGCCATCGGAGTGCTGCTCGGCGGGTTCTGGCTGGTGGCGCGCGTGGGGCTCGCCGGTACGTTGATGTTCGCGGGCGCGATCAACCTGGTCGTTGCGGCCATTGTCGCGGGCAGCGCATGGCTGCATGGACGATCGGAAGCTGCCGAGGAGGTTGCCGCGGAGCGGGCATCGGTTCCGGAGACGGCCGGGTTCATGGCCATGTCGTCACCTCGCCGCCTCCGGACCGTGCTGATCGCGGTGAGCGTCGGGACGGCGATTGCCTCGTTCATCTACGAGATTGCCTGGATCCGGATGCTCGCCCTGGTGCTCGGCGGTGCGACGCACGCCTTCGAGCTCATGCTCTCGGCGTTCATCCTCGGCCTCGCCCTCGGTGCGCTCTGGGTGCGCCGCCGGATCGACCGCTTCGGCGATCCACTGCGCGCACTGGGAATCGTTCAGTGGATCATGGGTGGCCTCGCGATCGCGACACTGCCCGTGTACCTCGCGTCGTTCGGGTGGACGGCCGCGCTGCTCGCCGCGCTGGATGTCTCCCCCGAGGGGTACACACTGTTCACCCTCGCGCGCTATGGCCTCGCGCTGCTGGTCATGCTTCCCGCGACCTTTTGCGCGGGGATCACGCTCCCGCTCATCACCCGCACCCTGCTCCGCGGGGGGGCGGGCGAGTCGGCCGTCGGTACGATCTATGCCGCCAACACGATCGGATCGGTGGTCGGCGTCGTGCTCGCAGCGCTCGTGCTGCTTCCACTCATCGGCGTGAAAGCGCTGCTCATTTCCGGCGCGGTGCTCGACATGGCACTCGGCATCTGGCTGGTTGGACTCGCGAGATGGGCCGTCCCCGCGCGCCGAAGGATCATTGTCGCGGCTGGTGTGTGCACGGCGCTGCTGACGATTGGCATCGCGTGGCAGGCCAGGTTCGACCGCGCACTGCTCTCGAGCGGCGTCTATCGCGTGCGACAGCTCATCCTGCGCGATACGCAGCGCATCGTCTTCTATCGCGATGGTCGTACCGCGTCGGTGAGCGCATCGATCGAGGGCGATGGCGGCGTGTTCATCGCCACCAACGGCAAGACCGACGCGTCGCTGCCCTCGAGTTGGCTCGAACCCTGGAAGGAGGGCGCGCCGCGCGAGGCACTCACCAGCGACGCCACGACCCAGGCGCTGCTGCCGCTGCTCTCGCTCGCGTACGCTCCACGCGCACGGGAGGTCGCCGTCATCGGCCACGGGTCCGGAATGTCATCCCATTTCCTGCTCGGCAGTCCGGACGTTGCGCACGTCACGACAATCGAGATCGAACCGGAGATGATCGAGGGATCGCGCGCATTCTATCCCGCAAACAGGCGCGTGTTCGACGACCCGCGCTCGGTGTTCGCGATCGAGGATGCACGCGCCTTCTTCGCGGCGGGACGCACGCGCTACGATCTCATTCTCTCCGAGCCATCGAATCCGTGGGTGAGTGGCGTGTCCGCGCTCTTCACCCGCGAGTTCTACGCACAGGTCAACCGGCACCTCACCGACGACGGTATCTTCGGTCAGTGGGTGCACCTCTACGAGATCGACGACGAGCTGATCCTCGGCATCCTCGCCGCCCTGCACGAGCGCTTTCGGTCCTATGCCATCTATTACACGGCGTCGCAGGACATGCTGATCGTCGCCAGCCGCGCCGATTCGCTGCCCGCGCCCGACTGGACTGTGGTCGGATCTGGCGGGATCGCCACGGACCTCGCCCGCATCCTTCCACTCACGCCGCAGACGCTCGACGCGCTGTATGTGGGCGGACACCAGGTGCTCGGTCCGCTCCTTGGCAGCGGTATTCCGCCGAACTCCGACTTCGAGCCGTTGCTCGACCTCGGTGCGGAGCGAGGGCGCTATCTCGCGCGCAGCGCTGACGGATTCGCATCGCTGACGGCCGCACGCTTCAACGGAATCGCCGCACTCGAGGACCGTCCGAGCCCGCTGCCAACGGAGACGTGGACCGCCACGCCGGAGATCGACCGCGCCCGTGTGGCGACACTCTCGGCACGACTGCGCACGGCCATCGACACGCTTCCCGCGACCAGCGAGATCACTGCCGCTCGTTACCGGAAGCAGACGCTGGACGCCACGCTCTCGGGATCGACGCCTCCTCCCGACTGGGAGCTCTGGTTTCGCAGCGTCGTCGTCGTCGAGCGGGAGCTGCATGGCACTGCCGCCGGCGTCGCCGATGAGCGGTTCTACGGCTCGCTCCACGGGTATCTGGCTCGTGCGGGGGCTCCCGAGGTCGTCGTCGCCAGCGCGCAATTCATGCACGCGCTCGCGGCGTGGGATTTCACCTGGGCCTCCCGCGCCGCCGATCGCCTCATGGCGGATCCCACGCTCGGCACGGGCTGGCTGCCACCCGACATGCTCCGTGACGGGGCGGTGATCTCCCGTCTGCGTATCGGCGATATTCCGGGCGCACGCCGCGCATACGATCGACTGACCTTCGCCGGCAGCACCGAGCTTTGGCCGCGAATCCTGGCGGCCTATCTCGCGGCGGCCGAGGCGCGCGAGTAGGCCGACGCGCGCGTACATTGCAGCGCTCACGGCCGCGTGAACCGGCACCCCGATCGACACATTCCCTGCCTCACCAGCTCTGCATGACACCCGTGCGCACCCCCAAGCCGCAGCAGGCGGTGGATCCCACGAGCTTCCGGATCGCCGTCACCGGCTCCACCGGCCTGGTCGGGTCGGCGCTCGTCCCCTATCTCACTGGGCGTGGCCACAAGGTCAGTCGGATGGTCCGGAAGACGCCCGCTCCGGGCAGCTCCGACATTCGCTGGGACCCGGCGCGCGGTCAGCTCGAGGCCGATGATCTCGAGGGATTCGACGCGATCATCCACCTTGCCGGTGAGCCCGTCGCGGAACGATGGACTGCATCCAACAAGGTCAGGATCCGCGAGAGTCGTGTGCGCGGAACCGCGCTCCTCGCCGAACGGATCGCGTCGCTCTCGAAGAAGCCGAGTGTGCTCGTCTCCGGCTCGGCGATCGGCATTTATGGTAATCGCGGGGATGAGTGGCTCGACGAGTCGAGCGCACCCGCGAGCGATGACTTTCTCGCGCGCGTGGCACAGGAGTGGGAGGCCGCGGCCGAACCAGCGGCGCGTGCCGGCGTGCGGGTGGTACACCCTCGCCTTGGCATCGTGCTCAGTCCGGCGGGCGGCGCGCTCGAGCGCCTGTTGACCGTCTTCCGTCTCGGGGCCGGCGGAAAGATCGGCAATGGGCAGCAGTGGCTGAGCTGGATCGCGCGGGATGATGTCGTCGCCGCGCTGCTCTTCCTGCTCAAGGATGATGAGATCCGCGGGCCGGTGAACGTCGTGGCGCCCAACCCCGAAACGAACGCGCAGTTCTCGAAGACGCTGGGCCACGTGATCGGGCGTCCCTCCGTCGCGACCGTCCCCGAATTCGCCGTGCGCCTCATGCTCGGCGCCGAGATGGCGAATGCCACCGTGCTCGCGAGCCAGCGGGTGCGGCCGAAGGCGCTCGACGAGTTCGGTTTTCGCTTTCGCTATCCGCATCTCGAGGAAGCCCTGCGACACGAGATTGCGAAGTCCGGCAGGTAGGCATCCTCGGCGGCCCAGGCCTGAGAATCAAAAGCCGGAACATGAAGAGCATGAAAGGTCGACGAAGGCACATGAAGGGTGACTAACGGCAAAACGAGTTTGATGAACCAGCGCGGCAATCAATTTTTGCAACTGGCTTTGAGCGGGCGTTGCGCGTTGGTCCCCAACCCGAGATGCAAGAAAGGTCAGTTGCTCTTCTTCATGAAGCTTCATGGACGCTTCATGCCCTTCATGTTCAGGCTTTTTCAGTTGAGCGCACCAGCAACTCGTCGCGTCGTGTGAGTCCCCCAAAGCGCTACGACCGCGCGTACTTCGACCGCTGGTATCGCAATCCGCGTTCGCGGGTCGTTACGGCAGCCGCGATCGCGCGCAAGGCGCACCTCGTCGTCAGCGTCGCCGAATACTTCCTCGGGGGGCCGGTGCGCAGTGTGCTGGATGTCGGGTGCGGCGAGGGCGTGTGGTATCGCGCGCTGAAGCGCATCCGTCCCGCCATTCGATATCTGGGGATCGATCCGAGCCCGTACGTTGTCGGGCGGTTCGGTGGACGTCGCAACATCCGACTCGGATCGTTCGGCGATGTCGCCGAGCACGCAGAGGGACGGCTGTTCGACCTCATCGTCTGCTCGGATGTGATGCAGTACGTCGCTCCGGCTGAGCTGCGCCGCGGGCTCCAGCAGATCGCGGAGCATGCGGGTGGCGTCGCGTATCTCGAGGCGCACACGACGGCCGACGAAATGGAGGGGGACAAGCGCGAGTGGCGGCGGCGGACGCCGGGCTACTATCGCCGGCTGTTCTCCGATGTCGGACTCGTCGCGTGCGGGCCGCACTGCTACCTCGGCGAGTCACTCCAGGAGATGGCCAATGCGCTGGAGCAGATCGCGGAGTAGGTTCGCGGTGCCAGCCACATCTTGCCTCCACTGGCCGACAACGAGACCTTTCGATGTGCAACGCCTTCCATGACGTTCTGGAAACGCGTTGCACTCTCCCATTTGCATGGAGCGTCCATGAGCACCACGACGACTGATCTCCGCTACCCGATTGGCAAGTACACCTTCGCGGACTCGACGACCCGGAAGCAGGTGGCCGAGTGGGTCGAGGACGTTGCACGGGTGCCCGCGGCGTTGCGCGCAGCGGTGAAGGGACTCGATGCCAGCCAGATCGAGACTGCGTACAGGCCTGGTGGCTGGACCGTACGACAGCTCGTGCACCACCTCGCCGACAGCCATCTCAACGCCTACACGCGGTTCAAGCTCGCGCTCACCGAGGACACGCCGACCATCAAGCCCTACAACGAAGGAGCGTGGGCCGAGCTCGAGGACAACCGAACCGTCCCGATCTCGGTGTCGCTCGACCTGCTGGAGGCGCTGCACATTCGGTGGGTGGCGTTGCTGCGCGTGATGACGCCGGAGCAGATGGCGCGTGAGTTCCGGCACCCCGAAAAAGGACGGACCATGCGGCTCGACGGGGCGCTCGGGCTGTACGCGTGGCACGGCAGGCATCACGTCGCGCATGTGACCGCCCTGCGGGAGCGCGAAGGCTGGTAGGCTTGCGTTTGCGCGACCCACGGCCCTAGATAGAAACGAGATTTGGCCCCGTCGCGCCCCTCGCCATCCCCGCGCGAACGGCCATTTTACCCCCCAGAGGTATCATGCATCTCTCCGTCTTCGATTCAGGACCTCGCGTCCGACTCGGTGTGAGGCGCGGCATCGTGGCCGCCGCGCTGTTGCTGGTTGCCAGTCTCCTTGCCGCCAGCCCCGCCCTCGCCCAGCAGGGCGGGGTCGTCGCCGGCAGCGTGGCGGGCAGCTCCGGTCAGCCCGTTGCCGGAGCGCTCGTCCGCGTGGACGGCACCCAGCTCGGAACGAGCACGGATGCGAGCGGACGATTCCGACTCACCGGCGTGCCCGGCGATCAGGTGACGCTCGAGGTGCGACGCATTGGCTATCGCGCGCAGCGCATCGTTGCACGGGTCGGCGATATGGAAGTGCGCGTTGCGCTCACCGAGCAGTCGGTGATCCTCGATGAAGTCGTCGTCACGGGGACGGCGGGCGGCCAGTCGCGGCGCGAGCTCGGCAACGCGGTCAGCACGATCGATGCATCCGGGACGAAGGAAATCGCCCCGATCAACAGCGTCCAGAATCTCCTCGCTGGCCGGGCGCCGGGCGTTTTCGTCAACAGCGCCACCGGAAACGTCGGTGCGGGGGCCCGCGTGCGCATCCGTGGGGCGTCCAGCATCTCGCTGTCCAACGAGCCGCTGCTGTATATCGATGGCGTGCGAGTCAACAACACGCCGGCGTCGGGCTTCTCGAACCAGGCGTTCGGCTCGGCGTCGATCTCGAGAATGAACGACATCAATCCGGATGAAATCGAGACGATCGAGATCATCAAGGGGCCCGCGGCGGCGACGCTGTACGGGACCGAGGCCTCGAACGGGGTCATCCAGATCATCACGAAGAAGGGAACGACCGGGGCGCCCCGGTGGAACTTCGCGACCCGCGTCGGAACCAACTACCTCCGCAACCCCGAAGGCCGGTGGCCGGTGAACTACGCAGCGGTTCCTGTTCCGGGGGGACCGACGACCGCACGCGACACCGTATCGATCGACATCATGGATCTCGAGAAGGCGCGCGGCACGCCGGTCTTCACGAATGGCCTGCTCCAGGAATACGATCTGAGCGCGAGCGGTGGGTCCAACCTCTTCACGTTCTACGCGGGTGTCGGCGTGGAGGACACCGAAGGCATCGAGCCGACCAGCACGGTCGAGCGCTACTCGGGCCGCCTGAATTTGTCGGTCGTCCCAAGCTCGAAGCTGAACATCGCCCTGAACATGGGTTACGTGAACGGCACGATCCATCTCCCGTGCGAGGCAGGGTGCGGCGGGCGGGCGCTCGGGACGATGTGGGCCAATGCGCTGCATATCCAGCCGCTTGCCGATGGCCGTCCGAACCCACGACGTGGATTCAGTTCCGCCCTTCCGACGATGTACGACGAGCAGGTGAAGGTCTGGCAGGGTGTCGATCGCTTCACCGGCGGTGTCCAGCTCCTGCATACGCCGATGACGTGGCTGCGTCATCGCCTGAGCGCCGGCACCGATCGGGTCACCGAGAACGACAACTGGCTCGAGGCGCGTTCCGCCGACTCCCTCACGAACGTCTTCTTCGGCCAGGGCTATCGCGCCGTCCAGAACCGCCAGGTCAACAACTACACCCTGGATTACTCGGCGACCGCCGAGGCCGATGTCCGCGACGACATCAAGTCGACGACCTCGTTCGGCGCGCAGTACTACCGCAATGTCTCCGACTTCATCTACTCGGAAGGATCGACCTTTCCGACCATTGGCCTGACGGCCCTGTCGGCCACCACTACGAACCGCACGAACAGCGGAGACCTCGCTGCCGACGCGACGCTCGGCTTCTATCTCCAGGAGCAGGTGGGTTGGCGCGACCGGCTCTTTCTCACGGCCGCGATCCGCGCCGATGACAACAGCGCCTTCGGCCAGAACTTCGACCGCGTCTACTACCCGAAGTACAGTGCGAGCTGGGTGATCAGCGAGGAGCCGTTCTGGCGGCTTCTGGCGGTCAACGCCCTCAAGCTGCGCGCGGCCTATGGAGAATCCGGAAAGCAGCCCGCGACCTACTCTGCGCTCCAGACCTATACCAGCGCGAACGGACCGGGCGACGTGGCCGCGGTAACTCCGCAATTCCTCGGAAATCCCGACCTCGGCCCCGAGCGGAGCAAGGAGCTCGAGATGGGCTTCGACCTTGGTGCCTTCGGAGATCGGCTCGGCATCGAGATGTCGTATTACCGCAAGCAGACGGTCGATGCCATCCTCAACCGACAGATCGCCCCATCGGTCGGCGTGCCGAACACGCAGCCGTTCAACGCGGCCGGAATTCGCAACTGGGGCGCCGAGATGATGGTGCGTGGGACCCCGGTCGCGATGGACGCCGTCTCGTGGGACGTTGTCGTTGGCCTGTCCACCAATGACAGCGAGATCGAGGGCCTCGGGACGTCGCAGGCGATCCTCGATCTTCGCCGGGTGACGAACACACCAGACTTCGTGACTGGCGGGTTCGCGATTCGACACCAGGTCGGGTATCCGATCGGTTCGTATTTCGACCAGCGCGTCGTCAGCGCCCAGCTCCTGCCGAGCGGTCAGGCCGATATTCCGAACGTGATCTGTGACAACGGCCAGGGCGGCACGATGGTCTGCGCCGGAGCGGACCTCACGTACAATACCGGAGACGACGCGCCGGAAGTCTTCCTCGGCCGCTCACTGCCGCGCTTTGAAGGTTCGCTCTCGAACACGCTGACACTCTGGAAGAACCTGCGCGTGTACGCGATGCTCGACACGAAGCGGGGTTTCTACAAGATCGATGGCAACATGCGCTCACGCTGCGCGATCTTCGGACGCTGCAGGGAAAACTTCTACCCGAGCGAGTTCGAGCCGAAGAAGATCGCGGGCCTCCAGTCGAACGGTCAGCTGATCGACTACTACGTCAACAACTCCAGCTATACCAAGCTGCGCGAGGTGAGCCTGTCGTACACGCTTCCCGCGATCAACATGCGCTACCTCAACGTCAGCCGCGCGGTGGTCACGCTCGCCGGACGCAACCTCTTCACGTGGACCGATTATCCGGGCCTCGAGCCCGAAGCGTTCTTCCTCGGTGGGTCGCGCGGCGGAAATTTCGGACAGTTCGAGCAGACGACGAACCCCCAGCTCTCCCAGTGGGTGCTCGGCCTCAACCTCGGCTGGTGACGCGTGCCTGACAATCCTTCGATTCCGGGATCGGCCAACATGGATGCAATGACCCGAACCGCACGCTGGACGGTCTGGGCGACGGTGCTCGCACTGCTCGTCGTGCCCACGGCATGCGACACCCTGAGCGACCCGCTGGCCGTCGATCCGGCCAGCAGGATTCCCGCAGGGCAGCTCGAAACTTCCGCAAATGCACAGTTGCTGTCGGTCGGCGCGATCGCGGACTTCGAGTGCGCATTCAACTCCTACACAGCGTACAGCGGGCTGATTGGCGAAGAGTTCATCTACGCCCAGCAGACCGCCTCGCGCAGCCCGTACGACCGGCGCAACACCACGAAGGACGATGCCGACTACGCGGTCAACGGTTGCGGCACGGGCGTCTACACGCCCCTTCAGACCGCGCGTCAGTCGAACGAGAATCTCCTCGCGCTGCTGAACTCGTGGACCGACGCCGAGGTCAGTGCCGGGTTGGGATCGCCCAATCGCACCAACCTGATGGCGATCGCGGGGGCGTACGCCGGCTACAGCTACGTCCTGCTCGGCGAGGGCTTCTGCACGATGGCCGTCTCGCGAGTGAACATCGACAAGTCGATCACCTACGGTGGTGAGATCCAGCGGGACAGCGTGTACCGGCTGGCGATCGCGCGATTCTCCGAAGCGATCGCCGCCGCCACCACCGCGAACAACACCAACATCCGGACCATGGCGTACCTTGGCCGGGCTCGCGCCAACCTCAACCTGGGCAATTACGCCGCGGCGAAGGCCGACGCCCAGCAGGTTCCGTCGGGCTACGCCATGGTGGCGAGCGCGAGCGACGCCAATGGGCGCCGGCAGAATCGCATCACTGCCGAGAACAGCTCGCTCAATCGCTCCTTCTCGGTGGGCGTTCCGTATCGCTCGCTGAACGACCCGCGGGTGCCGGTCACCGCGACCACCACGGTCAGCGCGACCGGAATCGTTCACTTCTACCAGACCAAGTATCCCACCACCGCGACGGCGCTTCCGCTGGCGACGTATGAGGAAGCGCAGCTCATCATCGCAGAGGCCGATATTCGCGGCGCGGCGTTCGCCACGGCGCTTCCGATCATCAACGCATCACGCACCCGCGGCGGGCAGGCAGCCTTCACTGGAACGACGCAGGCCGAATACCTCGTGGAGCTGATCGACCAGCGGCGCCGCGAACTGTTCGCCGAGAGCCATCACCTCGGCGATGTCATCAGGTTCCAGATTCCCCTGACGCCGGCCGCCGGAACGGCGTACCACTTCGGCGGCACCTACGGCGCGCAGCTGTGCCTGCCACTGCCCGCCGCTGAACGCCTCAACAACCCGATGATCGGCGGCTGACGAAAGCTCCGATCTCGCGGGCCAGCTCCGGAAACGAGAAGGCCCCGCCGTCTGGCGGGGCCTTCTCATTCATGGCCTGGGGTCTGGTCGGGGCTAGGCCCCGATGTCTTCCTTCGCGATCTTGTCGTGGATGCCCTTGGGTTGCTCGGGGCGCGACTCT
>JANOCW010000063.1:0-1979 GCA_031412375.1 Gemmatimonadaceae bacterium | reverse complement strand
CGACACGACAGGCACCATATCGACCGGACTGGATGCAGAGCGCCCCGCCAGAGCGACTAGAGCTCGAGCGGGGCGCCGGGATAGACCGAGCGACGCTATCTACCAGCGATAGTGCGCGAACGCCTTGTTCGCTTCGGCCATGCGGTGGGTGTCTTCCTTCTTCTTTACCGCATTCCCTTCCCCGCGCGACGCCGAGACCACTTCCGCCGCCAGCTTTTCGGCCATCGACTTCTCGTTGCGCTCGCGCGAATACCCGATCAGCCAGCGCATCGCCAGCGCCGTGCGGCGCTCGGGGCGAACCTCGACGGGGACCTGGTATGTCGCGCCACCGACGCGGCGGCTCTTGACCTCGACGACCGGCTTCAGGTTGGTGAGCGCCTGCTTGAAGACGTTCACGCCCGGCTGGCTCGTCCGCGACTCCACGAGATCCATCGCGCTGTAGAAAATGCGCTCGGCCGTGGACTTCTTCCCCTGGTACATCAGGACGTTGATGAACTTCGAGACGGTCTGGCTGTCGTAGCGCGCATCCGGAAGGATGATCCGCTTCACCGACTTCTTGCGACGGCTCACTTCTTCCCTCCGGTCTTTGCGGCTGCGCCGGCCTTGGGCTTCTTCGTCCCGTACTTCGAGCGGCTCTTGTTGCGGCCGTTCACGCCGGACGCATCCAGGCTGCCACGCACGATGTGGTACCGAACGCCGGGGAGATCCTTCACGCGGCCGCCGCGAATGAGCACGATCGAGTGCTCCTGAAGGTTGTGGCCTTCGCCCGGGATGTACGCGGTGACCTCGAACTGGTTCGTCAGGCGCACGCGAGCCACCTTGCGAAGCGCGGAGTTCGGCTTCTTCGGCGTCGTGGTGTACACACGCGTGCACACGCCGCGCTTCTGCGGGTTCCCCTTGAGCGCCGGGGCCTTCTCCTTCTTCTCGACGTCGCGGCGGCTCTGCCGGACGAGCTGATTGATTGTCGGCATCTCTTCAGGTAGAACAGAAAATGCGCCCAGGTTGGGCGCCACAGACCGATGAAGATAGACAGCCGGGCTGACCCCGTCAACCCAAAGGGATGGTGCGAGAGGTCCGCCCGGATTGCTGCCCGCCGACTGGCACTTGCCCGGCGAGGGAAGGCGTGATCGTCCTGACAGTCACGTCCCGCTCTAGATGGCACTAACTCTTCGGCCGCGACTAGTCAGCAGGTTGTCCCACGGGATCGCGCGACTCGAGAAATCGTCATCGGGGCATCGCTCGCCCCCCACGACATTATCGTCGCGCCAAGCCGGAGCTCGATCAAGCGGATGCCCGGTCGCCGTCCTCATGGCTGGGATCGATCACCGGCCATTGCCGGTCACACCGGTTCGCGGTATGATGGCGCCGTCCGACGACCCGGGGGTTCGGCGCATGGGTGAAGACCTACGCGATCGACTTGCAGCATCGCTCGGTAGTCTGTACGTCGTCGAGCGTGAGCTCGGCGGCGGCGGCATGAGTCAGGTTTTCCTCGCCCGGGACACTGCCCTCGGGCGGGACGTCGTGGTCAAGCTCGTCCCATGGGAGCTGAACAGCGCGGCACAGGCCGAGCGCTTCCGGCGAGAGATCACCATCGCGGCTCGCCTCCAGCACCCACACATCGTGCCCGTGCTCTCTGCAGGGGAGATCGAGGGACGGCCCTATTACACGATGCCCTTCGTGGACGGCGAATCGCTTCGGGCACGGCTCAGTCGAAGTGGTGAGCTGCCGGTCCCGGATGCCATTCGTGTGTTGCGCGACGTCGCGGTGGCGCTCGAGTACGCGCACGAGCATGGCGTCGACCACCGCGACATCAAACCCGACAACGTGCTGCTGACGCAGGGCGTCGACGTCGTGACGGACTTTGGCATCGCCAAAGCGGTAAGCGCGGCGACCATCGAGCCCGGGGCGGCCGCATCGATGGGGCTCACGCCGTTCGGGATGACGGTTGGCACACCGGCGTATATGGCGCCCGAGCAGGC
>JANOCW010000062.1:0-1775 GCA_031412375.1 Gemmatimonadaceae bacterium | reverse complement strand
CGCCAGCCGCCGGCGCCGCTGGATCGAATCATAGGCGCCGAGCCGCTGCCGGCCGTGTCGCTGAGCCCGACGCGCGATCGCATGCTGCTGATCCGCCGCGACGCGCTTCCGCCGATCGAGATCGTGAGCGCGCCCTACATCGGACTGGCGGGGATTCGCATCAATGCGCGGAACAACACGCTCGCCGCAAGCCCGGTGCAGACGGGTCTCACGGTGCGCGACGTCGCGACGGGCGCCGAGCGCTCACTGGCCGTCAGCGCGGGAACCTTCGTCAATGCGACGCTCTGGTCCCGTGATGGTGCGCACGTCGCGTACTTCCTCCGCAGCGATACATCGCTGACGCTCTGGATCGGAAACGCCGCAACCGGCGCGGCGCGGCAGCTCACGCCCATCCGGATGAGTGGACTGCAAGGCACGCCATGCCGGTGGGTGACGAACGCATCGCTGCTCTGCCGCACCATCGCAGCGGGCCGCGGCGCCCCGGTCGCGGCTCCGGCCGTGCCGACGGGCCCCGTGGTGCAGGAGTCGGGAAACGCGGCGACGCCGAACGCCACGTACCAGGACCTGCTCCGGAACCCGCACGATGAAGCACTCTTCGAGCATTACCTCACCAGTCAGCTCGCATCGATCTCGCTCGACGGCACCGTACGCCAGATCGGTGCTCCTGCGACTTACTCGCTCGTCGAGCCGTCGCCGGACGGGCGGTTCATCCTCGCGCAGACGCTCCGACGACCGTACTCGTACCAGGTGCCGCTGTACTCGTTCGCCTCGCGGACAGAGATCCTCACGGCGGATGGCCAGTCCGTGCGTGTGCTGGCCAACACCCCCGTGCAGGATCAGGTCGGGTGGAGCTCGGATGCCGCGCCGACTGGACTGCGCTCACCGGAGTGGCGCGCCGATCAGGCCGCAGTGCTTGTATGGGTCGAAGCGCTCGACCGAGGCCAGCCGACCGTCACCGCCGCGAAGCGCGACCGCGTGCTCACGCTCGCCGCACCATTCGCCGGCGACCCGCGGACGGTGATCGACCTCGAGCAACGCTTCAATGGAATCACGTGGGGGCGCGCTGATCTCGCGCTCGTCGAGGAGGGATGGCAGAAGAC
The DNA here is from genome assembly GCA_031412375.1 of Gemmatimonadaceae bacterium. Taxonomy (GTDB): domain Bacteria; phylum Gemmatimonadota; class Gemmatimonadetes; order Gemmatimonadales; family Gemmatimonadaceae; genus JANPKQ01. The sequence continues at coordinate 675 of JANOCW010000062.1, read as the reverse complement.
TCGCCGGACACGCATGTGGGCCATCGATCCGTCGCGACCGGATGCGGCGCCGCGCAAGATCTTCGACCGGTCATCCGAGGACCGGTACGGTAATCCGGGCTTCTTCGTCACGACGCCCGGGCCCTTCGGCCGCCCGGTGCTGCTCACGACGCGCGACGGCGGCAAGGCCTATCTCGCCGGGACGGGTGCGTCCGAGGAAGGGGATCGCCCCTTCCTCGACCGCCATGACCTCACGACCGGCCGCGCCGAGCGGCTCTTCCGATCGTCGGCGCCGCACTACGAATCCGTCGTCGCGGTGATGGACGCCGACGCGCGCCGGATTCTCACGCAGCGTCAGTCGATGATCGAGGTGCCGAACTACTACCTGCGCGACATTCGCACCGGCACCGCGACGGCCGTCACGAAGTTCACCGATCCCGCGCCCGAGCTCGCGGGCGCGACGCGGCGACTGATCACCTACAAGCGCGACGACGGCGTGCAGCTCTCGGCGACGCTCTACCTCCCCGCGGGGTACGACAGCACCAAGGGGCGGCTGCCCTTCCTGCTCTGGGCGTATCCGGAAGAGTTTCGCAGCGTCAGCGCGGCGTCGCAGGTCACCGGCTCGCCGCACTACTTCGTGCGCCCGACCGGCGATTCGCATCTCCTCCTGCTCACCCAGGGATACGGGATCCTCGA
>JANOCW010000061.1:0-2653 GCA_031412375.1 Gemmatimonadaceae bacterium | reverse complement strand
TGCACGAGCGCGCCGACGATCGCCCAGCATCCGACGAGCCAGGCGGTGAGCCCGACGATGAAGCGCCTCAGCGGCCCACCGTCGGGGTCATCGACCTCGAATCATTCAATTCCACGCGCACGAGCGGCACGCGTTCGCTTGACTCCGACGCCCTCGCGCGCCGCCCGGCCGGCGCTACGAGCCCGAGATGACTCCGCAGGCCACGCGATTCCCCGAGGCACCCGACGGATCGGTGCGGTCGTCATCCGCTGCGGCGTGCACGACGATCGCTGCGCCGTCGGCGTCCATCAGGGCGTTCGTCCGGCGCAGCGTACCGCCGGGTGTGGTGGACTGCACGTTCACCGCGCTGTCGGCGCCGACGGTGATGTTCGTGAAGTCGCCGAAGTGCGGGCCCTGGGGGTTCTGGGTTCCGTGCTGGCGATTCGTCGGATTCCAGTGAGCGCCCGCCGACTCGAAGGGCGGCGTGCATTGGCCGGTGGTGTGGAGATGGATGCCATGCGCACCCGGTGGCAGGCCGGTGAGTCGTCCCGAAGCCGTCAGTCCCTGTTGGGTTTCCGTGAGCGTCAGCGTCCCGAGTTCGCGTCCGCTCGCGTTCCGTACGGTCGCCGTGGCGCGCATGGTGTCGCTCGCCACGGCGGCATTCGCGCTGTCGCGCACCAGGCCGGCGGTGGCTCCGCCTGCAGCCCGTGCATCTACAGCCGCTGCGCCGCTGCTGTCGGCGGCGCTATCCGCACTGCTGTCGCCGGCGCTGCTGCAGGCTGCGATGACAACGACGGAGGAAACGAGGGAAAGCACTCTGTGCATGGACATCGCGAGAAAGAATGAAGGGTTGAAGTGCATGGAGGCACGACGCCGTACGCTGTTCGAACGTTGGCGGGCCGGGGCGTTCGGGAAGGATAACCACACTTTGCGAGGCCCACCTGGGGCGGGGTCCAACCTGGCACAGGCCCCTTGTGGTTCGGTATTTCTTCGGCCATCCTCCGTAACCACGCGCCGGAGGTGCCGCGATGCCCGACCTCGACCTCGATGCCAAGCTCGCCATCCTCATGTCCCTCGCGGCTGACGACCGCGAAGGCCCACCCGGACGGGATCCGAGCATTCTTCCGCCGCGGCTGCGGCACGCGAACGACGTCGGTGCACTTCGCCCGCTCAACATTCGCACGGTGCGGCCAGGTGGTGCGCAGAGTGCGCCGAGGACACTGCTGCGCATCCTGATGACGAACGCATGCAGCTTCAACTGTCACTACTGCCCGATGCGGCGCGACCGCGACATGCCGCGCACGCTGCTCAAGCCCGAGGAATTGGTGCGCATTTTTCTCGGCGCCCATCGCCGGGGGTGGTGCGAGGGACTCTTCCTCACGACCGGTATTGCCGGCAGGCCGGTCAAGGTGATGGATGACCTCATCCACGTGCTCGAGCTGCTGCGTGAGCGGCATTTTTTCCGTGGCTACATCCATGTGAAGATGATTCCTGGCGCCGACGCCGCGCAGGTGGAGCGCATCACGGCGCTCGCGACCCGCGTCTCGCTGAATCTCGAGGCGCCCTGTGGGGAGAGTCTCACGAGCATCGCGCCCGAAAAGCGCTTCGAGACGACGATCGCGACGCTCGAGGACGCGCGCACCCACGTGATCCGCAGTCGGCAGGCGGAAGCAGCCGGCCGTCCGCGCGATGACTTCCACCCAGGCGGCACGGCGGGGATGACGATGCAGCTCGTCGTCGGCGCGAGCCCCGACACCGACCGCTCGATCATTGAAAAGGTCGCGGAGCTCTATGCGGGCGGCGGAATCCACCATGCCCAGTTCAGCGCCTTTCGTCCAATCCGCGACACGCCGATGGAAGGCGTGCGCGCAACCCCTGTCCTGCGCGAGCACCGCTTGTACCAGGTCGACCATCTCCTTCGCCGGTATGGGTACGGCGCGGATGAAGTCGTCTATGGCGACGACGGGAATCTCTCACTCTCGCTCGACCCCAAGGTCGCGTGGGCGCTCCGGAATCCCGAGCGCTTCCCGGTCGAGGTGCGTACGGCATCGCGCTCGCAGCTCATGCGAGTCCCGGGCGTCGGCGTGCAAAGCGCTCGACGCATCGTGGAGGAGCGGGGACGAACCGTGATCCGCGAGCTTGCCGACCTGCGACGGATGGGCGTCGTCACGGCGCGCGCCGCCGGCTTTCTGGCGATCGGTGGGCGACGACTGCACGCTGTTCGCTGGACCGAGCAGCTTGGCTTCTGGCGGCCGGAGGACGAGGTGGGCGCGCCGCACGCTGCCTACGACGTGAGTCCGGGGACGTTCCGTTGAACGCCGCCGACGGCCCGGAGTGCCGGGGCATGCACGCCATGGCGGCCCTCCTTGCCGCCGTCCGGGACGGCGGATAGCATAGCGGGCGCGAGCGTTCCATTCGCGTCCGACCCGGGAACTCGTGCCGGCGCTCGACTCACGTCCACTAAAAACCCGGTAGACCTCCATGATGAGAAACCGCGTACTCATGGTGCTGATGGGGATGTTCGCCATCACCACGCAGGCCCACGCGCAGCAGAAGATGGTGACCGGCAGGGTTACGAGTGAGGATGGCGCTCCCCTGGCCAGCGTATCGATCATCATCAGGGGGACAAGCAGCGGGACAGTGAGCAACAGCGAAGGAAATTATTCCATTCGCG
>JANOCW010000060.1:0-2234 GCA_031412375.1 Gemmatimonadaceae bacterium | reverse complement strand
GGGACGCCACGGCGTCGGTGTGTGCGCATCTCGGGGTGCAGCTCCGGCTTGCCAGTGAACTTGCCGGGCGCCTTTCCGCGCGTGAAGAGGGTCTTGTAGGTCTCGACAGCAGCGCGCTCGTATCCGATCGAGGCGACGGCGATCTGGAGGTAGCTCTCGCTGAGCGATGAGAGCGCCAGTGCAAAGGCCACCGCCATCACCGGGCTGCGAAAGAATTTGAGGGGCTCGAATCCTTCCTTCGGTGCGTCCTTCCAGGCACCGCCAATCGCGATGATGATCCCGACGGTCAGCCCGACGAGCGCGCTGGCCGACAGCGTCGGCGACCCGGCTGCGCCACGATCCAGCTGCGCAACGGCGAGCAGGCAGAGCGCCACCACGCTCACGTACGCAGCGCCGGCGGCCAGTCGAACACCGCGCCGGGCAACCGGCACTCCGCCGACGCTGAACACCATCGGAATGAAGAACTTCGACTGATCCTGCTCGCGAATGAATGTCTTCCACACCTCGATGATCCCGCGCTCCGCTGCGTAGGCGAGACCGAACAGCACGACGATCGCGGCTGGCGCCGGGAGCGGGAGGTGTATCGACATCTGGATCGCGACCGCCGCGACGGCTCCGACGATGATGCTTCGCACGAAGCACAGTGCACCGAAGCCTTCGTAGACGGAGTCCTTGTACATGCCCCAGATGGCGGCGTGCGCGCCCGACAGCAGTCCCACGGCAGCGGCGATCGCGAGTGAGTGCGAGATGAGCATGGTGACATTGGGTGACGGGGTGGATGCCAAGACTTCTCGTTTGCTGCTCCACCCTGGAACGCGAGAATCCGCCGGAAACCGGCTCACGCGGCTGCGCGCGACCCACGGACGCACTTCCTTGACGGCGCCTGCCATCGCCGGTATCGTCGCGCGGACTGGCACTCCATCGCCGACGGACTCCTTGAGCCGGAGGGAAATGACGACACAGCAGCCGTTGGCACTGCCTGATCCGCCGAGCGACGTCACCCGGTTGCTCAAGGCCTGGAGTGACGGCGACCGCAGCGCGGGCGAACGGCTCGTTGACGCCGTCTACGGTGAGTTGCGTCGCCAGGCAGCGCGCGCGATGCGCCAGGAGTCGCCCAGCCACACGCTGCAGGCAACGGCGCTCGTCCATGAAGCGTACCTGCGGCTCATCGACCAGCGACATGTCGAATGGCGGAATCGGGCGCACTTCTTTGGCGTCGCCGCGCAGCTCATGCGTCGCATCCTCGTGGACCACGCGCGTGCGCGACTGGCGGCGAAGCGCGGTGGCGATGTGGAGCGTCTCTCGATCGGCGATGTCGACCCGGTGGATGTGGCGGGCGAATCCGCGCAGGATGTCGACATTCTCGCGCTGCACGAGGCGCTGGAGCGGCTCGCCGTGCTCGATCCCGAACAGGAACGGCTCGTCGAGCTGCGCTATTTCAGCGGCATGACCATCGAGGAGACAGCCGAAGCGCTCGGGATTTCACCAGCGACGGTGAAACGCGAGTGGGCCGTCGCGCGCGCCTGGCTACGGCGCGAGCTGGCGTCGTGACGCCCGAGCGGCGGTGGCAGGAGATCAAGGGGGTGTTCGCGGTGGCGGTGGAGACACCCCTCGCGGAACGTGCCCAACTACTCGAGCGCATCGGGCTGACTGACCCCGAGATGCGCAGGGAAGTCGAGTCGCTGCTTGCCGCGCATGCCGCCGAGAGCGTGGGCGCGATGCGAGCCGCGCGAGCCAACGGGGCGATGAAGGGGACCGGCGACGCGATTGACAGCGATGCGTCGATTCGAGCGGTCCTCGCAACCGTCCTCGATGGGCAGTACGAGATCGGCCGCTCGCTCGGGCGCGGCGGAATGGGCGCCGTTTACCTCGCCCGCGACCTCGCGCTCGATCTGCCGGTGGCCATCAAGGTGCTCCACCCGGATCTGGCGTCGTCACCGGAGAATCGGGAGCGCTTCCGCCGGGAAGCGCGCACCGCAGCGGGGCTGCGACATCCGCACATCGTCCCGCTCCTCCGCTACGGTGAGGCGGGTGAGCTCTGGTTTTTCGTGATGCCGCATGTGGCGGGACGATCGCTCGCCCGTCGGTTGAGCGTCGAAGGCGCGGTGCCGTGCGGCGAGGCCCGCAGCATCCTCACGAAGCTGGCCGACGCCCTCGACTACGCGCACAGGCACAACGTCATCCATCGGGACATCAAGCCGGCGAACATTCTCTTCGACGAAGACGGCCTCCCG
>JANOCW010000059.1:0-1663 GCA_031412375.1 Gemmatimonadaceae bacterium | reverse complement strand
CCCGGTCTTCGCGTACAGCGTCGCGAGTCGCGTATGGACGCCGACATCGTATGGAGAGATGTAGATCGAGCGCTCGAGCAGGCTCGCCGCCCCGGGATCGTCACCGAGCGCCTGCAGCACCTCGGCGAGATCGATGTGCGCCTGGTAGTGGTTCTCGTTCGCGTTCGTCAACACCCGCAGCTCATCGGCGGCCCGTGGGAGGGCACCACGGTCCTTGTGAATGCGAGCGAGAAACCAGCGGGGGCTGTCATTGCCGGCGTACTCCGGGAACAGTGCCTTCGCTCGCTCCAGGTAGACCACCGACCCATCCACATCGCCCTTCTCGAGGAGCGTGCGGCCCATCCTGAGCTGGCCGACGAAGTCGTTGGCATCCGGAGCGCCAGTGGGAATCTCGGCGCGTGTGCCCGGGGGACCGCGCCCGTCCGGGCTCACCTGGAGTGAGCGCTCGCGGATCGTCGCGGCCACCTTGGCAAACCGCTGCTGCATGTAGGCGTCGAACTTCTTGTCGAAGCCGGCGAGATCCGACTTCAGCACGCGCTGAAAGATCTGCTCCGTGGACAAGCCGTCGCGGTATCCCTCGAGCATTCCCGTCAGCGCGACCGCGCCGTAATCACGCTCGATCAGCTCGCAGACGAGCGACGCCTGGTAGTACGAATGGATTACCTGCTCCGGATACGCCGGTCGCATGAAGCCGTCGTTCATCCGGCTCACCGGCACGAGGCGTCCCGCGCTGTACGCGGCGAGGAAGCTGACCGTCGCGTCGGCGCCCCAGCCGGGCCGCGCACGACGCTCCTCGTACACCGAGATTCCCTCGGACAGCCAGCGCGGGACGCGGTGGTTCGTCATGCCGAGCGTGAACGTGTGCGCCAGCTCGTGCCAGACCGTGGAGCCCCAGTTGAACTGGCCGATCTCGCGTGCGCCCGGCGAGTCGATGGCGAGCACCTTCCCGAAGCTCACCCCCAATGCGCCGAGCCCGGCGAGTCCGACCGTCCGCACCAAGAAGTCGGCATGACTCCGGTACACCTCGGCGCGGATCGGCGTCGGCGGGCGATACCCGTAGGTCGCGGCGAAGCGGTCGTACGCCTGCTCGAGCAAGTCGCCCAGATACGGTGCGAGCAGCGCTGACTCCTTCGTTCCGATGAACAGCTGGAAGCGCGGCGTCGGGGTGACGGTGTACTCGCGGAAGGTGTCCATCAGGTCCAGCGTGTTCTTGACCCACACGTCGTACGGGTCCCCGCCGAACGCGCGCTCCAGGCTCACCCGCCCCGAGTCGATCTCGCCGATCCGGAGCTGATTCATCCCGAGGAGCCCGTGTGCCCGCCACGACTTGGGCTCGACAACGGTTGCCTGGCGCGCAAAGTCGGCAGCCTGGTCGTACAGGCGATTCCGCGCGCTCAGCTCCGCCACCGTGTTGAACAGGTCGGCATAGCGCGGGTTTCGGGCGAGGGCTCGGCGCTTCGCGTCAGCGAACCCGCTCTCATCGTTGCGCAGCTTCTGGATGGCCGCGACCATCGCGAGCGCCTCGAGCGACGTCGAATCGACCGCGAGGCCCCTGCGGGCCTCGGCCAGCGCGCGCTCATGGCTCTCCGCATCGAGGAGCAGCGATGCGTGGAACACGCGCCCGGCGACGAGATTCGGATTCACCTCGAGCGCGCGTCGAACC
>JANOCW010000058.1:0-2911 GCA_031412375.1 Gemmatimonadaceae bacterium | reverse complement strand
GATCACGGCGCTGGCGGATGATCTCCTGACCGGGTACAGGAATGGAAGCGTGTGGTTCGATCGGTATCCCCCGGACTGAAGGGATCGGCGCCCCTACCCCTCGCCGTGCACCCGTGCGAAAAACGCCGGCAGGTCGAGTGTGAACGGCACCGTCGCGCCGACGGGCCACCATTCGAGCGTCGTGGAATCCACGTCGACTCGCGCATCTCCGGCGCGCGTTCGCTCGACGACTCGCGCATCGAGGTCCACCACCCAGTAGTGTTCCACCCGCTTCCGCCCGAAGAACTGACGCTTCGTGACGCGATCACCGCGCGCGGTCGACGGTGATGTGACCTCCACCGCGAGCGTCAGGGCGTCGAGCTCGCGCCATGATGGCACCGGGAGCGCGGGGGACCGTGGCACCACGAACACATCAGGCTGAACGATCGTGCCGGATCCAAGCTGGATGTCGGCCGGCGACATCCAGACCTCGCCCAACCGGTGTACCTCGACATACGGGTCGAGGGCGAGCACCAGCAGGCGCACCGCGCGCTGATGGATGGGCCGCGGCGCCGGCGTCACGAGCAGCTCGCCGTCGATGAGCTCGTAACGAGGCCACGCGCTGCGCGACTCGCCCTGTAGGGCGCGAACCTCCTCGACGGTCCAACGGCGAGCCGGTGCGGGCATGGGCATAGTCTGCTCGGCGAGAGAGTGACGGCGCAAGGGAGCACCGACGACGATGGGCATGCTTCCCCCCGGACCCCGCATCATTCGGCTACCGCTGAGCGCCGAAGCACGCCCCAGGCTCGGCCGTCCGGTCTGCCTCAATGACTGAACCCTGCAGAAACTCTACTTTAGCCGCACCTTCGCCAGCTTGACGAAGAGCGCGAGCAGGCGGTCGCGGCGTCGTCCTTCGCGATCGTTAACATGGGCGCGATTCCGCTTCGATAATCTTCCGCACCCGCCATGCTTGAATGGGTACCTATGACAATGCAGCCATACTGCTGTTCGCGTGAGGCGTTGATCCGCTGATCCCGAGACCGGGTGATCGGTCGAACTCTTCCATGGCAGCGCTGGCATAGGTGCCCCGCAACAGGCCCCCGGTGTCTCCTCGTCCAACCTCCGCCAATCCGCCGCCAACCCTAGTGGCCTACCGGGTTCGGGCTGAAGTATCGCCGCTGCGAACGCGGGCTGCGCCAATACCGACGCTCCCACGAATCCAGGCGTTCCATCCCTCGCCAAGCCCAGCCCGACCGGGATCAAGATCACTGATCTCGGAACACTCGGCGGGCGGCAGAGCTACCCACGATCGCTGACGACGGCAGACGCCGCGAACAGCGTCCTGGTCATCGGCTACAGTGACCGCACGGCTGCGGGCCCCGGCGCTGGTTATTGGCGTGTGAACGTCCAGACGCTTCAGATCACGAAGAGCCTGTTGCCCATGGTCCCCGACGCACGACAGAGTGCTGCGTATGAGGTCAACCAAAGGGAAACCATCGTCGGGCAAAGTTTGATTCTCGAGGCCGATGGCGTCACCACCACATGGCGCGCCACGCGGTGGGTGCAAGGAACGAGCGGATGGACGGCGGAGCTCATCCCGACCCTCCACGACTCTCGCCATAGCGCTTCAGCGATCAATTCGCTCGGGCAGATGGCGGGCGGCAGCCCAACGGCGACTGGAGAAGAGCGGTTCTACTCCTTCGACGGCACGACAGTGGTCGACCGCGGAGGCCTGGGCGGCCCCGCGGAGGTGGGCGGCATCAACGTCGATGGCACGATCGTCGGGAGCGTGGGCATCCCGAAGGATCGAGCCGCCGTATCGCACGTGAACGAGTTGCCAGTGCTGCTTCCCGACCTCGGAGGACAGGCTTCCTTCGCCACCGCGATCAACGATCTGGGCGTCATCGTTGGCTCCGCCATGAATCCCGCCGGCGAGTTCCGCGCGGTCCGGTGGACCCGGTCTCCCACGACTGGCAATTACGTCGTCGAGGACTTGGGTCTCTCGCGCGGCCGGGCGTTCAGCATCAACAACGAGGGAGAGATCGTCGGTTCGTTCGTCACCAGCCGGGGCGAACGCGGGTTCTATCGAAGCAAATCCGGTGCGATCAAGGAGCTGCCGATGATCTCATACGCATCGATCGCCTACGCCATCAACGAGAGTGGCCAGGTGACGGGAACAAGCTGGGTGAGAAGATCCGACGCCCACGCGGTGCTGTGGACCAACGTGCGGTGATCACGCGGCTCTCGCAGCGCGCTACTTCATCCTGACCTTCGCCAGCTCGACGAAGTCCCCGGCGCATCCCACGCCGAGCAAGCGATTCCGCCACCGCGTCGCCGTCGCCCGATCCACGCGCGACTCGTGCGTTCCTTCGTTGCGCACGCCGCGGAAGTCATCGAGGATCGTCGGGAGGAGTGCGGTGAACCACCCGCCGTTCACGAGCGCAGTCATCAGTGCCGCGTTGAGCTCGCGCTCCCGGGCGATGGCCGAGACGAGGTGGCCGAGCCCGAGCGGCCGGTGCTCGGCGACGTCCACGGTGCGTCCGTCGATGTTCACGCGCCGCGCCGACGCGGGAATCTTCGCCAGCGCCCGGCGGAGGACCGCGTTGCCCTGGACCTCGAGCGCCTTCGACAGGCTCGTCATCACCGGCCCGAAGTCGAACGCCGGATCGTTGCGGTGCTCGCGGTACAGCTTCTCGGCCGTCGCGATGAAGACGCGCGTCGTCGGCTCGAGACACGCCCACGTCGCCTCCCCGAACAGGTTCTCGCGAAGCTCCCGCTCCATCGCCGCGACGCCGCCGCCGGCCTCCGCATCGAACTCGGCCCACAGGCGCTCGTCCGTCTGCGCGTCCCGCTCGGCCTCATCGAAGAAATGCTTGCCATCCGGCCGGGTGACGAAGAGTGGGAGATCCACCATGCCGCCGAACAGCGACAC
>JANOCW010000057.1:0-2007 GCA_031412375.1 Gemmatimonadaceae bacterium | reverse complement strand
CTCGACGATGCTGCCCTGCACCCACGCGACACGTTGCGCCTTCGCCCATGTGCGAAGGTGCTCCAGCGCGGCGGACAGGCTGTTGGACGATTTGGCGGGCATGGCGGATTCTCCTGCGAGGCGAGCGTGCGAGACGGTGCTGAAGGACATCCTGCAATGACCGAACGCTGTGGAAACCCTACTTCATCCTGACCTTCGCCAGCTCGACGAAGTCCCCGGCGCATCCCACGCCGAGCAACCGATTCCGCCACCGCGTCGCCGTCGCCCGATCGACACGTGACTCGTGCGTTCCTTCGTTGCGCACGCCGCGGAAGTCATCGAGGATCGTCGGGAGGATTCCCGTGAACCACCCGCCGTTCACGAGCGCCGACATCAGTGCCGCGTTGAGCTCGCGCTCCCTCGCGATGGCCGAGACGAGGTGGCCGAGCCCGAGCGCCCGGTGCTCGGCGATGTCGACGGTTCGTCCGTCGATGTTCACTCGCCGCGCCGACGCCGGAACCTTCGCCAGCGCCCGCCGAAGAATCGCGTTGACCTGGACCTCGAGCGCCTTCGACAGGCTCGTCATTACCGGCCCGAAGTCGAACGCTGGATCGCTGCGGTGCTCGCGGTACAGCTTCTCTGCCGTCGCGATGAACACCCTCGTCGTCGGCTCGAGACACGTCCACGTCGCCTCCCCGAACAGGTTCTCGCGAAGCTCCCGCTCCATCGCCGCGACGCCGGCGCCGGCCTCCGCATCGAACTCGGCCCACAGGCGCTCGTCCGTCTGCGCATCGCGCTCGCCTTCGTCGAAGAAGTGCTTGCCATCCGGACGGGTGACGAACAGCGGGAGATCCACCATGCCACCGAACAGCGACACCGGACGGCCGTGGTAGTGCATGTTGCGAAGCAGCTTCAGCTCCTCGATCACCGCGAGCATGTCGTCGGTGACGAGCCGCCGGATGTCGCGCAGCCGGAACCAGAAGTCGCACTTCAGGTCGTTGGCGGCGTAGTACGCGGGGACGTGGGCTCTCTCGCGCGCGGGCAGGTCGCCTTCGACGATACCGTCCACGTCGCCGACGTAGAGCGACTGGTAGTCGGTGAGATAGAGCTGGGTCTCCTCGCGCGTATCCGCGGCGATCTCCTGCGTGACCGCGCGCAGGTCATCGAGGTGCGCCTGCGGGGTCTGGCGATTGGATGAGCGGACCTTGCCCCACCAGACGTACAGTGCGTCATCGGAGAGCGCGTCGCGTTCGTAGCGATCGGCGAGGTCGAGCAGCACGGCGAGGTGCTGCTCCATCGCATTGACGGCGTAGGAGGGGTTCCAGACGGTGACGAGGTGGCGGTCGGTCATGGCGCGACCGCCGGGCGCGGGCTCACTGGCATCGCGTAGTCTGCTCGGCGGCCGCGCGAGGGCGCAAGGGAGCAGGTCGCCGAGTTCGAACCGACCCCGGTCGCCGCGCGCGAGCATCCATGATGAAAGGGGGAACGGGACGCACGCTTCCCGACTGGCGCACCGCTTGCCTCTCTGGGAATCGCTGGTCTCAGACGAGGAGCGTCCTGTGCGCCACATCACAATGTCAGCCGCACTCATGTTGGCTGCCGGGCTCGCCGGCTGCTGGGTCGACATGCCGACGACGCCGTCGTTCGATCTCGTCGCGCACGCGGGGGCGGACCAGGTCGTCGAGTGCAGCGGGCATCAGGGCGCACCGGTCACGTTGGATGGACGCGCCTCAGGCACCGATGGGCAGCCAGTAACGCTCGAATGGCGCGGGTCCTTCGGGACTGTCACGGGGCTCCAGCCGACCGTCACGCTTCCCGTCGGCCGGCATGAGATCACCCTGATCGCCACCGACAACTTCGGCCGTACGAGCACCGATGTCGTCGTGGTCGAAGTCGTCGATACGCGGTCGCCGGAGATTCGTGGAGTGACCGCGGTGCCTGCGTCCCTGTGGCCTCCCAACCACAAGATGTGGCCGGTCGCGGTGACGGTGGATGTGAGCGATGTCTGTCATGCGACGCCCGCGTGCA
>JANOCW010000056.1:0-5239 GCA_031412375.1 Gemmatimonadaceae bacterium | reverse complement strand
GCCGCGCCCCCGCCCCCGTCTCCAGCCCCACCACCCCGCCGGGCGTTGGGGGCGGGGTGGCGGGAGCCCACCCCCACCCCGCCGACGGACCCATGGCGCTGGTCGGACTCGTTCACCGCGTCGGCGGCGGCTTCACCCCGGTCGGGGCCGCAACAGGTCCCCCAGTCGGCTTGGCGCCCGTGCCGGCTGCCGGCCGCGCAGAGGCCGGCTTCGCCGCCGCTACGGTGCGCATGCGGGCGATCACCTTCTCGGTAATGTCCAGGTTCTTGTCCGCGGCGACGATCACCTGGGCCTCCGAACCGACGTCGAACACGAAGGCATATCCGTCCTCGGCACGCACATCATTCAGGACCTTGTTGAACATCTCCATGAGCGGACGCGAGATCGTCTCGCGTGCCTCGGCCGCCTTCTGCTGCAGCTGACTGGCCTCCTGGGAGAAGGCGAGACGCTTCTTCTGGATCACGTCCTCGCGCTGCGTGCGCACCGCCGGCGTCAGCGTCGCGAGGTCCTTCTGGAGCGCCGTCATCATGAGCTCGACGGAATCTTCCATCACCGTCATCCGCCGCGAGTAGACATCCATCTCCTTCTTCAGCTGGGTCTCGAGCTCCGTTCTGCCCGGGGCCTGCTGCAGTACCTGCTGCGAGTTGATGTAGGCGAACTTTGCCGGCCCCTGCGCGAGTGCGCTGGACGCCGCCAGGACGGAAGCCGTGAGCGCGAGTCCCACCGCGCGAACATACATGTGCATGATTGCTCCTCTAGAACAGCTGGCCAAGTTTGAAGTGCAGCTTCCACTTCGGGTCACGACGACCTTCTGCATTGAGGCGGTCGAAACCGTATGCCCAGTCGAGCCCCAATGGCCCGAGTGGCGTGATGAGCGCGACGCCCACTCCCGCTCCGCGGAAGAGACGCGTCGGGTCGATCTCCCGCGGATGATCCCACACATTTCCGGCATCCGCGAACATGCTGACGTAGAACCCCTGCGTCACCCGCATGCCGACTTCGGCGGTCGTCGTCAGGAACGCGCGGCCGAAGGAGGCCCGCTGTGCCTGTTGCGCACTGCCCGACGCAACGAACCCGCGCGGCGTGATCGTGAACTCGTCATATCCCCGAAGCTGATCGCCCTGCTGCGTGCCGCCGAGCGCGAACTCCTGGAAGGGAAAGAACGGACCGGTGCTGCCGAAGACGGCGCCCGATCGCAAGGTCAGTCCAATCACGAACTCGATCGGCTGCTTGCCGATCGTACCCCCGCCGAACTGACCGAGCGGCGCGTAGCTCCGCAGCTCGGTCGTGTAGCGTTGAAACTGCGCCTTGCCGCCGAGCGGGCCGCCGTTGAACTGCGCATCGAAGCTGTGCAGGCTGCCCGCGGTCGCGAACGGCAGTCCGAGCCGCGTATCGCGGGTGAGCGTCGTGCCGAGCGTCGAGCGGAAGCAATTGTCACACTCGTCCCGAAGTCCGCCGAGCAGCGAACCTTCGTCGGTTCCGTAGCTCACCGCCTCGCCGCCGTAGGACACGAACATCCGCGAGTTCACGGAATTGCGGATCGGGAACCCGACGCGGAGCGACCCACCCGTGCGCGTCTGGCGGCCGAAATCCTCGATGATGTAGCGCGAGCGCGTATGGTACGCGTCGACCTTCCCCGACACGACCGAGCGTCGAATCGCCGGGTCGGTGTAGCTCAGGTTGAAGTCGTTGATCAGCGCCCCGAATTGCCACTGCAGCGATCCGCGCTTGCACTGGCCGAACAGGTTCGGCTGGTCCAGCCCGATGAAGCCACCGACCCCGGCTCCCTGACCCACCGACGCGCCGAAGTTGATGTTGCCGGTCTTCTTCTCCGTGACGCTGAACGAGATGTTCACATCCCCGTTCTCCCCGGCGGGATTGACTTCCGGATTGGGGAGCGGCGTCTCGAAGAAGCCGAGATTCGCGATGCGTTGGTAACTCTGGACGAGCCGCTCGCGATTGAACACGGATCCGGGATAGATGATCAGCTGATCCCGGATGCACATCTCCGTCGTGTAATCGTTCCCCTTGATGTCGATGCGATTGACCACGGAGACGGGACCCTCGCGGATCTCCCACCGCAGGTTGGCCACCGGAACCGAATCGGGACCCATCGCGCGCTCCACCACGGGCCGAACCACGACGGAGATGTAGCCCTCGTTGTAATAGGCGGTCTGGACCTCGCTCGTCGCCGCTTCCCACCGAGCCTCATCGAACACGCCTTTCGGAATGCGCTCGCGCTTGAGCAGCGAGGTCACACGCTCCGTCAGCGGGCGCGGCTGGTCGGTGAACGGAAAGAGGCGTGTGAGCTCCTCCGTGGTGAACTGGCGGTTCCCGACGACCTCGAAGGTGCCTACGCGATAGCGCGGCCCCTCGGCCACATCGAGGCGGATCTCTGCCTTGCCCAGCTGGGGATCGACAATCAGCGTGTCGGCGGTGACCGCGAAATCGATGAACCCCCGACGGGCATAGTACCCAGGCAGCAGATCCGCGAGATCAGTGGCGAACACGTTCTCATCGAACTCCCCCTTCCGAAACCAGAGGAACCCCTCCGGCTTCGTCTTCATGGCGTTGACGACGGCCTTGTCGGACGCCTGAGTGTTTCCGTCGACCCGGATGCCCGAAACCGCCAGGCGACGCCCTTCGGCGACCCTGAACGTCAGCACGGCGTTGCCCCCGACCAGGGTCGTCTCCGGACGGACGGTGGCGAGGTAGTAGCCCCGGTCCGCGTACAGCGAGTCGAGGGATGTCAGGATTCGCGCGAGCTCGGATGCATCCAGCGGCCGCCCGACGGGCAGCGTGATCTTGTCCCGAACGGTCCGTGCGGACACGGCGTCGGCGCCGACGACCTTGAAGTCGGTCAGCACCGGCTTTTCGTGGACCTGAATGATCAGCACGCTCTTCTCGCCCGTCGGCGACGGCTCGCAGACCAGACGGACATCATCGAATTGGCCGGTGGCGAACACCGCCCGAATGGCACGCTGGGTTTCGGTGACGTCGAGCTGCATGCCGCTGCTGATTCCGGCGTCGGTGCGAATGCTCACCGCACTGATGCGCGTGTTCCCTCGCACCGCCACCGAGTCAGGAACCGAACAGCCGGTCTCTTGGGCGAGCGCGGGGGTGGCGATACCCGCCAGGACGAGGAGGAGAAGCAGAAGCGATTTCATATCGAGGTCAATATACACGCAAAACGCCCGGTCGGGTCCATGAGACCCGACCGGGCGTCGTACGGTTTCCTCCGGCGTCAGACCTTCGGGCTGCTGGTCAGGACCCGGAACTCGAGCTTCGTCCCATCCGGGGCGAGGTCGACCTCGATCTCATCGCCCTTCGAGAACTCGCCGAGCAGAATCTTTTCCGACAGCGGATCCTCGATGAAGCGCTGGATGGCCCGCTTGAGCGGCCGGGCGCCGAAGTGTTCGTCGTACCCGCTCTTGACGAGGAAATCCGACGCCGGCTCGGTCAGGCGAAGCGTCAGCTCGTCCTCGATGAGGCGCGCCTGAACGCTCTTCATGAGGATTCCGACGATCTGGCCGATGTGCTCCTTGCTCAGCGGGTGGAAGACGATCACGTCGTCGAGCCGGTTCAGGAACTCGGGGTTGAAGACATGCTGCATCTCCTCCTTCACCTTCTCCGAGATCCGCTCGAAGTTGGCCCGCTGGTCGGGCGCGGCGAAACCGAGCGCCTTGCCCTTGGTAATGTCGCGGGCGCCGACGTTGGACGTCATGATCACGACGGTGTTCTTGAAGTCGATCACGCGGCCGTAGTTGTCAGTCAGGTGGCCTTCGTCGAGCACCTGCAGCAGGATGTTGAACACGTCCGGATGCGCTTTCTCGATCTCGTCGAGGAGCACGACACTGTACGGCTTGCGCCGGACGGCCTTCGTGAGCGTCCCGGAATCCTCATAGCCGACGTAGCCCGGAGGCGCGCCGATGAGCCTCGACACGGAGAACTTCTCCATGTACTCGCTCATGTCGACGCGGATCAGCGCCGACGGATCGGCGAAGAGGAACGTCGCCAGGGCGCGCGCAACCTCGGTCTTGCCGACGCCCGTCGGTCCCGAGAAGATGAACGAGCCAATCGGCCGGTTCGGATCCTTCAGTCCCGCGCGGCTCCGACGAATCGAGCGCGAGAGTGCCTTGATCGCCTCATCCTGCGCCACGACCGACGCGTGCAGCTCCTCCTCCATCCGCAGCAGCCGCGCCGTTTCGGCCTCCTGCAGGCGCGTCACCGGAATTCCCGTCCAGCGGCTGACGATGAACGCGATTTCTTCCTCGCCAAGCGAGGGGCGATGCGACTGCCGCCGCTTCTCCCATTCCTCCTGCTGCTTCCGGATCTCCGTCTGCACTTCGCGCTCGTTGTCGCGGAGCGACGCGGCCTTCTCGAAGTTCTGATCGCGGACGGCCGCTTCCTTCTCGCCGTTGATCGCCTCGAGCTTGCCCTTGAGCGCCGCGACTTCCGGGGGCGGAACCTGCGCCGCGAGACGCGCGCGCGCACCGGCTTCGTCGATCACATCGATCGCCTTGTCGGGCAGGAAGCGGTCGGTGATGTAGCGCTCCGACAGCTTCGATGCGGCGACGAGCGTCGCATCGGGAATCGTCACGCGGTGATGGTCCTCGTACTTCTTGCGGAGGCCCTTGAGGATCTGCACGGTCTCGTCGATCGAGGGTGGCTCGACGATGACCGTCTGGAAGCGCCGTTCGAGCGCGCCATCCTTCTCGATGTACTTCCGGTACTCGTTCAACGTGGAGGCACCGACGCACTGCAGCTCGCCGCGCGCAAGCGCGGGCTTCAGCATGTTGCTCGCGTCGATCGCGCCTTCCGCGGCCCCGGCGCCGACGAGGGTGTGCAGCTCGTCGATGAAGAGGATGATGTTCTTGTTCTGGGCGATCTCATTCATGACCGCCTTGAGGCGCTCCTCGAACTGGCCACGGTATTTCGTCCCCGCGATCACCGCCGCCATGTCGAGCGAGAGCACGCGATGGTCACGCAGCGACTCCGGGCATTCCCCGGTCGCAATGAGCTGCGCGAGTCCCTCGACGATGGCCGTCTTGCCGACGCCCGGCTCCCCGATGAGGACCGGGTTGTTCTTCTTCCGGCGCGTCAGCACTTCCATGACGCGCTCGATCTCCTTCGCACGGCCGATCGTCGGGTCGAGCTGACCCTCGCCGGCGAGCTGGGTCAGGTCGCGGCAGAAGTGATCGAGCGCCGGCGTCTTCGACTTCTTCTCGCCCTTCGGGGC
>JANOCW010000055.1:0-2251 GCA_031412375.1 Gemmatimonadaceae bacterium | reverse complement strand
CGCCGTCGAGGATGAAGTCGGCGTATTCGTTGCGCCGAAGGCGCGCGATGATGATCGCGATCGCCTCTTCGGTGAGGACGGTCTGGAGGTTGAAGATGTGCGCGTGGCCGTTGATTCGCATGGCGTGCCGTGGGCGAATAGTTGGCGGCCGCACCATATGCCGCTCGCTCGCTAGGGTACTCCCAGCGGGGAGGATGAGCAATTTCTCATGATTGCCCTTCAGCGTATGCTCGCAATGCGGCCCGACAGCCTTCAGCCGAGAGCCGCGAGCTGCATTGGAGCAATGGTGGGATTACGAACGAGGTGTGTGCGACCAGCCTGATGGGTGAGCTGGAAACCGGCTGATGGGTGAGCTGCGCTCGGCAGCTGAGAGCCATCCTCCGGATGATGGATGTGGGATCGTACACGCGACACGGAGAATTAGCCAAGCCATCGGACGTGCGGAGTCAACCGATTCGTCTGGGGATTCAGCTCGCCGAGGGCCAGAGCGGCATACGCGACTGTGATGAGGTCGTTGTCCGTATCGGTGAGCCCCACGTATTGCCCGGCGAGATTCCGCGAGAGGAACACGGGGTGGTTCCGCCACTTGATGACCCCGGAATCGTCGACGAGCCGCACGGTGATGCCGCTCGGGTAGCCGATCGTGGGGAGCCGCGCGGGATACGGCCGCGACGACGCAGTGTAGAGCGTTCCGGGGGGCACGTGCTGCGGCAGGCTCGCATGCGGCCGCTCGGTGTTGTACTCGGCGCGGAACCGATCAAACTGCGCCTGCTGCGCTCGGGCCGAGCAGGAGGCGGGATGCGTCGTGTGCGCCTTGAGCGTCTTGTGGAACCGCTCGTGCGCGCCGTTCTCCGCGGGGCGGGCTGGCCGGGTGTGCTCGGGGCGGATGCCGAGGCGCACCCACCAGAAGGCCAAGGCGCCCAAGCGCCCCAGCGCATTGGGCTGCGCAAAGGGGACGCCGTTGTCAGTCCGGATCACGGTGGGCAGGCCATAAGTGCGAAAGAGCCGCACGAACGCCAGGCGCGTGGGCTCGATCGCAGTGCTTGCCAGACTGGTGCACCCGAGGAGAAAGTGCGTGTGGAGATCCAGCACGGTAAGCGGATAGCAGTACGGAGCGTGGACCCCGCCACGCAGGCGAAACTGCCCTTTGAAGTCGGCCGTCCAGACCACGTTGGGCGCGGTCGCCGCCGTGCGGTCGCTGGCGAGCCGCGCGTGATCGAGCGAGCGGGATCGCCGACGCGGACGGATGAGTCCCGTGCGCGTGAGCAGCGCCCCGATCGAGCTCGCCGCGGGCCACCGCTGGTGCGGCTCTTCGCGCAGCAACCAGTCGTGCAGTTTGCCCGCGCCATAGCGCGGGTACTGGCGTCGGAGCGCGATGATGCGCGTCGCGACCTCGGCCGTGATGCGGTGGGGCTGGTGCTGTCGCGCGTGCGAGCGGTCGTCGAGCGCGGCCAGGCCGTGCGCCCGAAAGCGCTGCAGCAGCTTGTGCCCGGTCTTCTCGCTAATGCCGAACCGCGCACAGATGTCAACGATCCGCTCGGCGCGATTCAAACACGCCGTGATAAACGCCAATCGCTCTTGCATAGGGGAACTCGCTCGCCATGGCACGGGCACCTCCGGAGGATGCCCGAAACGTGACGCCACCACGCGGCCGGCTCACCTATCAGCCCGGTTTCGGGCTCACCTATCATCCCGGTCTGTACCGTGCCAGCCGCGAGCCAAAGAGCCTCCAGCCGTGAGCCGAAGCCCCGATGGGAAGTTCGCCCGCGCGGCGTCCTCGCGAGCCTGGCTCCCTCCCCGGGGGGCAGTGGGTGACGACTCGGCGCTCTTCTTCAGCTTGCGGCTGGCATCTCGTTGTTCAGCTCGGACTGCGCAATGATGCAGGTCGCCGCTGCCGGGCTGAAGGCGCTCGGCTCGCGGCTTCCCAGGTTTCGTCCTGCCGCCGGCCGCTTCCAGCGCGACCAAGCCTCGAACCCGACGGAGGGCATCGACCGTAGGGCCTTGGGAATCCCGGAAAACAGGCAGGAAACCCTTATCGGGCGCGTTGTGTCCCATTGCTTGGACCGCCAACCGCCCACGAGGACCCATGACGACCACACGGCTCTTGCTCGCAGCACTGGCCCTGGCCAGCACCTCGCTCACCGCGCACGCCCAGGCGAAGAGCAAGGACAAACCGAAGGATCGCGCTGATTCCGACAGGAAGGTTCAGGTGTGGCGCTCCGAAAGCAGCGATGATGAGCGCGCCGTCATC
>JANOCW010000054.1:0-18821 GCA_031412375.1 Gemmatimonadaceae bacterium | reverse complement strand
CTGGGCCTACGTCGTGAGCATGCTCCTGCTCAATGTGACAGCGCTCCTTATCTACCGCCTGTTCGGGCGCTTCGGGCCTTTCCACGTGGGCGCCGTCTTCAGCTTTATAACCGTTGTAGCAGGCACCGCAGCGGCGCTCGGAGCACGCCGGGCGCGAGCGCGCCGCAACGCCGTGGAGCGCGCACGTGCTCTCGAGCGCCATTACCAGTGGATGACATGGTCCTATGTCGGGCTCGCTGCGGCCGCCGGCTCGGAGATCGCGACCCGGATGCCTGCGCTGCGGCCGCGTCCGGAGCAGCTGCTGGCGTTCGGCATCACGGTAGCCGTGGCCACGCTCCTAGTCGTCGGGGTCGGCGCGCAGCTGATCCGAGGTCGCCGATCAGCGCTCCTTGCGCCCTACCGACCGGCGGACGAGCGAGCTCCGCGCGGCCGCGCTGTCTAACGTGCGCTGCAGCTGACAAGGCTATTATTGAAGCTCGCTGCGCTCGCTATTGTTGCGAGCCTTGCAACTGAGCGCTGGCGTTAGACCGCTGCCAGGATCCGCTCGAATGCGCGTTCTCATACTCGCCTTGATCGTAGGTATCGCTCACGCTTGCCGAGGGTCGCCTCACTGGTTCGCGAGGGCAACGGACTCGCTGGCCCCACTATGGGGCGACTTGAGTCCGGGCCCCTACAGCGTTGGCTTCGACGTGGTCCGAGGCTCAGACGAGTCACGTCCTTTTCGGCCGCTCGCAATCGACGGCTCTCAGCTCGCCGCTGTTGCTCGGCCCATGCAGATATCACTCTGGTACCCCGCGATTGCTCACAGCCACTCCTCCGCCCTCCTCTTCGGCGACTATGCGGCGTTGTTGGGCACGGAGGGTCGCGCGGCTCCGCTTGACCCCGCGAGCGCCGCTGCCGGCCGCCAGGAACTCGTGACCTATTTCGTTTCGCTGGGTGCCACTGAGTCCGCAGCCAACCAGTTGCTCCAAACGGTTACCGCGGGACGCCGCGCGGCCACCCGTTCGCCCGGACGCCATCCGGTCGTGGTGATTCTTGCAGGCAAGGATGGCTCGCCTGTCGAACACGTCGTGCTTGCGGAGTATCTGGCCAGCCACGGTTTTGTCGTTGCAGCGACGCCCGCGATGGGGACCGAGCGTCGCACGATGGCTTGGACGGCCACCGATGTCATGGCGCAGGTGGCTGACCTCGAATTTGTCTTTCGACGACTGCAGTCCCAAGCTGGTGCGGACCTGACGCGAATCGGGCTCATTGGCTTTAGCTTCGGTGCCGGATCAGCCATCATCGCGGGACAGCAGCACCAGAACGTCCAAGCCATCGTGAGCCTGGACGGATCGATCGGGTTCCGGGACCGTATTCCTGTCTACCGATCGATGGCGATTGCCTCCTCGCGTCGCGTAGCCCCCATCCTGCATTTCAACGTGTTGGGTGAGGAGCGGAACGAGATCGATTACTTGGACTCACTCGTGCCGAGGCTTGCTGTCGCGGGCCTTGCACACGCGGATCATCTGGCGTTCACCTCTCTTGCCATGGTCCGGAGCGCAGTACCGAACCTTGCATTGGCTCCGTTTCACGCTGTGCCCGATCCCGCGCGAGTGCACATGATCGCTGTCAGCTTGACGCAGGCATTCCTCGCCGCCCACCTCCAGAACAGACCAGGTGTGTGGTCCGCAGTCACCGCCCAGGCACCACGGCTTGGGAGCTGGCCGCCAGAAGCGGGGCATCTGCGGCCGTGACCAATGGCGCCGATGACACACGCTCCGCCGCTGACCTGCAGCGGCCTAGTCCGGAAATGGAGCTGACGAGCCGCGGCGCTCCGCCTCGGCCCGGAAGCCTGTGATTCAGCTGGGGCGCCCACCGGCTCGCAGCTTATTCCCAATCCGTTAGGTCGCAACCGTCTTTGATCTGAGAGCAGTCATTCCTATCTGGGCATCCCTGTACTTGGTCGTCGTCGCTCTGATTGCTGTCTGGTCGGCGATCGATGACGTCCGCAGTCGCAAGGCGATGCCGTGGATGGTCGCCGACGCCGCTGCCATGGGTGTACTCGGACTACTCTTCGTCGCCCACTTTGTCCCACCACTGGGCTTGGCGATGGGCCGGCTGGCGTTACCGCTGTTCGCGGCTGGGTTCGCGTGGACGGGCTACTCGACACACCACGACATTGTATCGCTCCCCCCTGATCCCGAACTCTCACGGCGCGCCAATCTCCTAGGCGACCACATCGGCGTGCTGGTTGGTGTCCTTGTGTTCGCCCCTTTGATCGGCTTCGCGGCGGTGGCGGCCGTGCAGACATGGTAGCCGCCTGCGACCGGCGGCTAGTTGCAATTCAACTTTCGTCTCCGCCTGCGGCCTAACGTTGCAGCTGACAAGACCCTATTGATGCTCGCTGCGCTCGCAATTATTCAGCGTCTTGCGGCTGAACTTGGGCGTTGCGCGGCAGCGTCCTCTTACGCCGGGAGTGGACTTGCTGGCGGCACTCGTTCGGAGCGCCGCCCTCACACACAACGGGGGCTCCATGCCGGGTTCTGCCGCGTTCCAGCGCATCAAGGGCGACGTCCTCACCGTCACCCGGCGCATCCCCCCGGGCAGGGTCACAACCTTCGCTGCGGTCGGCGCGTACCTCGACGTGATGCCGCGCCACGTCGCGTACCTGCTGGCACTGCCCAACGACGTCGAGCGCGAGACGGCGCCGTGGTACCGGGTGGTCGGCGACGCGGGGCGGCTTGGGCGTCCGAAGCGCGACTTCCATGGCGCCACGCAAGCGGAGCTTCTCGCCGCTGAGGGAGTGGCGGTCACGCCCGAGGGGCTGGTGGCCGAGTTCGCGGTGCGTTTCCACCCGATCACGGTCGAGACGGCGGGCGTGGTACCCACGCCGCGCTCGGTGGCTACCGCCCGCGCGCCCGCGCGGCGGGGGCGCTGAACCTCGCGACTTCAGCCCCGCGATGTCGCTCCGCACATGGCGCTGCGCCTCCGCGATCTTGGACGGGGGTGACGATCTGGTCGGCGTCATCGGCTTCGAAGACATCAGCGAACAGCGGGGGCGCGCGATGATCGGCTATTGGCTCGCCACGTATTCGTGCGCACAATCGTGTTGAGCATGGTATGCAGTTTTCGCATGCACGCGACCAGGACGAGCTTCTTCGGCTTCCCCGCCTTGACGAGGCGCTCGTATCGTTCGCGACTGTCCAGCGTTCCCCACTCGGCCGGGCGCCGATCTCGGGTTCCCTCGCGTGCTGCCCGAGCACACCAATTGAGACCCGACGGCGGACACGCCGCATCGCCTTGACAACGAGATACTTCACCATGTCGCTATCGCCACTCATTCGCCCCCTCCTGATCTGGCTCACGGTCTGCGCCGTGCCGGCTCCTGATGCCACGGCGCAGACGGTCGACACGACCGCCGACGGCCGTCTGCGCGCCCTCTACACGGCAGAATGGACCTGGCGGCAGCGCGAGATGGCGCGCCGCAACGACGAGCCCGGAGACGCGGGCGCCGACGATCATTTCCCGCGCGTGGACGCCGCGTCGCAGCAGGCGCGGCTCGCCTACTGGACGCGCACGCTCGCGGCGCTCGACAGCATTCCCACCGCCCAACTCTCGCTCGACGAGCGGGTGAACGCCGCGGTTTTCGGCACCTCGCTTCGCGCGCTCGCCACCGACGTGCGCTTCAAGACCTACGAGGCGCCATTCAACAGCGACGCCTTCTTCTGGACGGAGTTCACGCCGCGCCAGGGTTTCGCGACGGCCGACGTTTACCGCAACTACCTCGGACGGCTGCGCGACGTACCGCGGTACTTCGACGAGCAGATCGTCAACATGCGTGCCGGCCTCGCCCGCGGCTTCACCGTCCCGCGCGTCTCCGTGCTGGGCCGTGACAGGACGATCGAGGCGTACACGCGGAGCGACACGACGAATCCGCTGTACACGCCGTTCATCAGCATGCCGACGACGATTCCCGCAGCCGACCAGGCTGCCATGCGCGCCGAAGTCCTGAGGCTGTTGCGCGATGTCATTGCTCCGGCTTACGCCCGGCTCCTCCTAGTGATGCGGCAGGAATACCTGCCGGGAGCGAGAACCACGGTCGGCGCCAGTGCCATGCCGGACGGGCCCGTCTACTACAAGGCGATGATCCAGAAGTTCACCACGCTGGATCTCACGGCGCAGCAGATCCACGACATTGGACTTCAGGAGGTCGCGCGCATCAAGGCCGAGATGGAAGCGACGAAGCAGCGCGCGGGCTTTGCGGGAACCATGTCCGAGTTCTTCACCTTCCTTCGCACCGATCCGCAGTTCTACGCCAGGACTCCGCGAGAGCTGCTCTCCTATTCCGCATACGTGTCGAAGAAGGCGGACTGGAAGCTGGCCGAGACGATCGGCACGATCCCGCGCCGGCGACACGGTATCCGTCCCGTGCCCGATGCGGTCGCCCCGATCTTCACGGGGGGCCGAGGCGGACTGGAGGCGTGCCTAATGAACACGTACAACCTGCCGGCGCGGCCGCTGTACACGCTGGCGTCGCTCACCCTGCACGAGTGCACGCCGGGTCACAGCTTCCAGGCGGCCCTCGCCCTCGAAGGGCCGGAGCGCCCGCCATTCCGGCGCGGCACGTCGTTCTCGGGATACAACGAGGGTTGGGGTCTCTATACCGAATGGCTTGGCACCGTCATGGGCATCTACGAGACGCCGTATGAGGATTTCGGCAGGTTGACTTACGAGATGTGGCGCGCCTGCCGCCTCGTCATCGACACAGGCATCCACCAATTCGGCTGGACGCGTGAGCAGGCCATGGCCTACCTCCGCGACAACGCGGCGCTCGCCGAGCACGAGATCACCACCGAGGTGGAGCGCTACATCGCCTGGCCCGGACAGGCGCTGGCGTACAAGCTCGGCGAGATCCAGATCCGCCGGCATCGCCGCGAGGCCGAGACTCAGCTCGGCGCCCGGTTCGACCAGCGGACGTTCCACGACGCCATCCTGGCAATCGGCTCGGTTCCGTTGCCGGTGCTCGAGCAGCGTATGGCGCAGTTCATCGCTGAGCAGAAGCGGTGAAGGTGGCGGGAATGGCCTTCCGGACCCGGCCGGGAAGCGTAGAATTCGCCAGATGACGACACCCGACGACATCAATCGACGTGACTTCGTGCAGAGCGCCATGCTCGGCGCGGCAGCGTTCGCGGTAGCGCCGCGATTCCCATTCCCCGCGACGTCGTCGAAGAAGGACGTCCTCGCCCAAATCCCGCTTCAGCATGACGCCACCGTCAAGCTGCTACGCGACTGGATCGCGCTGCCGTCGATCGCGGCCGAGAATATCGGCTATCCCCGGGGCGCCGAGCACATGGCCCAGCTTGCGCGCGATGCGGGATTCCAGCACGTCGAGCTGGTCCCAACCCGTGGGAAGCCCGGCATCTTCGCCACGCTCGACGTGGGCGCGCAGTCATCGCTCGGCATCTACTTCATGTACGACGTGAAGCAGTACGATCCCGCGGAGTGGAGCTCACCGCCGCTCGAGGGGCGTCTCGTCGACAAGGCCGGCGTCGGCAAGGTCATGGTCGGCCGCGGCGCCACCAATACGAAGGGCCCGCAGATCGCGCTGCTCGCCGCGCTCCGCGCTTTCAAGGCAGCGCGCGAGAAGCTGCCTGTCAATCTCGTCCTCGTCTGTGAAGGCGAAGAGGAGATCGGCTCGCCGAACTTTTCGCAGATCGTCTTCAAGCCGGAAGTCGCCGCCGCGCTGCGCAAGACCCTCGGCGTCATCATCCCGCTCGGCAACCAGGACCTCGACGGCGGCGTGCAGATCAACCTCGGCGCGAAAGGCATCGTCGAGCTGGAGCTCGTGTCGAGCGGAGAGAAGTGGGGCCGCGGGCCGAAGCTCGATGTTCACTCGAGCCTCTTCGCGAAGCTGGACAGCCCCGCATGGCACCTGGTCCAGGCGCTGAACACGCTCGTGCAGGCGGATGGTCACACGCCCGCCGTCGAGGGATTCTTCGACAGGGTACGTCCGCTCTCGCCGGAGTTGACGCGGATCCTCGAGGCGGCGATCCCGAAGCGCAACGAGGCCGCAACGAAGAAGGCGCTTGGCGTCGAGCGCTGGTTCAACGACGAGAACTGGCACGACGCGCTCGTGCGTCTCGTGACGCAGCCGACGATCAACATCGAAGGGCTCGTCGGCGGGTACACCGGTCCGGGCGGAAAGACGATCCTGCCGCATCGCGCCGTCGCGAAGATCGACATGCGCCTCGTGCCCGACATGACCGCCGCCGGCACACTCGAGCTGTTGAAGGCGCACCTCGCGAAGCGCGGCTTCGGCGACATCGAGGTGAACATGACGGGCGGCTACGACCCGACCCAGACCGCTCCCGACTCGCGCCTGATCAAGGCGCAGATCGCGGCGTACCGGACACTGGGGATCGAGCCGCTGCTCTGGCCTCGTCTCGCGGGATCGTGGCCCGGTGTCACCTTCACTGGTGCGCCACTCAACCTGCCCGCAGGCCAGTTCGGACTCGGCTTCGGTGGCGGCGCGCATGCGCCCGATGAGTTCTGGCTCATCGACTCGACGAACCCGAAGGTCGCCGGCATGGATGGCGCCGTGCGGTCCTTCGTGGAGTTCTTCTATGCGTGTGCGTGAGGTCCGATAGATCTGCCTCGTTCCGGAAGCATGGATTGAATGGAGTCGGGGACCACCCCCAGCAATCGCTTCAGGACCGAAAGCTGTCCGCGATGCTGCACCTCGTGCTCCTTCGTCCCGATCAGCATCGCGAAGCGGTTCATTGAGCCGCCACCGGGCATGCGTACCTCTTCCCGAAGGATGGACTCGGGAAGCCGCTGGACCCACTGCACCCACCGTTCGCCTTCGGCGCGCAACAGCTCGATGACCTCCGACTTCGTGCGCCGACTCCCCTCCTCGGCCCTCGACCTGGCGATGAGCGCCGGGAAATCGAAGTTCTCGACTGATTTGATGCGTATCTCCTCGTGCATGAACTGGTCGGCGCTCGCCAGCCACGCGATGTGCACGAGCGTCTCCGCCACCGAGCGGCTCTCCGGCGTCGGCCGATAGGCGAACTGCGACTCCTGAAAGTCCTCGGCGACCTGGATCGTGTCGCGGCGCACGGCGCGGAAGCCGTCCGTGAGCTCGCGCACTCCATACAGCTCCATCGTCACGCCTCCCGTTGGTGCGGCAGGCGGTCCTGATTCGATGCAGTACCGGTCGCGAGGAACTTCCGGATGTTCTCGGCCTGGCCCTCCCAGCCCCGCGTGTTCATGCTGAACGCCTTCGCCCGCCGCGATTCGGGAAGTGCGTCGAAGCCCGACTCGACGATGATGAGCCGCGTGCCGCCGGCCGCCTCCTCGAGGGTGAACGTCACCAGCGTCGTCGGCTCGGTGGAGTAGTCCACGCCCGGCTCGATCGCGTACGGATGCCAGCGGAACGAGAAGTAGCGCTCCGGCTCCATCGCCTCGATCCAGATCGTCAGCGTCAGGTGCTCGTAGTTGCGGATGGTGAGCTTTCCGGTGACCGCCGCGCCGGGCACGAACGGAGCGGCGAGCTGAACGCCGAACCACGCGTTGAACTGTGCAACATCGGTGAGGGCGCGCCAGACGCGCGAGCGCGGCGCGTCGAGGGTCACCGTTCTTACGATACGATCGGTGGAGGCGGGGGTCGCGGGAGCGGTCGTCATGGTGGTCCTCCTCAAGTGTCGGAAGGGGCGTTGTCGGGATGGCGGAGCAGCTCGACGAGCCGCTCGATGCGCGTGTCCCAGAGGCGTTCGTAGCCGCGGAGCCAGTCGTCGGCGCGCGCGAGCGGCCGGGGGTCGATGCGGACATAGTGGATTCGCCCGCGCACGGTGCGCTTCACCAGCCCGGCTCGCTCGAGTGTCTTGATGTGCTTGGACGCCGCGGCGAGCGACATCCGGTACGGCGCCGCGAGCTCGCTGACCGTCTGCTCGCTCCGGGCGAGCCGCTCGAGCATCGCCCGCCGGGTGTGATCGCCGAGGGCACGGAAGACGAGATCGAGTCGGGCGGGGCGTTGTTCAACCATGTGGTTTAATGTAGTAACGCCTGGCGGATTGTCAACCCTGCGGTTGAATATCCAACTCCTCGAGGGTCGCGCGCCGGGCGTTGAGACCCACGGCCCCCCGACCGGCCTTGCCCACGCTCGCATTCCTGCGCAACGTAGGGAGCCCGTCGGCCCACCCATTGCCCGGAGGTACCCCATGGATCCCCGCCGTCGCGTCGACCCGGACGCCGAGATTCTATCCGAGCGGGCCGCGGCTCACCTTCTCGCGCGCGCCAGCGAGCTCGATGCCGCTCGCGAGATGGGAACACAGGTGGCCGAGCTCCGGGTGGCCGCTGCCGAGGCGGGCATTTCGGACATCGCCTTTAACGCAGCACTCGTCGAGCTGCGAAATGCGGCGCAGGTGCAGGCGCAGGCGCCCGAAAGCAGTCCCCCTGCCCGGTGGCGCCCTCGGAGGTGGGGCCTGACCGGAGCAGTCGCGACTCTCATGGCCCTCGGTGCGCTCTGGGCGAGCCGGCGGGTTGTACCGGCGGACGCCGCTCCCATACCGATGGTCGAGGAGGTGCTTCTCCTGCGCTGCCTGTCAGCAGAGGAAGCGGTCGAGTTGCTGCGCCCGGTTCTCGCGGCAAGCCCGAACACGCTCGTGAAATCGAGGAAAGATGCTCCGCGCGTCCTGAACGTTCGCACGACCCCGGTAGAGATGGAGAAGGTGCGAGCGGCGATTGCCGGCCTCGATGGCACTTCCCCGTCTGCGTGCACGCCGCAGCCCGCATCGGCAGAAACTCCGCGCGGCTAGCTGTTACCGCCGCTGCGCGAGCGCCCCCTGCTCGTGCATCCGCCCACCCCGCATGACGTGCGTCAGCGAGCGAAACGCGCGCACATCCGTGCGCGGATCCTCGGCGAGCACCAGCAGGTCGGCGAACTTCCCCGCTTCGAGCGTCCCAAAGTCGCCCTGCCGCCCGATCGCCCGCGCTCCGTTGCGCGTCGCCATCACCACGATGTCCGACGCCATCAGTCCCGCCGCCTGCATCGCTTCCATCTCGCTGAAGATGGACGGCCCGTGAAGCGTCAGCGGGTTTCCGGCATCGGTCGCCGTGACGATTGTCCCGCCGGAGGCATGCACGCGCCGGAGATTCTCAGCCATGACCGCGCCGCGCGCTCCGACGGCTTCCAGGCGACGAAAGGATGCGTCGGGAGTACGCCGGTTCTCGGGGATGAGCGCACGGAGCGGTTCCACGTTGCCGACTTTCGCCACGGTGTTCGAGTCCACGCAGTTGCCGGGATCGTCGATCGGGTGACGCAGACCCAGACCGATCGACACGCTCGCGCGCGTCGCATTGCGCCCGACCACCAGCGTCGGCGCATAGATGGCGCGATTGCTCGAGAGCAAGCGGAGGAACTCCTCGTCCACCAGCTGATCCTCGACACTGTGCACGAGAAGAACCGCGCCCGCCCTGAGCGCGACCTTGGCCTCCCGGAGACCAGTCGCGTGCACGATGAGGTCGAGACCGGCCGCTCGAGCCGCCGCGCCCACCTCGAGCATTCGCGCATCGAGGTCGTTCCGGCGAGCGGGCATCGGGGCCAGGTACCATACCTTCACCGCAGAGGCGCCCATCGCCTTGAGCTTCGCGACGCTGCCCTGCACCTCGCCCAACGTCGACATCGGGAGGAACGTGTAGACCTCGTCGTCGACCCTGAGCGCCGATTGCGACGCGTGCGTGATCAACGGGCCGGCGGAGCGCACGTGCGGCGCCATCGGGTCGCGCTCGGCCTGAGCCGGAAGCGCCGTCGTCCACGGGTGGCCGCCGACGTCGTACACCGCCGTGATTCCGCTGCAGAGGTACGAGCGATACCAGCGCGCAGGGTTCGCTCGGAGCGCTCGGGCAGTTTCGGGATATGGATACAGGGCAGGCGCACTGAGGCCGTCGGGACGCCCGTCCACCCACCCTGTCTGGCTGAAATGGACATGTGCGTCCACGAGCCCCGGTGTCACAAAGCGGCCGGATACGTCGACGCGGTTGGCGTTCGAGGGTACGGGGCACTGAGCCACGGTCCCGACGCAGCTCAAGCGGCCGCCGGTGACGATGACGACCCCGTTCGGGATGCCGGGCTTCCCCGTCCCGTCGATGATCGTTCCGCCGACCAGCGCAGTGCTCTGCGCAACGACGGTGCTGCTCGTCAGCAGAAGTGCGGCGGCGACTCGGGCGAAGGGTTGGTGCACTGCAAGGCTCCTGTGCGGGTTCACCGTCGAGAAGGTATTCTGGCGGGAGCGCGGTCGCCAATCACCCGCGGCTGCGGGCAAACTCCCCCTCTTCCCGGACAGTGCAAGGCTGATGTCACATCTCCACCTCGTCGCCTTGATCGTGCGCGAGTACGAACCCGCGATCGATTTCTTCGTCCGCGTTCTGGAGTTCGAGCTCGTCGAGGACGTTCCATCGCTGACGAACGATGGCCGGCCGAAGCGCTGGGTCGTCGTTCGCCCACGCGGTGGCGAAACCGGCCTCCTGCTCGCGCGCGCCGATGGCGAGCGTCAGACGTCGGCCGTGGGGGAGCAGTTTGCCGGCCGGGTCGGCTTCTTCCTGCGCGTCGATGATTTCGAAGCGGCACACGCGAGAATGACCGCCGCGGGCGTGAGATTCGTCAGCGCCGCACGCGCCGAGCCTTATGGGCAGGTCGCGGTCTTCCTGGATATCGAGGGAAATCGCTGGGACCTGCTTGGCCCCGTGCGCGAGAGTTGACAGGGCCTGAGAGCGGACAAGGATCCCGCACGTGCGTCGCGTCCTGATCGTCGGGTCCGCCGGGGCCGGGAAATCCACGCTCGCACTGCGGCTGGGCGCGATCACCGGCCTGCCGGTCATTCATCTCGACGCCCATTACTGGAACGCGGGATGGCGGGCGACGCAGCAAGATGAATGGAAGCAGCGGGTCGCCGAGTTGCTTCGCGCCGACAGCTGGATCATCGATGGCAACTATGGCGGGACTCTTCCCGAACGCGTCGAGGCGGCCGACACGGTCATCCTCCTCGATCTGTCGCGGGTTCGCTGCCTGTATCGAGTTTTCGTTCGCAGCATCCACCATCGTGGGCGCGCGCGGCCCGACCTCAACCCGGAATGCAGGGAGCAGCTGCCAGATCTGGAGTTCATCCGCTGGATCTGGCGCTACCCGCGCGAGTCGCTCCCGCGCGTACGGGAGATCCTGCGCACCCAGGGCGCCGGCCGTGCGATCGTCACGCTTCGATCGCCCAGTGAGATCGAGCGGTATCTGGAGTCGGTGAGGCTGGCGCAGCAGTTCACCCGGCGGTAGTCTCCGCGAAACCGAGGCTCCACATGAGCGTCGATTCCGGGGTGCCTCGTTCGACGTACCAGTGAAGGTCAATCAGCAGCCACCTTGACTGGAGATTCGCATGAGAAAGCTGATCGTCTCGGAGTTCATGAGCCTGGACGGCGTGATGCAGGCGCCCGGCGGGAAGGATGAAGATCGCGACGGAGGGTTCGAGCACGGCGGGTGGACGATTCCCTTCTGGCACGATGACATCGGCACGACCTTCTTCTCCTTGATCAAGGACTGCGATGCGTTGCTGTTGGGGCGACGCACCTACGTCACGCACGCCGAGGCGTTCGAGCCGATGGCTGCGGGCGACCCGTTCGGCGATGCGCTCAATGCACTCCGCAAGTACGTCGTCTCGAAGACGCTCAAGAAGCCCGTCTGGCGCAACACGACGATCATTCGCGAGAACGTCATCGACGCGGTGCGCGCGCTGAAGGCGGAGCCGGGCGGGAACATCTTCACCGATGGGAGCAGCCAGCTCGTTCACGCCCTGCTCGCCCACGATCTGGTGGACGAGCTGCACCTGCTCGTATATCCGATCGTGCTGGGCAGCGGCAAGCGCGTGCTGCCCGATGGGCTGAACGCGACGTTCAGCCTCAAGTCCGCGAAGCCGTATCCGACGGGGGTGGTGGGGCTGCACTACGGCCGGCGGTAAGCGTTCAACGCCTCGTGCGCCGCATGAGCATCGCGTTGGCGACCCACGGCGCAGCGATCGCGCCAAGGAAGAACAGCCCCATGAACACCCCTCCACCACTCCCGGTCTTCGACCCGAGCGTGATGGCCAGCCACGCCAGACCGAGCGTCGCCATCACGCCGGTGTAGATCCACATCGGGCGCCGAGACCGCTCCGGTAGCTTCAGCGTTCCAGCCACGGGGATGATGAGGAAGCCGAACACCTCGGCGGCGGCCAGGCGCGGGCCGTCGAATCCCCACACGACGCACGCGCCGAGCGACAGCAGTGCCAGGAGCATGACGGCTCCGATCACGTTCGAGTCGATGATCTGCTCGCGCGAGAGCGCCAGTCGCCCGAAGCGATTCAGGCGCAGCACGAGGTTGAACAGCGGCTGCGCCGTCCAGGTCAGGACCACGAACACGACGTAGAGAACCCTGAGTGGCAGGAGCCACGGCGCGAGATCGGGGTTGGCGCGCGCGGCTTGCGTCATGAATCTGTTGGCGAAGTACCCTCCGAGGATGACCCCCCACTGTGCTCGGCTGCTCAGCTTCGACATCCACAGGAAGTAGCGGAGCATCACGGCGTAGACCGGGTTGCGCGCCTTGAGCGCTTCCACGATGCCGTTGCGCGCCCACTCGTTCTCGGGATCGAGGCGCAATGACTCCCGAAAATGTCCCAGCGCTTCGTTCGCCTTGCCCTGCTCCAGCAGCGTCCAGCCGCGGTTGGCGTGCGTCGCAGCGTTCTCCGGATCCCGGGCGAGCGCCGCCTCCGTGAGGTCCACGGCCTCGCGCGTGCGACCACGTTTCACGAGCGCCATCACGCGGAGGTTTGTGCAGCCGGCGTGCTCTGGGTCGAGGGCCAGCCCGTCGTCGGCGGCGCGCAACGCTTCCTCGAATCGACGCTCCTCGAAGTGGATGGCCCCGAGCAGGAACCGGTAGTCGGCATCGTCGGGGTCGAGCCGGATGGCTTCGTCGATGGCGGTCCGCGCCGGGCCGTAGTCGTCGCGATCATACGTGACCTTCGCGAGCGCGTAGTGCGAGAACGGCATGTCAGGCGCGAGATGGATCGCCTGCCGTGCCAGGTCCGTCGCGTCGTCGTACTGCTTGCGCTCCGTCAGGCAGAGCGCGAGCAGCGCGTGAGCGTACGCGTCACTGGGCTCCGTCGCGAGCGCCTGGCGTAGCTCGGTCTCCGCCAGTTCGTAGCGGGACTGCTGATACAGCAGGAGGCCGCGCTCCAGGCTCACTTGAGCTTCAGGTACGTGAGGATGTCGTCGTAGGTCCCGCCCTGGTTGGAGTACAAGGCGTGGTTCCGCGCGGTCGCGAACCAGTCACGTGTAGTCGGCTTCTGCGACGCCACGGCGGTCACGAGATCCTTCGTCCTGAGCGGTTGCGCCACGCCGGACTTCATGGCGTCACGCAGCTTGGCTTCCACCGCGACGTCCACCACGGCGCGCAGGTCTGCGCCCGAGAACCCCTCGGCCTTCTTCGCGACGTGGTCGACATCGACGTCGTCGACCGGCTTGCCGCGTAGGTGAAGCCGGAGAATCGCCGCGCGCGCAGCAGCATCCGGCGGCGGGACGAACAGGATACGATCGAAACGCCCCGGGCGACGGAACGCCGAATCCAGGTGCCACGGCGCGTTCGTCGCGGCGAGGATGAGGACGCCGTCGTTGGATGTCTTGACGCCGTCCAACTCCGACAGGAACTGATTGATCAGCATCCGGCCGGCATGCTGCCGCATGTCGGCTCGGCTCGCGCCGAGCGCGTCCACCTCGTCGAAGAACAGCACACAGGGCCGGTTGCGTCGCGCCTGCTCGAACAGCTCGTGGAGATTTCGCTCGCTGTTGCCGATCCACATATCGAGGACGTCGCTGATGCCCACCGCGATGAAGCCTGCGCGAATCTCTCCCGCGGTGGCGCGAGCGAGGTGGGTCTTTCCGCAGCCGGGGGGCCCGTACATCAGGATCCCGCCGCCGATCGCCTTCCCGTACGCGCGGTAGAGCTCGGGATGCTGAAGCGGGTGAATGATCTTGAGCCGGATCTCCTCCTTGATCGACTCCATGCCGCCCACGTCGTCGAAGCGTATGGTCGGGCGCTCCACGCCAGCCGGGACATCCGGTGCGTCGCCCTCCCATGCGGCTCGCACCTTCCCATCGACCGTCTCGCTTGCGCGATCATCAGCGTCGATGCCGAGCCGCGTCGAGAACTCCGGATCGGCCGCGGCGGGCTCCTTCTCGATGGCGCGTCGGTATTGTCGTACCGCACGCTCGACGTCGCCCATACCGGCCAGCAGCTTCGCGTGGAGCACGCAGGCGCGAGGCGAGGCGTCGGCATTCTTCGTGAGGTCTTCGACGATGACGAGCGCGTGGCTCGCCTTGCCCTGCTGGAAGAACGCGCGGGCGAGGCCGAGCTTCAGCTCGGCGTCATCGGGCGCGAGCGCCAACGCGTCGCGGTATTCCCGCTCGGCATCGCCGGCGAGGCCGCGGTTCAGGAGTGTCTGGCCCAGGTGCCGCCGCAGCGGGATATTGTGGGGCGAGCACTGGACCGCCTCGCGCAGGGTTTCAAGCTCATCCATCGCGACAAGATGTGACAGAGGTTCGGGGCCGGGCAAGGCGCGATCGCGATGCGGGACGAGCCGGTGTTGCCCTGACAGCCGTCGTCCACCTGAGGGTGAGAAGTCATCGATGAAGCTCTACACCTACCTGAACTACGGCGGCAACTGCCGCCAGGCGTTCGAGTTCTACGTCGAGCACCTCGGCGCCAGGATCATCGACATCCGAACGCACGGCGACATGGCTGAGACGAGCGCGCCGCCGGAGTGGCGGAATGCGGTGCTCCATGCGCGCATGGAGCTCGGCGACACGATCCTGCTCGCCGCGGACATTCCGCCGGACCGGTTCCAGCCCATGCGCAGCGCGTACCTCACGCTGATGCTCGATAGCAACGCCGAGGCGGAGCGGATCTACGCGCTGCTCACGGAGGGCGGCCAGATCTTCATGGCGATGGAAGAAACCTTCTTCGCCGAGCGCTTCGCGATGCTCAGGGATCGGTTCGGGACGTCGTGGATGCTCCTGCACCAGCGCCAATGAAGAAGTCTGTCCCCGCCGCGAATCCCGATGCCTATGTCGCCGCGCTGTCCGGATGGCGCCGGCGATGCGTCGAGGGGTTGCGGGCGTCGATCACCGCCGCAGCCACGCTCGACGAGGTGATCAAGTGGGGGAACCTCGTCTACCTCGCGAATGGACCGGTCCTGGTCATTCGTGCAGAGGAGGAACGCGTGCTCCTCGGCTTCTGGCGCGGGCAGCGCCTGCGCGAGGTCGAGCCCCGCCTGCGCCCCGGAGGCAAGTACGAGATGGCCAGCGTCGCGCTGCGCGAGGGCGATAGCATCAAGCCGGCCACCGTGCGGCGCCTGGTGCGCGATGCGGTGAACCTCAACGAGCGGATCGGAAATCCGACACACGTCGTCCGGTGAGTCCAGCGGTGCATTTCATCATGCACTGCCCAACCCCTGACGGTTCTGGCTCGTCCAGTCCACGAACCCGAAGGTCGCTGGGATGGACAGCGACAGGCGTCAGCCAACTCGAGAGGGCGGCGCATGCAGAGTCCGTCGTGCGCTGGTCCGGGAGCGTGGCGAGACTTGATCCAGGCCCCGCACCGCGGCGAGATAGCGTGATGGCATGAGTGTGCGCTGGATGATCGAGCGCAACCCCGCGCGCGCGAGAGTGGGATAGGCTCGCAGCATGGGCCGCAGCCATTCGGCCGATCTCAGTCGCAGCAGACCTCGCACGTGCGGGGGAGCGAGAACCGCCTGGCCCCGCAACAGCAGGCGATACCGCCACGGGCCGAGGTGATTGCGGTACTGCGCGTAAAGAGCCGTTGTGCCATCGCTGTGCATCAGATCCCGGCGCAGGTGCAACTCGCGATCGGCTCTCCACTCAGCGTACGACAGTGGCAGATCGGGTATCCGCAGGCCGGTCCCGACGCGGTGAAACACATCGTAGAGCTCGCGCTGCTCCTCTTCGCTCAGGGGCCGGGCGAGCAGCTCATGCGCTCGCTCCGTGTAATCAATGAGCATGTAGAGCACATCGCGGTGGGCCCAATCCGGGATGGACTGGCCGCGCTGCTGCTCGACCGCATGGTGAGCCGCCCGGATCCGATCGAGCGTGCGCGAGGCGGTTACTGTGTCCGCGAAGACGACCTGCTGCGCGGAGCTCGCCGTGGTGAAGAGCCGCCCAATTGGATCGCTCGGCAACTTCCCGGTGAAGAACAGCCAGTCTACCGCGCGGTTCAGCGCGAACTCGGCGGCACATCCGGCGAAGGCGAGGAGCACCATGTCTCCATCCCCCCAGATCCTCCGCACGATCGAACCCCGACCCACGAAATCAGTCGCGATCACCCCGCGTCAAGCACTTCGTGAAGTATGGCACGATGCCCATGCTGGGCGTGCCCCACTCGACGCGGGCGCGCTCGACAGCCGCTACACTTCCATTCGATGCGAGCTTCCGCTGGCATATACGCCGTCCTCGCGATGGTCGCAGTCGCCGCACTCGGCTGCCCCGCTCCACCGTCGCAGGATGCCGAGCCCACGGCCGCAGCGCCCGGATCCTGGTATCGCGAGTCCATCGCGCTCGATCTGACCGGAGATGGCCAGGCGGATAGCGTCCGCCTAGAGGCGCACGCACGCGACCCGACAGTCTGCGAATTGTCCTTCTCCTCCTCGTGGACGGGCAGGAGAAGCATAGCGAAACATGGGGGAGCAGCTACGAACTCGCCCTCGTGGATTCGGCGGCCGGCAACCCGACGCAGCTTGCTGAGGTGCTCCGCGCCCGATTGGACAGCGTACTCGCGCGCGTGAAGCTCGAGCGGCTCGATGCTCGCGGCGTGCGACTGATGGCCGAGGACAGCGTGGTGCTGAGGAGCATCGTCCCGCGACCCATGTACCGGGTCTCGATCGCCTACGGCTACGAGACGACCGCGTGTCTCGTGTGGGACGCGCCTCGGCAACGCTTCGTCCGCCTCTGGAGTTGCTGCTGACGGCGGCGTACGGTGCACCAGCGTCCCGGCGTCGACGCCTGGCTACTCTCGAGGGTTCGATGTGCTTGGGACGCCCAGGTCGTCCTCGTCCTTCTTCACCATCTGTTCGACCACCTCGATGTCCTGCCGCTCCGAGGTAATCGCCAGCCGCAGCCGCCCGAAAAGACTCATGTACAGGTTTGCGATCCAGACAATCGAGAAGCCGGCGATGAGGTAGCCGCGCCAATCCTGAAACACCAGAGTGAACCGGGCCAGGAACAGCATCCCGATCGTGACGTAGTGGCTGAAGCAGTACTCGCAGGTGAAGAGGTAGAAGAACTTGCGCGACAGGATGTTCCGGCTCGCCTTGCTCCGTGCGGTGAGCCACTCGCGGAGCTCGCGGAAGATGTCCTCGTGCGTGACCGTCCAGCTCACGCACGCGACTGGAATCGCGAAGAGGAAGAGCAGGAGTACCTGGTGACCGATGGGCACGCGGGGAACTCTATCACCTGCCGCGCTTAATGCCAGCCGAGCCTTTCAGGTCTATGGCGGCTCGCGACGCATTATCGCGTCCTTGTTCGACGACGAGAGTGTTCGCCTCTATCAGGAACTGCTGGTCCGCGTCGGTGACACGCTGGGTCCGGCCACGTAGCCCCTCGCCCCGTCGCGTCCCGCGTGTATGATTGCCCGGATGAAACCCAAAGAGCTCACCCTCCGCGGCCTGATCCTCGGCGTCCTCCTGACGTTCGTGTTCACGGCCGCCAACGTCTACCTCGGTCTCAAGGTTGGCCTCACCTTCGCCTCGTCGATCCCGGCAGCGGTGATCTCGATGGCCATCCTCGCTGCGGTGAAGGACTCGACGATCCTCGAGAACAACATCGTCCAGACCGTCGCCTCGGCCGCCGGCACGCTCTCGGCGATCATCTTCGTCCTGCCCGGCCTGGTGATCGTCGGCTGGTGGACGGGATTCCCCTTCTGGCAGTCGTTCCTCATCTGCCTCAGCGGTGGAATTCTCGGAGTGATGTTCACCATCCCGCTACGGCGCGCGCTGGTGACGACCTCCGACCTGCCGTATCCGGAAGGTGTGGCGGCGGCCGAGGTGTTGAAGGTCGGGTCGAGCGCGCGCGGCGAGACGAAGGACGAGACAGGCGAAGCGCGCGAAGGGCTCACCGCCATCATCCTCGGCTCCGCCGCCTCGGCCGGCCTCGCCATCGTGAGCGGCACGCGCATCGCTGCCGCTGGACTCGGGGGGTTCGTCCGCCTCGGCGGGACCGCGTCCACCGGCTACGACATCGCGTGGTCGCTCGCGCTGCTCGGCGCGGGGCATCTCGTCGGACTCTCCGTCGGAATGGCGATGCTCGTCGGCCAGGTGATCTCGTGGGTGATCGCCGTGCCTATTCTCACGTCGATGCAGCCGGCCGACGCGGGCGTCGCGCTCGCTGACCACACGATCGCGATCTGGCGCACCCAGGTGCGGTTCATCGGCGCAGGTACCATCGCCGTCGCCGCGATCTACACCCTGATGAGATTGGCGAAGCCGGTGGTGGGCGGACTGGTCAGCACGCTCGCCGCGTCTCGCGCCGTGGCCACCACCGACGATCTCGATCGCGACATCTCGCCTTCATGGATAGTCGCCCTCACGGCGGCATGCCTCGTGATCGCGGCGTGGCTCGCGTTCACCTTCGCACGGGAGTCGGTGCTCGCGCCCAGCGCGCTGACGCTGACGCTGATCGCCGTTCCGTTCGTGCTGGTCATCGGCTTCATCATCGCCGGCGTCTCCGGATACATGGCGGGGCTCATCGGCGCG
>JANOCW010000053.1:0-2444 GCA_031412375.1 Gemmatimonadaceae bacterium | reverse complement strand
AGCCTCGCGCTCAGCGATGCGCTGGCTGCCGTCAAGCTTCGGTACGTGGAGGTTCACCTCACGAACATCTACGCGCGCGAGCCGGAGCGCCGGCATTCGACGCTCGCCGCCGGAGCGACCGCGGTCCTGTGCGGCTTCGGTGCGTATGGCTACCAGCTCGGGCTGCGCGGCCTCGTCGCGTCACTCGCCCCGCGTGACTGATCGTCGGCGTCAGCGAATGGCGATCCTCGTCGACGCCATCTCCACATCGCACCTCGACGGGCTGCTCGTCACGAACCTGGCGAACATTCGCTACCTCACGGGCTTCTCGGGTACCAGTGCGCTCCTGGTGATCGCCCGGTCGAACGTCATCCTGATCACCGATTTCCGGTATCAGACGCAGGCGGCGGCCGAGGTGGGCTCATCGGCGAGGGTCTTGATCGAGTCGCAGAGCCTGTGGGCGGGACTCTGGCGCGTCCTGCCGGAGATCGACTCGCTCGTCGTCGTGGGCTTCGAGTCGGCGCACCTGATCCACCGGGATTTCCAGCGTCTGCTCGACAGCGGCGCGCGATGGCAGTGGCGTCCGACGGGCGACCTGGTGGAAACGCTGCGCGAGCGAAAGGATGCCGACGAGGTGACGCTCATCAGGCAGGCCGCCGGCATGGCGACCCGGGCCCTCGAGCATCTGTTGCCGCAGGTCCGGGCGGGCATGACGGAGATCGAAACCGCTGGCCTGCTCGAGAAAGCGTTGCGCGATGAAGGAAGCGAAGGCTTTCCGTTCCCGTCGATTGTCGCCTCCGGCCCGCGGGCAGCACTCCCGCACGCCCGGAGCTCCGCTCGCGCGATCGAACGCGGAGACTTTCTGCTGCTCGACTTCGGCGCCGAGTCCGGTGGATATTGCGCTGATCTCACGCGAACGGTCGTCGTCGGCAAGGCCAGCGCGGACCAACGCGAGGTCTACGAGGTGGTTCGCCGCGCCAACGAGATCGCCTCGACCTCGGTCCGGCCCGGCATGCGCGGACAGGATGCCGATGCCCTCGCTCGCGACTACATTGAGCGGTGCGGTTTTGGGGAGGAGTTCGGGCATAGCCTCGGTCATGGGCTGGGCCTGGAGGTGCACGAGGCTCCGCGACTGGCGAGAACCGCGGATGGCATTCTCGCCGAGGGCTCGGTCGTGACGATCGAGCCCGGGATCTACAGGGCGGGGTGGGGGGGCGTACGAATCGAAGACGACGTGCACCTGGCGTCCGGGGGCCCTGAGCTGCTCACGCACTTCCCGCGAGAGCTGCTCGAGGTTGGGTAGCGATCGGGCGGAGCACATCACCAGAGGCGTATGATCGACCTACGGTACATCAAGAAGCTCATCGAGATGCTGGACGGCTCCTCGGTCGATTCCGTGGAGATCTCCTCCGACAAGGGGATGAAGCTTCGGATCTCGAAGAGCCCCCAGCAGCGGGGGACGGTACAGATGACGACCCCGATTCAGATGCCGGCGATGATTGCGCCAGCGGGGGCTGGTCGTCTCACTCCAGCGGAAGGGACGACAACTGTTTCCGAGGGCGGCGATGGGGCCCAGAAGCCCGAACCGTCCAAGCCGAAGCTGTTGGAGGTCACCTCACCGATGGTGGGGACCTTCTATGGGGCGCCCGAGCCGGGTGCAAAACCCTACGTATCCGTGGGATCACGGGTGACCAAGGGGCAGATCCTGTGCATCATCGAAGCGATGAAGATCATGAATGAGATCGAATCGGAGTATACGGGTGTGATCAGGGAAGTCGCTGCGCAGGACTCACATCCGGTCGAATACGGCCAGGTGCTGTTCCGGGTGGATCCCAATGGCTAATCCGACGGCTACCGCTGCCGCCCCGGGCGCGCCACAGGCGCCCGCAACGCCGTTCAACTTCAAGGCGATCCTGCAGGAGATGATCAAGCAGAACGCCTCCGACCTTCACCTCAAGGTCGGGCGTCCGCCGACGCTGCGATGCAATGGCGACCTGACGCCGTCGCAGTTCCCCGCGATGCGACCCGAAGACCTGAAGTCGCTCGCCGAGCAGGTGATGACGCCGAAGCAGGTGAAGGAGTTCGCCGAGCACAAGGAGGCGGATTTCGCCATCGGCGTTCCCGGAATCGGCCGCTTCCGTGTCAACGTCTACCAGCAGCGTGGAACGATCGCATACGCGATGCGAACGATCCCGTACCAGGCGCTGACGGTGGCCGAGCTGCACCTGCCGCCGATCGTCGAGCAAGTCGCGCTGCGGCCGCGTGGGCTCGTGCTCGTCACGGGGATCACCGGGTCGGGAAAGTCGACCGCTCTGGCCTCGATGATCCAGTACATCAACGAGAAGCGGAAGGCGAACATCATCACGATCGAGGACCCGATCGAGTTCCTCCATCGCGACCTGAACTGCCACATCAACCAGCGCGAAGTCGGCAACGACACCGGGAGCTTCACCCAGGCGTTGCGC
>JANOCW010000052.1:0-1914 GCA_031412375.1 Gemmatimonadaceae bacterium | reverse complement strand
GAAGGGCTCGCGACCACCGGCGGCTCCATGGCGCTCGCCGGCAACGTCCCGACCGCCGATGCGACGGTCGTCCGGAAGCTGCGCGACGCCGGCGCTGTCATCATTGGCAAGTCGAACCTCCACGAGCTCGCCGCGGGCATCGTCACCATCAGCTCACTCGGCGGGCCGACGCGCAATCCGTACGACTCGCGGCGGAATCCCGGCGGGTCGAGCGGCGGATCCGGCGCAGCGATCGCCGCAAGCTTCGCAACGGTAGGCTGGGGATCGGACACCTGCGGCTCGATCCGCATTCCCTGTGCGTTCGCGAACCTCGTCGGCCTGCGGCCGACTCAAGGGATGGTTAGCGGCGCCGGCATCATCCCGCTGTCGCACACCCAGGACATCGGTGGCCCGCTCGCGCGCACCGTCACCGATCTCGCCATCGCGCTCGACGCCACCATCGGACCCGACGCGGCGGATCCCGGTACGAGCGTGCAGGCGGGCCGCACGCTTCCGCGCTTCCGCGATTCACTCTCGGCCACCGCGCTGCGCGGTGCGCGGCTCGGCATTCTCATGAACTACATGAGCGACACGGACGCCGAGATCGCCGATACCATTCGCGCGGCGACGCGAGCGATGCAGCGAGCGGGTGCGGCGATTGTCGAGGTCAATGTTCCAGAGTTCGAAGCGCTGATCGCCAACTCGAGCGTCATCCAGCACGAGTTCAAGTACGACCTCATGGACTATCTCGCCGCCCGTCCGACGGCCGGCGTCCGGTCGCTGCGCGAGATCCTCGACCGCGGACTGTATCACGACGCACTGAAGCAAACTTTCGAGCGGCGCGATTCTGTGGCGGCGCGGATGACGCCGGCATATCAGGCAGCGCTCGACAAGCGTGCGGTGATCCGCGATCGGATCGTCGCGGTGATGGACAGCCTCCGTCTCGACGCGCTCGTCTATCCGACGATTCGCCGCAAGCCTGCGTTCGTCGGCGAGGTGCAGATTGGCGGCAACTGTGCGCTCGCGTCGCAGTCGGGGCTTCCAGCGCTCAGCGCACCCGCGGGCTTCGGCAACGATGGCCTGCCGATCGGCCTCGAGATGCTCGGCAGGCCATGGGGGGACGCGCGGCTCGTCGCGCTGGCGTTCGCGTTCGAGCAGCAGGGCTCGCGTCGACGTGCGCCGCCGACGACCCCGCCGCTGGTGAATGGACGCGCGCCGGCGCCGGTGACGTTCACGACGACCGCGCAGTCGGGCGCGGGGGTCGCGCGGACGACCTTCACGTATCACCAGACGCGCAACGAGCTCGCGTACACGGTGCGGATCTCCGGGGTCGCCGCACTACGTGTCGGCGGCGTGGTGCTCATGCGGAGGGCGTCCGTGGAGGGTGCGAGCCACGTCGTGCACCGGCTCATCGGACCGGAGACTGTCACCGGTGCGGGCGCCATTCATCTCGATGGTGCGAACCTTCGCGCGCTGATCAATGGCCGGCTCGAGCTGGCGCTGATCACCACGGAGCGGCCGATCGCCGAGCGCAGCACGATTCGATTCCCCTCACCCTAGCGACTGCGCGCGTCACGACACAGCGCGTGCAGCTGTACGCGATTCTGGCGCTCCGCCCGCCCATGGGCGATCATCCGGACGAGGTTCGTCCCCAACCTTCCCGCCAGGTCCAGCCCGTCCCGAAGGAGCCACCGTGATGATCGCTCGAGGCGCCCGCCCACGCCTGCTTCCGACGCTGCTGCTCGCGCTCGGGATCGCCGCCCTTCCCGCCCCGCGCGCCGCCGCCCAGCAATGGGTCACCGAGACCCGCGATCCGAAGCAGCCGATGGACGACGACTTCGCCAAGGCGTACGCGGAGTGGACGGGAAAGCCGATCTATGGCAGCCCCCTCGTCGATCACCTCCCGAAGGTCGCCGGCATCCCGTCGCCGAAGGA
>JANOCW010000051.1:0-12456 GCA_031412375.1 Gemmatimonadaceae bacterium | reverse complement strand
GCACCGCCTGCTGCCCGCTCCAGCGCACTCTCCGCCCGCGACGGATACCCACGGCTCACCTCGAGACGCCGCACCGACGTCCGCGGAATCGCGAGCGCGCTGTATGCGCCGGGGATCGAAAGCCCAAGCGTGTCAGCCCCGACGGTCGCGACAGCGCCCCGGAGCAGTTGTCTCCGTGCGGGTCCCTCCTCCTGCGTGTACGCCTCGGGAAGCCAGACACGGACGCGCGTGCCGACCTGGACGTCTTCCGGAAACTGGGCGCGAACCGTGGCGGCCGAAGTGCCCAGACCGGCGATCGCGCAGATCATCGCGAAGAATGATCGAGAGGGACGCATGATGCTCCATGGTTGGAAGGTTCAACGTGAAGCGCGCGAGCACGCGACGTCACGGGAACGTCCAGTCCCGTCGCAACACCGGCATGCTCGTCCTATGGGATGACAATACGACAGTGGCGGAGCCGGGTTTCACCGAGGCGGACGAAAGCTACAAACCCACACAAGTAGCGTGTGGGTCTGTGGTCGCCGTCCTCCGCGTAGCGGACGATCGTCGGGCGGGCCTACCTCGATGCCGCCGCGAGCTCCTCGATCGCTGCCGCCATCGCATGCACGCGCGCAGCGTCCTTCGCGCCGGTCGCGTCCGCGTGCACCCGGGTTGCGAGTGTCGAGAGTGCCCTGCCCCGCGCAGCGCCCGTCAGTCGTTCGGCCGCGATAAGCGCGTTCGAGATCGCAGTCGTGCGCGCCGCCGACAGTCCGTTGCCGCGCACCAGCTGATCGAGATACGATCGCACGACGGGGAACGCCGCCGGCCACACGATCCTGGGCTGGCTCTGCGGATTGAACTCCTCCCACCGGACGAGCTTCGCCGCGGCCAGTTCGTTCGCCGAGAGCTTGTCGCTCGGCAGCAGCTCGAGAATGTCGAGGCCGCGAGCCATCTCCGACGAGTAGATCAATCCGTTGTACCAGTACGCCCCCCATGAGCCGCCGATGGTCCCACGGGCTCGGCTGACCGCGCCGCCCGTCGTATCGCCAGGAGG
This sequence comes from Gemmatimonadaceae bacterium, assembly GCA_031412375.1. Classification (GTDB taxonomy): domain Bacteria; phylum Gemmatimonadota; class Gemmatimonadetes; order Gemmatimonadales; family Gemmatimonadaceae; genus JANPKQ01. The sequence goes on along the minus strand of JANOCW010000051.1, from coordinate 11,423 downwards.
GGGCGGGGCATCGACAGGTCCGCGATCGAAGTACGCCATCTCGAAGGGATGATCGGGATCGGTGAAGTCGATGACGTCGACGCCGCCCTGGTACCACCCCTGGACCATGATGTCGCGCCCCGGCACCGGAACGAGCGAGCCGTTGTGCGACACACAATTCTCCTGTGCGGTCTGCGCGCTCGGGAGCTTGAAGTACGCATGCTGCTTGAACTTCTTGTCGGCGCCGATGGTGAGGATGGTGTTGCCGCCCATCTCCAGCATGTGGGTCGCCTGGCAGTTCGGCGACGTTCCGCCGCCCCATTCATCCGTGAAGATGACCTTCGAGCCGTCGTTGCTGAAGACGGCTGTGTGCCAGAGCGAGAAGTTCGTGTCGGCGGCGGCATCGAGGCGCACCGGCCGTTCCGGATTCGAGATGTCGACGAGGAGGCCGTAGCTCCCGCACGCGCCGGCGAGGAGGTTCATCGCCGGATACGCAGACACGTCGTGGCAGTTCCTCGGACCGGTCGGTGCGGGCTGGGGCGTCGTGTCCGCACCCGGGCGTCCTCCGCCAACCCCGCCGCCTCCACCGACGCGCCCCCCTCGGCCTTCTGGCGCCGCGCTGCGCCTGGGCGCCGGCGCCATGTTGGTGAAGATGCGAGCGCCCGTCACAACATCGGCCTGCGACGGATTCGCCAGCGGTACCTTGATCACGTCGAGCCGGAACAGCGAGTTCATCTCATCCGCGGGATCGGTGCCGGACTTGCACCCTGCCATTTCCGTACGGGCGCCCTGGCTTCCCGAAACGTAGACGTAAACCACGCCCTTGTCCGTCGGACTCGGGATGAGCGTGTGGGTATGCGATCCTTTGCACGTCTGCACGTTCGTGATCAGCTTCGGACTTCTCGGATCCGCGACGTCGTAGATGCGCACGCCAGCCATGTGATCCGACGAATTCTGCACCCCGCCCTTCGCGCAATCGCTGCGATTGCCACCACCCTCGGCGGACACGAACAGAAGGTTTCCAAGGATCGACGGATCCCCCTGCGTCGTGACGCAGGACACGACCGCGACCTTGGCAGGCTTCGACGGGTTGCTGACATCCCAGATCGAGAAGCCTGAGAAGTTTCCCTGATAGACGTAGTTGCCGCGGAATGCGAGGTCGGAGTTCACGAAGGTGAGCCCGCGGAGCGTGTCGAACTCGGTCGCCTTCGGCGTGAGCGAGACCAGGCGCATGCCGTTCAGCGCCGATCCCGCGTCGAGCAGACCGAATTTCAGTCCGTTGCGCTGATCGTTGCCGCTCGGATACGTCTGCGCGTGCAGCGCAGGTGCCGCGGCGAGGGCCAGCGTCACGGCGATCGTGCGAATCGTGCGAGCATTGTCCATCGAACGGAGCTCCGGTAGGTGTCTCAAGGGTCGGCCAGCATTCGTTGCATGATTTCGATCTCGGCGGCCTGCGTGTTCTCGACGTCGTTGGCGAACACCGACACGTCGACATCCTGTGCCGCGAGCGGAGTGGCCAGCAGGTCCGCCACCATCTTCAGCGCCCCCTTGTGATGCTGGATCATGAGGGTAAGGAACAGCCTGTCGAACGCCGCATCCCGCGCCGCGTCGAGCTGCGTGAGCTGTTCCATGGTGAGCATCCCCGGCATCGTCATGGCGCGCCAGGATTCCGTGGCAGGGGCGAACTGGTTGTTCGCGCGAAGCCAGTCCTGCATGAGACGGATCTCCGCGTCCTGCGACTGGTCGATCTTGATCGCGAACCTGAGCAGTCGCGGGCTGGCGCCCCGTGTCGCGGCCAGCCTCGACATGTAAATGGCCTGCCCGTGATGGGCGATCATGCCCTGCATGAAGTGGACATCCGCCTCGGTGAACAGCGCGCCCCTGGGAATGGTCGCCGGCATCGACATGCCAGCCGTGTGTTGATGGTCGCCTGTGACGGCGGCGGGGGGCTCACCCGGCTTCGCCGAGGCGCAGCCGGCGACCAGCGGGGAAAGGAGGAGTGCGGCGGCCACGCCGCGAAGCACGAGCCTGGTCACGCGATGACGTGTTTTCGCGAAGGGATCCGGGTGGTCACGTGTGAACCGTAATGGTTCAGGCAGGTCGTCCGCCAGCGTGCGCCAGCGGTTCCGGGAAGGGCGTACGCGCTGTATCGTACGCGGAGTCGGGCGCCCGAGCTTCGCGGGCGCCCGCAAGCTGACGTGCAACCAGAGAGACTGACATGTCGACCACCCGTCGTGAGTTCCTCGCCACGTCTGGCGCCGCGGCCCTCGCCGCATCGCTCGGCCATCCCCGCGTCGCCCAGGCGTTGCAAGCGCAGGCACCGCAGCCTGTCTTCATACCGATCCGCCGCAACGTCGGCTTCTTCACGATGCGGGGCGGAACGATTGGCTATCTCGTGGACCCGGGCGCGGTCGCCGTCGTCGATAGCCAGTTTCCGGTAGAGGCCAAGGCATGCCTCGACGGACTGAACGCGCGCTCCGGCAACCGCCCCGTCGACTTCCTCATCAACACGCACCACCACGGCGATCACACGGGGGGCAACGTGTCGTTCCGCGGGGTGGCGAAGAGAGTCGTCGCTCACACGAAGGCGGACGAGCACATGCGGCAGCCGCCCGGTGGCCCGCCGCCCGGCGGACAGCCGCCGGCTGATCAGCTCTATCCCGACGTCACGTTCCCGGAAACATGGTCGGCTGACATCGGCGACGAACGCGTGAGGGCGCGGCACTACGGGCGTGCGCACACGAGTGGCGACATCGTCATCACGTTCGAGCGTGCCAACGTCGTGCACATGGGCGACCTGGTGTTCAACCAGCGGCACCCGGTGGTCGACCGAGCCGCCGGTGCGTCGATTCGCAACTGGATGACGGTGCTGGACCATGCTGCGCGCGACCACACCAGCGAGACGGTGTACATCTTCGGGCACGCGAACACCGGCCTCGGAGTTACGGGGAGCCGCGCCGACGTCGCCCGCTTCCGGGACTACCTCGGTGCGCTCCTCGCCTTCGTGGAGTCGCAGGTGAAAGCCGGACGGTCTCGCGACGAGATCCTCGCAATGCGCGACCCGCTCGGCGGCTTCGAGACCTTCGGTCGATTCGGCCAGCCGGGACCGCGGGACGCGCTCACGTGCGCCTATGAGGAAGTGACGACCTCACCACGCTCGTAGCGCGCGCCTCCCGCGGTCGCCGAACCGAGGGTCGTCAGGCGAGCACGCTCGAGTTCGGCGATTCTCAACCGGCTCAGCGTTTTGGCGGTGGGAGTCACCGCTTTCATACCGCCTAGGAGAATTCGTCGAAAGGGTGTCGACGTCTGATCCCGGTGTTCTTGGCTGGCGATCCCGCTATGGACGCACGGTCACTTTGTCGGTGCCCCTGATCGGCGCGCCGTTCGTGAGTGTGGCCCGCACAATGAGCTGCTTGGTCTTCGTTGTCACGTTCCCCATGCTTATCACCGTCGCCTTCTTGAAGTAGACCACGAGGTCGGGGCGGCCGTCGGCGTTCACATCGCTGATCGATGCCCGCAACGCGCCGGTACTGGTCGTATTCACCGGCGCATCGGCGCCAATCCCGTCACCGAGCGTGACGCTGGACTGCACCACGGTGCGCGCGTCGAAGGTGACGGTTCCGAGAATGGCCGCGGCGATCTCCGGGGTCCTGGTGTCGGCGATCAAGATGACGTTCTGGCTGGTTCCGGGGATGATGTCGATCCGGTTGAGGATCACCAGGATCCCCGTCGCGGTGCCTCGATAGTTCGGATTACTGATCGTGGCCACCACGTCGTAGAACCCGGCGTTCGTCGGCGCGGCGACCGGTGTTCCGTTCTGCGAGTAGGTGAACGTCACAGCGAGTCCAGTCGGAGTCGTGGTTGCGGTCGCCGCCTTCGCGGCCCCATTCCAAAGCTGGCTCAGGTTGCCGAGGGTGATCGTCGCCGACGCCGGCGTGATGTCCGCCGTCGCGAGGACCGTCGTGCTGAACGTATAGTTCTGCGCGGCCGTGCCCGAAATCGCGATGCCGCTTACCGTGACCGTCTTCGTGGTCCCGACGTTTCCGTCGGAGAAACTCGCCGCGACGAAGGTGGTCGTCAGCACATCGCCGCTGATCCGGTCATCGGCCAGGGTCACTGTCGCCGTTGTTGTACCGTCATAGACCTTGTTCTGCGCGGAGGCCGTGATCGTCAGAGGCCGCGCCGTGATGTTGGCCGTGCTCGTCGCAGTCGTGTTCACCGTGTAGTTCGCCGCGGCCGCGCCGGAAAGCGTGATCCCATTTACGGAGATCGGCTTCGCGATTCCCACGTTCTTGTCGGTGAACGTGGCGTCGGTGTAGGCGGTCGTGAGCACATCACCCGCGACGCGGTCGTCGACGAGCGTCACGCTCGCCGCCGTGGTACCGTCGTACTCCTTGCTGATGCCGGTCGCCGTTACCGTCAGGGCTCGCGCCGAGACGCTGAAGCTCCGCGAGACGGGTGAGGCCGCCACGTAGTTGGTGTTTCCTGCCTGGTTCGCCGTGATCGTGCAGAGACCGGTCGCCGCGATCGTGACCTCGCCCGTCGGCGTCACGCTGCACGCGCCAGGCACCTCGCCGGTGAAGGTGAGGGCGTTGCCGGACGCTCCACCCGAAGCCAGTGCAGCGACCGTGAACGGGGCGTCGCCGTACGTGGCCGTCACGCCGCCGAGGTCGAAGGCGATCGCCTGGGATGCCTGCGCGACCGCGAGCGCGGCGGCGTTGGTGGCTTCGCTGCCCTGATAGTTGCCGTCGGCGGGGGTGAATGCGGCCCGAACGACATACGCGCTGGCGCTGGCGGCGAGTCCATGCGAGTAGCCGCTGACGCTCGCGACACCCGTTGCGGCATCGTAGCTGGCGGCGATCGGCGTTGCGCCACCGTCGAGGAAGAATGCGACGCTGCCGGCCACCGCGGGACTCACCGCGGCGGAGAGGTCGGTCATACCGCCATACGTCGAGGACGACGCGGTGATATTACCGACGGCGGTCGAGACGACGTCCACCGGCAGGGAGAACTGGTACAGCCTCCCGTCGTTTTCGCTGGGCTCGGTGTCGTTGTCCACTCGGCGATCCACGATGTACAGCGTTCCGCCGCCCGAGCTCGCGTCGGCTGGCAGGTATTCCAAACCCGACGGCTTGTCGGCGTTTGCCGCGGAAATATCGATGGTGCCAAGCAGCACGCCCGTGGTGCTGAGCTGAAACACCCGCGTGTTGGGGTGGCCGACGACCAACAGGTGCCCCCGGTCGGAGTCGAAGGCAATGCCTTCGGGGTCGAGCACCCCGTGTACCTCTATGTCGAAGCTGCTCACCTGATCATCACCCACTGGCGTTACGCCGTCGAAGATGCCGTTGGCACCCGGCGAAACGCGGTACACCTGCGCGCCCTTGCCATCGACAATGAACAGGACGCCCTGCGCCCCATCGAACGCGAGGCCCTCCGGATCATCACTCCCGAATGGGCGGGTGTCGAACGATGTCATGCGGTCGTCCGACGTCGAGTATTGGCCGTCAGCGCCGGGATCGATCTCGAAGATCCTCCTCGTGTCGTCGTCGGAGAGAAAGAGGTGGCCGTTGACAGGATTGTATGCCGCCCCAACGGGTTCCATGGAAAACGCTGTCGTTGTCCACGTGCCCGTGAGGCTGCCCGACGGCGTCGTCTCGAAGACGTTTGCGCCGCCGTAGACGCCCGTTTCCTCGACTTCACCGTCGACGATCACCAGCCTGCCCAGATGGGCCGCATACGCGATACCGCTCGGATCGGGACTCGGTGGCGAGTACTGGGAAGTCTGCGTAGTGCCAACGAGGGTCGCGATGACGGTCGCAGGTGGAACCTCCTCGGGGTCGGCGTCGATCGTTTGCACTTGCGAAGCGCCGGCCATTGCGGATGCGGCGGCGCTCAGCTCGTGAGCCCCCGTGCCGAGCACCAACGCCTTGTACCAGACGCTGGTCGAGCTGGTCCCGGCCGCGATGGGGGCGTTCGATCCGGGTGGCGTCGCGCAGCCACTTGCGGTGAAGAACTCACCGGTGCCGCTGGTGGCGAGATTGACGGCGAGGTTGGTCACGACGTTCACCGGCCGGTCGTACTCGTCCTGGGTCTGGATGGTGATCGGGCCGAGGCAGGCGTTGACGAGGCCGGCCTGCGCGGGCGTCGAGAAGACGAGCGTCACCGCCCGCGGCCGCCGGCGCAACGCGATCGTCTGGGCCACCCACCGCACCGCGACAGCCCCCGTCGCCACTTTCGGTCCGCTCGGCCCTGCAACATCCTGGAGCACGTCGGCAGCGGCGACCTTGCTGTTGGTGCTGGAGTTGAACTGATAGCGAAGGAGCATGCCCGCTGGTGCGGTGACGATCGTGTTTGCGTCCAGCGCATAGAGTGCAGCGACGATGGCGCCCGGCACGGTCGTCGTGACGGACGGTGCCGTCATGTCGGTGCTGGCCACGACGTCCAGGTCCTCAGGCGGATTGGTTGCGACGCCATCGATCGGGCTGTCGGTATCGATGCCGGTATAGGCCGTGATGCCTCCAGCGCCGCGAAGGGCCGTCGAAAGCCCCCAGACATAGGTCGCCGGTTCGGAGATGCCCGCAATGCGCCAGTAGGTCGCCTGGGTGATCGGTGTCCCGGTGTTGGTCCGCTTCGCAATGAGAGTCCATCCGCTCGGCGGAGTCACTGTGACGGTGGCGTCGCCCCGAAACATGATGTTCGCGAGTAGAAGGTCTCCCGCGGTTGCATCCGCCGGCCGGTTGACCGTGAATGGGGTCGTTGTGGAACCGCCACCGCTTCCAGACTGCCTCCAATCGATCGCGACGGTATGCGCGACCCAGGCGCCTCGCTCGTTCGCGGTCGACGTGCTCATGCCCGTCTCCCCCGTCTCGAACTGCGCGACCTCGCTCGCCATGATCGAGGGCCCGAGAGGCGCCGCGGCGTTCACGTTCGCCCGCTGGTGCCGCTCGGTCATCCCGACCGGCGTGGACAGCGTCGCCGCCGCGCGAACGCTGAAGAAGGTCACGACCATCGTGCTCCGCGTCGGCGTCGTCACGCTCGGCGCCACCAGCGTCGTCGTCAGCCCGGTTGGGAGCGTGCCGCTCGTCGACCCGCTCGCCGCGATCGGATTGAGATTGCCGCCGATGTCCACCGCGCTGTACCGGACGATCCCCCCGGTCGCCTTGGTCGAGCCGCTGAACCCCCACGTGTAGGACGCGGGCTCCGAGCCGTCCGCCACCCGCCAGTAGATTACTTGCCCCAGCGACGAGCCGCTGTTGTCGCGCGGGAGCGCGGTCCACCCGGCGGGCGGGGTGAGCGTCGTGATGGTGTTGCCGCCGGTGAACGTGATCTGCGCGAGGAGCAGATCGCCAACGCCGACGCCCTCCGGCGTGCCGACCATGAGGCTCGTCCCGCCGGCGGCGTTGTCATTTGTCGTCGACCCCGCGAACGTGACCCCATCGGTGAACGTCGTCTGGGCGCGAAGGCCGGAGCTCCCGCCGACGGCCGTCAGGATGAAGCGAACATCGATGTCGTGCTGCTCGGGCGCGAAACCGGTGAACTCGAGGTTGCCGCTCGCGTCGGCCACGGTCGTGAACGTGCGATCGGCATCGATCAGCGGATCCTCGTGCAGCGTGAGCGACACGGTCTCCCCGGGCTGCCAGCCGGTGCCGGTCATCACCACGGTGGTCCCCGGGGCGTAGTCATCCAGGTCGGTCTTCACGACCGCGCCGCCGCTGTTCCCGCCGGCGGACGTCAGGAGCACGACCTGGCCCCCGACCGTCGTCCCCGTCTGGCCGACCGCATCGAGCGAGACACCCGCTGCGCCCGAGGGCAGCTGGAAGCCGAACGACGCCATGTTCGTGTAGGCGAGGAGACCGTCACCGCTGGTGAGGATCGATGTGCCCGTGGCCGTCAGCGCACTCACGCTCGCGTAGGTGGCGAGCTTCAGGTCCGCGATCACGTTCACTTTCGTCAGCGCCTGCACCCAGTCGTATCGAGCCGTGGCGGTCTCCGACTGGTCAAGGAACGTCACCAGCCCTGGCCCCTTCACCGTCGCGTAGTTCCCGCTCGCCCAACCGGCGAGATTCGCGATCAAAACGTTCTTCTGCGCGCGGTTCGGGCTCGTCGCCGTCCCGAGGTCAGGCGTTCCCGACCACATGGCGATGCGCCCCATGAGCGCATCGTGAAGTCGCTCCGCGACGACAGGGTCCCGCAGAAGGGCGTACGGCTTCGTCGCCTCATTGTCGGCAAGCGACGGAACGATCACGACCTCGTACTGCCACAGGTCCACGGTCCTGAGATCCACTGTGCCCGACGCACCGTCATACCCGAGATCCACGCCACCCGGATACTTCTCCGCGAGCGTAGTGGAAATATTCGTGCACCCAACGGCATCGATGCCAACAGGGCAGTAGACCAGCGCCTTCGGGGCGCTCTGACCATGGGCACCGAACGGGAGCAGACAAACAGTGGCGGCAACGGCGAGTGCTGCCCGCAGGGCGAGGTATCTCATCGGATGCACAGAGTCACGGCGAGGGGAGTAGCTTCGAATACTTCGAAGCGGGCTGGGCGTGTCGCGCCCGGCCGTCATCGGGCTTCTCGGTCAGCAGGCGTCGAGGATGAGCTCTTCGAGCGACTTGAGTCGCGTCTTCAGCTTCTCGAGCTTCTCCGCAGGGGGATTGTCCCTGAGCTCTGCGCGGACGAGCTCCCGGTCCCGGCCGTAGGAGAGGCAAACCGTCGCGCTACTCATCGAGGGGACAGGCGCGACCTCGTCACGCTCGATCGTAGCGGAGGGCTCGGTTGGAGCAGCCGACTTTTCCGGCTTGTCAGAGCACGCGGCGGCGAACAGGAGCATGATGGCGAGTGCCAGTCCAGGCTTCATCGGTACTTCCTTGTCTAGGGGGTCGCGGAGAGCGACGCGCAGCAGGGACCGGGATTCACTCATGTCTCGACGGCTCGTCGGCTACTCCTTAAAAGGCGGTGCTACGGTACCGGCGAATGCATCTGGCGTGCGCGTGGCGCAACGGCTTTCTGTGTACACAGTCATCCGCTTGACGGATAACGACTTGCATGCTGAATTTGCTGGATGTTCACAGCCCCAAGACCGTTGCGTAAAAGCAACGCTCTTGGCGTGGTTCGTCGCACCCTGACCCGCGCCCCGCGCTCGACCTGCAGCCGTCGGCACCCTATCTGGCTGCGCCGGCCCCGACTCGGTGGGAAGCCTCCGAGTGATGACCGTCTGGAACCGGAGTGGTCCACGCAAGCGAAGGTGTTCCACTCCCTCCTTCGGTCGATTCGGTCAGGGACCGGGCGCTCGGCTCGATACGCTCGATCCAGCGAGGAACCCGGCCACGGTGTGCGGTGGCGCCGACCGAGTCGAGAGCGACGCCGAGTCGGCGACCCCCGCTCCCCAGCGCCGCGGGTCGTTCATGTCCGTACTCGGCGTGTTTCGGCGATCACATGTCAGCGGTACCGAACCCGTGCTCTGCGCCCGCCTTCCGCAACATTTCCGCGACGTGGGCGTGGCCATTCCGCTCCGCCCACGCGAGAGGGACGGCCCACGATGCCCCCGCCGCGATCGGATCCGCGCCGCGCTCGAGCAATAGCTCGACCATCGCGGTCTGGCCGCGTCGAGCGGCAACGCCGAGGGGGGTGGAACGGTACTCGTCGTCGATGACGTCGATGTCCGCGCCGTGCGCGAGCAGCAGCTTCGCCTTGGCGAGCTCCCCCTCAGCGGCCATGTGATGAAGCAGGGTGAATCGGTGCCAATTCATGTGATTGGGCTCCATCCCGTGCTCCAGCAGGAACTCCGCGGTCGCCTCGTGCTTGAAGTAGTAGTACGGCGCCCATTTCGACACCGGCGGCACATGAGCGCCGAGTCGCAGGAGCATCGCAATGACGTCGTGCCGCCCGTCGCGTGCCGGGCCGGCGAGGATGCCGTCCCCCCAGCCAGCCTCATCGTCATGTATCCACTGAAGGTTGGCTCGCAGCAGCCGCTCCGCCTCGTCGAGCTTCCCCTCCTGCACGAGCTGCGCGACGCGATCGCGGTCGCCGTTGGACGGTTGCTGACGCCCGCCGTGTCTGCGGAGTAGCTCCGTCAGCTCGGAATCCTTTTTTTTCGCCTGCTCCATGGGTGTGCCGGACGAGTCGACATCTGCATTCGGGTCGGCGCCGTGCGCCAGCAACAGGCGCACGATCTCGCGCTGACGATCGTTGACGGCGATCCACAGCGACAGCCCGCGCAACGCGCCCTCTTCGGGCAGGTTCGGATCCGCGCCGTGCTCGAGCAGCCGCCGCGTCATCGTGACGTCGCGTCGGCGCACAGCCGCCGAGAGCACGCGATGATGGCAGGTGTCCTCGAAGTTCGCGAGCGAGCGGTCGCGGGCCAGGGCGTCGCGCACGAACTGCTCGTCGCCACGCAGGGCGGCAATGAAGATCGTGTACCGCGCGCCGTGAGACAGCAGCAACTCCGCGATCTCCTCGCGGGGACCCAGCTTGACCTGGAAGAACCAGTTGGGCATGAGCGCACAGTGCACCGGCCGGTAGCCGTCGCCGCGCACTGCGTCCACGTTCGCGCCAGCGGCGAGCAATGTCCGAACGACGTGGAGATGCCCATGTTTCGCCGCATGGTGGAGCGCCGTGTCGCCAGTTTCGTTGCTGGCTCGAGCGAGCGCGGGGTCGCGAGCGAGCTCGGTCTCCACTCCCGCGAGGTCGCCTTGTCCTGCCGCTGCGATGATCGCTTGCGTTCCTGGCGTGACGGCGAAACGGCGCGTGAGTTGCCGCCGCAGGAGGGCGGCCAGCTCCTCGTGGCCGCGATCCTCGGCGAAGGTCAGCAGTGATTCCTGGAAGGGATAGCTGCGGTAGGCTGGATCGGCACCGTGGTTCAGGAGAAACTCGGCGACGTCGCGGTGTCCTTCGCGCACCGCGAAGTGGATCGGCGGCGTGTAGTTGTACTCGACGGTCGCGAGCGAGGGAGTGCGTGTCACGAGTAGCTTCACCGTCGCGATGTCACCCTCGCGCGCAGCGACGAACATGGCGAAGACATCGTCCGTCGGCGCGTCCGTTCCGTCGGCGATCGTCCAACGCCGACCGGGCGAGAGCTCCACTGGACGAATGAGCGGCCGCAGCATAAACCCGCCGCCGGTGACGACCTCCACGTGGCGGACGAGCTTCGGCCAGCTCGGGAATCCGAACTCGCGCGCGATCGCGAGTTGTGCGTCAGCGAGGGTGGTTCGAGCGCTGGGTGTACTGCGCTCGGTGGCCGTGATGCGGGCGAGGGCGCTTGCGTCGCCGCCGCGCGCATCGCGCAGCAGGTCCTTTGCCTCTTTCCTGAGCTGCTCCAGCGAAGGGCGCTCGGGAAGAAGACGGCGCGGAGGGGGCGTGCCGGCGTTGCCGCCTGGCGAGGGGGACGGGGACATGAGATCTCCTTTCAACGCGCCCGTGTCCGCATGTCGGGCTGAAAGAAG
>JANOCW010000050.1:0-3369 GCA_031412375.1 Gemmatimonadaceae bacterium | reverse complement strand
CGAACGTCCTGCAGCACGAGCTCGCTCGTGTCGGAGGCGCGGAGTGAGAGCTTTCCCTTCTGGTCCCGTGCCTTGAAGCCCGGCGCATCGGTGGGGACGATGAACCCCCGGATCGAGCGATCGCTCTTGTCATCGTCGGTTTTCGCCCAGACGATGGCGACCTGCGCCGTCGAACCGTTGGTGATCCACATCTTTGCGCCATTCAGGACGTAGCTGCCATCGGCCTGGCTGCGCGCCATCGTGATCATCCCCGATGGGTTGGAGCCGTAATCCGGCTCTGTCAGCCCGAAGCAGCCGATGATCTCGCCGCTGGCCATCTTCGGCAGGTAGTGGCGCTTCTGCTCCTCGGACCCGAACGCGTAAATCGGATACATCACCAACGCACCCTGGACGGATGCAAAGGACCGGACGCCCGAGTCGCCTCGCTCGAGCTCCTGCATGATGAGACCGTACGCAACGTTGTTGAGGCCCGCGCACCCATACTCCTCGGGCAGGTTGGCGCCGAACACGCCGATCTCCGCCATGCCGGGAACGAGTTCCTTCGGAAACTTGCCGTCGACGTATGCCTTGCCGATCACCGGCAGCACGCGCTCATCCACGAACCGGCCGACGCTGTCGCGCACGGCGCGCTCCTCTTCGGAGAGGACGCTGTCAATGTCGAGAAAATCGCTGGTCATGGGTGGAAAGATAGCCGGCGCTCAGCCATCTCGCGCCACCTGCAAGCGCGGCACCTCGTCGGTGCTCACCATGTCCGCCGCACAGCCACGGGTTCCGGTCGCGAGCAATCGCCGCGCCGACGGCGTGATGCCGACCGCGCGTGCGCGCGCGCGGAAGACCGGCCCGTGATCGATGACGTCGCCGTGCTCATCCTGCCACTGGTGAACCATCTCGTGCAGGAGCGTGTGGTGCGCTTCGGGCCACCCATGCCGGCGGATGTGGCGACGGCTGATGACAATCTCCGCCCGCCCGTCGGCCTCCCGGGCCGCGCTGTAGTGTCCCAGCCGGCTCTTCATCCGTCGCGACACGCGGTTGGTCACGGCCCCGAGCTGCGCCGCGAAATGCTCGCGATTGAGCTCCGCATGGCGGCGCTCCAGCTCCACGACGAGGGGCGCGTCGTTCGGGTGCGCCTGCTCCCTCGAGCGACGCTGAGGCGCGGGCCGCTCGATCGGGTAGGCGAGGATCACACGCCGCGCGGCTGCACGGTGTGCGCGCGTGCGTCCGCACGCAAAGGTGACGATCGAACCGAGTACCTCCGGGGGCGCCGTGAGGAACGCCTCGTGAACGCGGAGCTCGCGGCCGCTGAAGCTCACCATGACGGTGCGATTGCGCGTCAGCCGGCACCGATCATAGCCCTTGAGCCCGAGCGCACGAAGGCGACCGAACAGCTCGATCGCCGACCGGGGTGGTGGGGCAAGCTCGAAAACGAGTTGAGCGGGATCGGGTCGCCGGCGGCGGATCAACTCGCTCAGCGCGCGAAGCATTGCAACGCCCCGGGGACGAACGTTCGCATCTTCGGCGACCAGACGGAGGTGGACACCTCGATCTGGCCGGGCGAGAGGGTGATCACGTTCAGCGATGACGGCCGACCGCCGCGCGAGCGGTTGGAGACCGTGCCCGCGGTCGAGATCACTGTGCCTTTGCGGGTATGCTCCACGTAGTGGATGGCTTCCTGATGATCGTGGCCGCAGAGCACCACATCGACGCCCAGCTCGGCGAATGCCCCAAGAATCCGCTTCGTGTTCTTGAGTCCATGCCGCTGCGACAGCTGCCCGCGGACGGGGTTGTGGTGCATCACGATCACCCGCGCATCCGCCTCCGGACTGCGCGCGAACTGCCGTCTCGCGCGTTCGATCTGTGACCGACGCACGTCGCCGATGATCGAGATGTCGCGCACGTTCCACGTCAGCGTGCGCCGCGTCACGCCCTGCGCCGTATTGATGCCGACGAAGGTCACGCCATCGATGCGGAGCACGGGCTCGAGATCTTCGCCGATGAACTTCCGGTAGTTCTCGCTGATGCGGGCGGGGTTGCCGAACCCGAGCGGCGCGCGCCACCACTTCACGTCGTGATTGCCAGGAACGACGATCGTCCGGCTCACGCGCTCGGCGTCTCGCAGGAAGGCGCGTGCGCGCTGGAACTCGCCCGACCGGGAGCGCTGGGTGAGGTCGCCCGACACTGCGACGACGTCGAACTTCCGGTCCTGGATGATCTGCTCGATCGCATCGATCTGCTCCGGCACTGCCGGCTGCCCGAAGTGCAGGTCGGAGACGTGACAGACGGAAGCGGCGCTCACAGCATCGCGATGATGGCGTCCGCGAACTGATCCGTGCCCGCCGTACCTCCGAGATCGCGCGTCACCGTTCGGCCGTCACGGATGACCGTCTCGAGCGCCGTTCGGATGCGAGTTGCGCGGCCGGCGTCCCCGACGTGGTCGAGCATCATGCAGGCGGCGAGGAGCAGTGCGGCCGGATTCGCGACGCCCTTCCCGGCAATGTCGGGGGCGGTGCCGTGCACTGCTTCGAAGATCGCGGCGTGCTTGCCGATGTTTCCGCCTGGCGCGAGGCCAAGACCGCCCACCAGCCCCGCCATCAAATCGGAGAGGATGTCGCCGAACAGGTTGGTCGTCACGAGCACGTCGAAGCGCTCGGGCTTGATGACGAGCTGCATCGCCATGGCGTCGACGATCCGGTCCTCGAAGACCACCCGTCCTTCGTATTCCCGCGCCATGTCCCGACCGACTTCGAGAAAGAGCCCGCTCGTATACTTGAGAATGTTCGCCTTGTGCACGAGCGTCAGCTTGCGGCGGCCATGCCTCACGCAGTACTCGAAGGCGTAGCGAATGACACGCTCGCTGCCCGTCCGCGTGACAATCGCCACCGATTCGGCGGCCGCCTCCGGATCGTCCCCGATGCGGATGTAGTGCTCGACGCCGGAGTAGAGGCCTTCGGTATTCTCGCGCACGAGCACGATGTCGATGCCGCTGTAGCGTCCGCCTGGCTGGATCGTGCGGACGGGGCGAACATTGGCGTAGAGGTCGAACGTTTTCCGCAGCGCGACGTTGACCGAGCGGTAGCCATCGCCGACCGGCGTCTCGAGCGGGCCCTTCAACGCCAAGCGCGTCTCCCGGATCGAGTCGAGTGTCGCATCCGGCATCGGGTCCTTCCATTGCTCGACGCCGGCCGCGCCTGCCACCTGCCTGTCCCACTCGAACCGCGCTCCCGCAGCCTCGAGGATGCGAGTGGTCGCATCGGTAATGCTCGGGCCAATCCCATCGCCGGGAATCAGGGTTGCGCGAGTCGTCATCAGGCGGGTGGGATGATCATGGGGCGATGACGAGGTCGGCCACGCGGTCCGCCAGCGCGGCCAGGA
>JANOCW010000049.1:0-4995 GCA_031412375.1 Gemmatimonadaceae bacterium | reverse complement strand
GGCGGATCGAGGACGTGTGGTGGACGTACAGCTACATCCCCGTGCGCGACGACGACGGACATATCGCCGGGACGCTCGTCGTCTGCCAGGAGACGACGCGGCGGATTCTCGGCGATCTCGAGCGCGAACGTCTCCGCGCGGAGAGTGTCAACGCGGCGCGGCGGACTGCCCGCATCCTGGAGCAGGTGAGCGATGCCCACGTCACCATGGACAGCGAGTTCCGATTCATCGCCATAAACGCCGCTGCCGAGCGCGCCCTGGGAATGACACGCACCGATGTCATGGGTCGCACGCATTGGGACGTCTTTCCCGCTTCGCTCGGTTCGGCGGCGGAGCGCGAATACCGGCGCGTGGTTGCGGAAGGGGTCGAAGCCCATTTCACGCATCATTACGTCGGCGAGGGCTACGACCGCCATCTGGAGATCGACGCGTATCCGACCGAAGAGAGCGGCCTCGCGCTTTTCTGGCGCGACGTCACGGCGCGCAAGACCGGGGAGGCTGCTCTGCGCGAAAGTGAGGCGCGATACCGGGCCCTCTTCCAATCGCTCGACGAGGGTTTCTGTGTCATCCATGTGCTGTTCGATGACCACGACGCTCCGGTCGACTATCGCTTCGTGGAGACCAATGAAGCCTTCGTGATGCAGACGGGCCTCAGCGATTCGAAGGGCCGCACCGCGCGCGAGCTCGTCCCCAATCTGGAGTCGCACTGGTTCGAGACGTACGGGCGCGTTGCAAGCACGGGGACGCCGACGCGCTTCGAAAGCGGGTCGGACGCGATGGGACGCTGGTTCGACGTCTACGCGTTCCGTGTCGGGCGGCCGGAGGAGCGTACGGTTGCGATCCTGTTCAAGGACATCACGCAGTCGCGCGCCGCAGCGCAGGAGCGTGAGCAACTGGTGCGTGCGCTCGAGGTCGAGCGGTCACGCCTGGCGTACGTCTTCCAGCACGCGCCGACTTTTCTCGCCGTGCTCCGCGGCTCGGAGCACGCGTTCGAGTTGGTGAATGCGGCGTACTATCAGCTGGTTGGCCAACGCGAGGTGGTCGCCAGGACGTTCGACGACGCACTACCCGAGCTCCGCGATCAGGGCTTCACCGCGTTGCTCGACGCAGTGCTCGCGAGTGGCACGCCGTACGTGGGACGGGAGGTGCCGGTCCGGCTCGCGCGCACCCCGGGCGAGCCGCATGAGGAACGTTTCGTCGACTTCGTCTACCTTCCCCTCGTCGAAGCGGACGGGTCGCGCTCCGGTGTCATCGCGCACGGCACCGATGTCACCGACCACGTCCGCGCCCGACGCGAGATCGAGCTCTTGTACAACCGCGAGCAGGAGGCGCGTACGGCCGTCGAGGAGGCGTATGCCATCGCCGAGGCGGCCAATCGCGCAAAAGGGGAATTCCTGGCGGTGATGAGCCACGAGCTGCGGACCCCGCTGAACGCGATCGGCGGCTACGCCGAGCTGATGGAGATGGGGATTCGCGGACCGGTCTCCGCCCAGCAGCGCGAGGACCTGCGGCGCATCCAGATGAGCCAGCGCCACCTGCTCGGTCTCATCAACGAGGTGCTCAATTACGCGAAGCTCGAAACGGGCACGGTGCACTACGACATCATCGACGTGCCGGTGCGCGAGGCGATGAGCGCCGCCGAGTCACTGGTCAATCCACAAGCCCGGGCCAAGGGGCTTACGCTCGTCGTGGCCGAGTGCTCGCCGGTTGTCGTGGCCCGCGCCGATGCGGAGAAGCTCCGGCAGATCCTCGTCAATCTCCTCTCGAACGCGGTCAAGTTCACCGACGGCGGGGGACGAATCGAGATGTCGGGATCCGATGAGGACGGTACGGTGCAGATCGTCCTGGCGGACACCGGGATCGGGATTCCGCCCGACAAGCTGGACTTGATCTTCGACCCGTTTGTCCAGGTCCGGGCGGACCTCACCCGCCCGCACGAGGGAACGGGGCTGGGCCTCGCGATCAGCCGCGATCTCGCGCGGGGGATGGGTGGAGACCTCATCGCAACGAGCACGCTCGGCAAGGGGAGCAGGTTCATGCTCACATTGCCGCGCGTCTCATCCGCCCAGCACTTGACGCCCATTCCTGACGGGAGACTGCCGCGTCCCGCAGGGTGAAAGGTGACCCAGCCACGATCGTCGCTGCCTCGAGCTGATGCGGGCACCGTTCGTGGTTGCGGTCGGTCAGCGCCAGAATGCCGTCGTCGTCGTCGACAGTGGCGACTGCCTTCGCGAGTCATTGGGCGAGGCCGCCGCGGCGCTCGACCTTTACCGGCAGGGAGTCAGATGAAAGCACTGGTATGGCACGGCAAGGGCGACGTCCGCGTCGACAAGGTGGAGGACCCCGGGTGCACGAAGGTGGTGCTGACTCCCTAGATCTCGCCGCCCGTCCGCGCGTTCAACTCGCTGAGTCCCGCTCGTGCATGGTCCCGCACGAGCGGTTCGGCATCATCGAGCGCCGCGATGAGTGCGGATGCATCGGCCGACGTGCCGACGTTCCCGAGCACCACGGCCGCGTTGCGCTTGAGCCCGCGAAGCTTCGCCCTCTTCATTGGCGACCCCGCGAAGGCGATGCGGAAGGCTTGGTCATCCATGGCAAGGATGTCGAGCGAGAGCGTCCGTGCGTCCTTCCCGGCGATCGCAGCGCGCGGGGCGAAGGATGGCTCGCTCAGCCCCGTAGAGAATCGGACGTTCCACGGGCAGACGTCCTGGCAGATGTCGCAGCCGTACACGAGGCCTCCGACTCCCTCGCGGAGCTCCGTCGGGATCTCCCCCTTCAGCTCGATCGTGAGATACGAGATGCAGCGCCTCGCATCGAGCACGCGGGGCGCCACGAGGGCGCCGGTCGGGCAGGCATCCAGGCAGCGGGTGCACGTCCCACATCGATCCGCTTCGAACGGCGCGTCGGACGCGAGCTCCAGGTCGACGAGCAACGCGCCAAGGAAGAAGAACGACCCGACCGTCGGATGCAGCAGGTTCGTGTTCTTCCCGAACCACCCGAGTCCTGCGCGGCGTGCCAGGTCGCGCTCGAGCAGGGGGCCGGTGTCGACGTACGCCTTGCCGGCGACGGCCGCGCCCGTGTGCGAATCGAGCCACGAGTGCAGATCACGCAGCCGCGCCAGCATGACATCGTGGTAGTCATCCCCGCGCGCATAACGAGCGACCGGGCCCGATGGCTCACGGCCGCCGTAATCCAGCGCGACGACGATGGCGCTCACCGTTCCCGGAACCGGACGACGCGTATCGCGCCGCTTTCCGGCCCCGCGCGCGAGGTAGTCCATCTCGCCGGCGTACCCGAGCTCGAGCCAGTGCTCGAACGCCGGTGCCGTGCCGGCCTCGCCGAGGGAGGTGATCCCGACCAGGTCGAAGCCGAGGCCGAACGCCTGGGCCTTGATCGCCCTTGAGAGAGCAGCGGTATCCGGACGCGCAGGCGCTCGGGCCGCGCCCGGCTCGTGGTGGACGATCACGGTCCGCGCGCCGCCCACCGCGCATAGCGCTCGACGTCATCAGCCGAGGGGACTGCGTCGTGATCACCGTACGCGGTGTGCATCCGCCAGCGCACGTAGTCGCGTGCCGGCAGCGGGAGGAACGGAAATCGCCGATACCAGTGCCGCCTGCGAAACCTCCACGCGACGCGAAGCAGGTCGACCCCGAGCCCGGGGTGCCGAAGTGCGCGGAGCGTCAGCGTGCGGGTAACCCGTGTCCATCCCATTCCTGAATCTCACGATCGAACGATGCTCAATCAACTGATCGCCGGCATTGGGGCCGCTCTCGTACTAGCGGGGTATCTCGCCCTCCAGCGCGGATGGCTGGGGCGAGCGGATCGCGCCTACAACGCGCTGAACTTCTTCGGTGCGTTGCTGTTGACCTGGGTCGCGATCGCCGACGGACGGTGGGGATTCATCGTCCTCGAGGGGGTGTGGGCCCTGCTGTCGCTCCCTGGAATGATTCGCCGGAGCCCCCGACCGGGCATCGCATAGCACCCATCGGAGTGGCGCGGCGGTGTCCGGCGGATGGCCGGGGAATTAGTTTCCAAACCGGACAATATCGTGAATCTGACAGGCGCTCACGAGGGAGGCGTGACATGGCGACGGAGAGCACAGGGTCGATGAAGCCCGTCGCCGTCATCATCGTGGGAGCCGATGCGCTGCTGGCGGCGCACCCGGCGACGCCGATCCAGCTCTGGCATGGCTGCCTCGCTGCCGGGTACGATCTCGCCGTCCCCGCGACGTGGGGGGATGAGCTCATCGCGGGCGAATGCCTTCGCACGCTTGCGTCGCACCCGGAGCAGGTCGCCGTGATGTGCAGCTGTCCGTTGGTTGCCCGGACGCTGGGCGACATGGCGACTGATCTCTCTCCGCACCTCGTATCGATCGTCGCCCCGCCAGTCGCGGCAGCGCGCTACCTGAGGCGCGTCTACGGCCACCGGCATGTGCACATCACCTACGCCGGGGCCTGTCCCGCCGCCGCGGACAGCGCGATCGATGCGTGGATCGCTCCTTCGGAACTTCTTGATCGCTTCAGGGCCAATGAGATCGCCCTCGAATCGCAGCCCGAACTTTTCGAGTCAATTCTTCCTCCCGATCGGCGTCGGCATCTGTCGCTCCCCGGTGGACTTCCCGCCGCCGGTCCTGCCGCGGCGATCGCTCGGCCTCGCCGCGTGCACCAGATCGATGACGACGATCTGGTCGTCGCCCTCGAACGCCACCTGACCAGCGGCGCCCGCGCCCTGGTCGACCTCGCGCCGCGGGTTGGTTGCGCCTGCAGCGGTGCGATGGCGGGGGTTCCATCGGCAGAGGCTCGCGTGAGCGTCGCCATGCTCGAACCTCCGCGGAGCGCTCGCCCGGTGATGGCAGATCCCGGTGGGCTCGCGCTATCGCGGCGCCTTCCCGTGCGGCGGCCGGTACCAGTCGCCGAATCCCCGGGGCCAGCGGCAGCTCTCAAACCGTCCGTGACGGGCGCGAAACCGGAGCGGGATCGTCCGGCCGCCACCGCG
>JANOCW010000048.1:0-7256 GCA_031412375.1 Gemmatimonadaceae bacterium | reverse complement strand
CGCCGGAGAAAACCCTCACTGTGGGCATTAATGGGGCCGCAGCCGCGCAACTGTCTCGCGTGCCGTGCGTGTCACCGTTAGCGTTCTCCAGATCCGACGATGACCCACCCCTTTCCGACGTGCCATGTTCCCGAGAATCGTGCGTGCAGTACCCCTCTCGTTCGCCCTCAGCGCGATCGCGCTCGCCAGCTGCGCCACGCGACAGGGTGATCGATCGACGGATAGCAGTGCAGCGGCATCGGCAGGACCCGGTGGCATCACGGCCGCCGGATCTGACCGCGTCGCCGGACAGCGTGCGCTCGACGATGTCCGCACCCTCGCTGCCGACTCGTTCGCGGGCCGACGGGCGGGGACAAGAGGCGGGCTCATGGCGCGCGCCTACGTGGAGCAGGGGATGCAACGCGCGGGGTTGCTGCGCTTCGGCAGCTCGTTCGTCCAGCCGTTCGTCCTGATGCGCGACAGCGCCGCCGTCGCGGCCGCGAATGTCGTCGGTCACGTGCGAGGCACTGGTGCTCCGGGTCGGTACATCGTCGTCTCCGCCCACTACGATCACATCGGGATCGGTCGACCAGTCGCCGGGGATTCGATCAACAACGGCGCTGACGACAACGCATCAGGAACCGCGGCGATGCTCGAGCTGGCTCGGTACTTCGTCGCGCACCCACCACGGCACTCGATGATCTTCGTGGCGTTCGACGCCGAGGAATCGGGGCTCCGTGGGGCCCGCGCCTTCGTCGATGATCCTCCGGTCCCGCGAGACTCGATCATCGTGAACATCAACATGGACATGCTCAGCCGGAGCGAAAAGGCCGAGCTGTACGCCGTCGGCACCTACGCCCATCCGGTGATGCTGCCATATGTCCAGCGGGCACATGCTCACGCCCGCCTGAAGCTGCTCACCGGCCACGAGGGCCCGACGGCAACGGGGAGTGACAACTGGACGAATTCATCGGATCACGGCCCGTTCAATCGCGTCGGCATACCCTTCCTCTATTTCGGCGTCGAGGACCACGCCGGCTATCACCAGCCGAGTGATGAGTTCGCGCGCATCACGCCCGCGTTTTACGTGAGCGCGATCGAGACTGTGCTCGATGTGTTGCTCGACCTCGATCGCGACCTCGTGCCGGTCGCGACGGCGCGGCGCGGCGGCTGACCAGTGTCTCCGACCTCCCCAATGACGCGCCGGCACCTTGCCCTCGCTCTTTCGCTAGCCGTTGCGGCGCCATCGCTCCACGCACAGCATGCGCTCCGAACGGGGGGCCAGTACGACGCGTCGGTCCCCGCGCCGCGCTCCGTGCTCGGCTACGATGTCGGTGACCGCTTCACACAGCATCACCTCCTGATGCGCTACATCGACCGGGTGGCCGCGGCGAGCCGGCGCGTGCACGTGGACACCGTCGCGCGCACGTTCGAGGGCCGTGAGTCGGTGATGCTCGTGATCACGAGTGAGGCGAATCAGCAGCGAATCGAGCAAATCCGGACTGATGCCGTCGCGCTCTCCGACGCGATCGGCGAGGCGGGGGGCCGGGCGACGGCGATCGCTGCGCGGCTGCCGGTGATCGTGTGGCTTGGCCACACCGTGCACGGGAACGAAGCGTCAGGAGCGGAGTCAGCGATTGCGCTGATCTATCAACTCGCGGCCGGACAGGATCCCGAGACGCGAATGTTCCTCGACAGCGCCGTCGTGCTGATCGACCCGCTGCAGAATCCCGACGGTCATGAACGTCACGCACACGACGTCCAGCGCGCCACCGGCGCGTTCGGTCCGTCGCCGATCCCCGGTGGGCTCGTGCACAGCGGGAGCTGGCCGGGTCCGCGGACGAGCCACTACTACTTCGACCTGAACCGGGACTGGTTCACGATGTCGCACCCGGAGACGCGGGGGCGGATCGCCTCGATGCTCCGCTGGCGCCCGCACGTCGCGGTGGACCTCCACGAGATGGGGTCGAGCTCATCGTACTTCTTCCCGCCGCCGATGGCGCCGGTGAACAAGAATATCCATGCGACGATCACCAAGTGGTGGGAAATCTTCGGCGCATCGAACGCCGCGGCGTTCGATGCGAACGGCTGGTCGTACTTCCGCCGCGAGGGCTACGATTTCTTCTACGCCGGATTCGGCGACTCGTGGCCGGCGTTCAACGGCGCCATCGGCATGACCTACGAGCAGGCGTCGAGCAGCGGGGGTGCCATCCGTCGGTCGGATGGAACGGTGCTCACCCTCCGTGAAGCGGCGACCCACCATTACACCGCGTCGTGGGCGACGCTCATGACGTCGGCGCGCCGCGCCAGGGAACGCGTCCGCGACTACCTCGCGTTTCGGACGAGCGCGATCAGCGAAGGCGAGCGCGGGCCGGTGCGCGCCGTCGTCATCGAGGCGGATGTGCAGAGCCGCGGCGATTCGCTGGCGTCATTACTCCAGCGCAACGGAGTGACGGTGCAGCGACTCCGTGCGCCCGCCGATGTTCGTGATGCCTCCGAGCTCGGTGGCACGACGGGCGCCGCGCGCATCCCCGCCGGTTCCTACGTCGTCGACCTCGCGCAGCCTGCCGGGCGGCTCGCCCGGGCGCTGCTGGAACCGGACGCTGTGCTGGACTCGTCGTTCATCGCCGAGGAGCTGGAGAGCCGGCGCAACGACCAAGGCGATCGTTTCTACGACCTGACCGCGTGGTCGATGCCGTATGCCTTCCGCGCGCGTGCATGGTCCACGCGCGCGCTCGTCGGCGCGACCGAAGGTGCGACCTTCACGCGGGCCCCGGTGGCGGAGCTCGCCGAAGCGACCTACGGCTACGCGTTCGAGCCGGGCAGCGAAGCATCCACGGCGCTGCTCGGACAGCTTCTGCGCGACAGCGTGCGCGTGTGGTTTGCGCCGCGCGCGTTCCGAAGTGGCGATACGCGGTTCGTGAGTGGAGCCTTCGTGGTTCGTGTGGCGGCCAACGGCACGCGGGTTCACGCGATCGTCCGACGCGCGATCGCGGCGACTGGAGCCCGGATCGTCCCCCTTGGCTCGGCCGCGGTCGCCGAGGGTGCGGACCTCGGCAGCAACAGCGTGTTTCCCCTCCGTGTGCCGCGGGTCGCGCTGCTCGGCGGGGACCCGATCTCCGGGCAGTCATTCGGGTATGCATGGTATGCGTTCGACCACCGACTCCAGTATCCCGTGACGACGATCGGCGTTTCCGGGGTCACGGGCGCGGCGCTGGATGATTTCAACGTGCTCGTCATACCGTCGGTCTCCGCGAGTGCGCTCAACGGCGTGCTCGGGGACAGCGGACGTCAGCGTCTCGCCGGGTGGGTGCGGTCGGGGGGCGTGGTGATCGCGATTGACAACGCAATGTCCTGGCTTGCCACCGAGGCGACCGGGCTGTCGCGCCTGCGCGTCCGGCGGGACACGACGACGCGCAGCGATACGCTGGGGGCGCCGCTCGCGACGGAGGTGCCGGGGGCGATCGTCCGCGTCGTCGGCGACACGCTATCCCCGCTGATGGCGGGAATTCGCGAGCGTGTGTTCCCCGCGTTGCTCTTTTCGGATCGGATCTACACGGCGCCGCGAGACTTTCGCGCCGGCGAGGTGGCCGTACGCTACGAGTCCCAGGCGCGACTCCGACTCGGGGGCTATCTGTGGCCGGAGGTGCCCGCCCGGATCGCCGGCACCCCGTATCTGTGGACTGAGCGGGTCGGCCGAGGCCGGGTCATCGGCTTCGCAGGTGATCCGACCTTCCGCGACATGTTTCGCGGATTGATCCCCTTGTTCGCCAATGCCGTCTTTCTCGGTGGGAGCTACTGATATGTCCGTGTGGCGCGCTCCCGCGATCGGCCTCCTCGCAGTGGTTGCCGGATGCTCGCCGGATCATGCGTCCGGGTCGCGAGACACTTCGACGTCCACACCGGCCGGCGGCGCAGCGGTGGCGCGGTTCAGGACCGTCCGCTCGCTGCCTCACGATCCGGGCGCATTTACCCAGGGCCTCGACTTCCACCAGGGCGTGCTGTACGAAGGCACGGGAGTCGAGGGGAAATCGACGCTGCGCGAAGTGGCGCTCGAGACGGGCGCCGTCGTGCGGAAGGTCGACCTTCCCGCGAACGTCTTCGGTGAGGGGATCACCGTGCTCGGTGATCGGATCTACCAGGTGACCTGGACGTCGCAGAAGGGCTACGTCTACGATCGACAAACACTCCGCCGGGTCCGGGAGTTCGAGTACGCAGGCCAGGGCTGGGGCCTGACCAACGATGGCGTCTCGCTCATCATGAGTGACGGCAGCGCGCTGCTCAAGTTCATTGATCCGTCCACATTCACCGTCCTGCGGACCGTCACGGTACAGGACAGCGGGCGCGACGTGCGGAATCTCAACGAGCTGGAGATGGTGAACGGCGAGATTTACGCGAACGTCTGGGAATCGAGCAGGGTGGCCCGGATCAATCCCGCCACGGGCGCTGTGCTCGGCTGGATCGACCTCACCGGCGTCTTCTCGGAGTCCGATCGGCGCCGCTATCTGAAGCCGGGACAGCAGGTCGATGTCCTCAACGGCATCGCCTTCGACGAGCTTACCAACCGTCTCTACGTGACCGGCAAATGGTGGCCCCGTATGTACGAGATCACCGTGGACTCGACGGGCTGATCCGCGAGGCGAGGTGGGCATCCTCGGCATCCCCGCCATGTTCAGGCTTTTGCCCTTGGCATTCTGTGCAGCTGTTGCGTCGCCGGACCTACGCCGCCACTTCCGCGTCTGCGGCGCGGGGTGATGCGTCTGGTGCCCGTCGCCGGCCGAAGGTGACGAGGAGGGTTCCGCCGATGATGATCGCCGCTCCGAGGGTGCTCCAGCGGTCGGGACGTTCGCCGAGGAGTAGCGCACCCCAGATGGCGGCGAAGACGATCTGGAGATAGCCGACCGCCGTCGCGCGCCCCGTAGGCTCGAGCTGCAGCCCGCGCGTCATGTAAACCTGGGCGATCTGCGTCGTGACCCCGATGCCAAGCAGAATGACCCACTCGAGGCTCGTCGGGGGAATCCAGTCCGCGATCGCGAACGGGAGGACGATCGGTACCGTCACGATCGGGAAGTAGAAGACGATGACGAGCGGATCGTCCTCGCCGCGCAGCATGCGCACGGTCACGTATGCAGTTGCGCTGAACAGCGCGCCGGCGACCGCGATGATCACATGGGCGGGATCGATCGGCGGCGCGTCGGCGAAGAGAAAGGACGGGCGCGCGATCATGGCGACCCCAATCATGCTCGCCACGACACCGGCGATCTCCCGTCGTCCGAGCCGCTCGCCGATCATGAGCGCAGCGAGGAGCGCAGCAAAGACCGGATTGGTGTATTGAATCACCGTCGCTTCGGCCAGCGGGAGGTGAACAATGGAGAAATAGAAGCAGGTGAGCGCCGCGCACCCGAGCGCGCCACGGAGGAGGAGCATTCCCCTGCGATTGCCCCACGGGGAGATCTTCGCGCGGCGTACGAGTGCCCAGCTCAGCGCGAGCGTGATCACCGCCCGCACGAGCACGATCTCCATGCTCGGCAACCGCGCCCCGGCGATCTTGACGAGCAGGCTCATGGCGCTGAACCAGAAGGCCGCATACGCCATGTAGCGAAGCCCCGGAGGCACGGACGGAATCACGCCGTAAAGTAGCGGGCGACCCTAGCGCGCCGGGGAACTACTTCACGGGCGAACGATCTCGATTCGACGCGACGCGCTCAGTGCCGTTTCGCCCTCCCGACCGAGTTTGACTTCGACGCGATATCCGCCCGGTTCGAGCCCCGAGAGGTCGATGACGAGGACGCGCGGTGCGACGCCGACGCCACGCGGCGACTCACGCCAGCCGACCTTCACGCGGGTCGGTCGCCGGACGAGCCCGGCGCGCTGCCCTGCGCGGCGCAGCCAGCCGGCACCGTCTCGAATGATCTGCACATTGAGCGTGACACCGTCGTCTGCCACGTCCGGCGCGCCGTACACCTCCCAGAACAAGCCGACCTTTCGCCCGACCGCGATGCTGTCGCTCGCCCGCGCGAGCGGCAGGAAACCGGCGAGATCGCTCGGCAACGCTTCCGCCGGATCGAAGAACGCGAGATCGGACATGCGAAGTCCGCGCTCCGGACCGCGAGCCTCTGAAATCCCGAAGCGCGCACGACGCATGCGAGGACCACCGAGGATCTCGATCGAGGCCAGCACGGCGCGGGCGGGTGCGGCCAGGACGATCGTTCCGCGGGTCGGCGCGTCGTGGCGCACACTGCGAGTGTCGTCCCCTCCGTCCGGTCCGGACGACGCGACGAGCGCAGCGGTGAGCGGACGCGCGCGGAGGAGGGAGTCCGTGCCGACATCGTAGGCGACGACGATCAGCGAAGAATCGCCGCGCCGAAACAGCGACGCCTGGTGTTGAAGCGCCGCGAACGTTCCGTAGGGCGGAGCATACCGCTCGCGGGGCTGCGACGGTCGAAGAGTCCACGACGAGTCTGCCATGGCCCGAGGGTCGTCGGCAAAGCCCACGTCCGGGAAAAAGTGATAGCTCGGTGACTCGTGGATCGCCGACACCCCGGGCGGATCAGCGCGGCCCGGCGGCGGAGGCTCCTGCGTGAAATGCGATGGCCACCCATAGCGACGCACGATCTCATCGAGGTCGTCTCGCCAGCCGACCGCGTATCCCGACGCGGCGCGGCGATGGATCTCTGCCCGCGTCAGGCGGGCATAGTGCTCGGTGCGCCGATCGTTTCCCGAGCGGTAGAACAGCGGGTCGGCAAGCCACCACAGGCGCGCGTTCAACGCATCGCGATCGGCGCAGGGTGCTCGCCGATACCTTGTCCGCAACGGTTCTTCGACGAGCGTCTCGAGATCGGTCCATCGGCATCGCCCGACGAGGGGCATGCCGGCAAGGGCGAGCGCGAAAAGAGAATCCGCCCCGGCGTAGCGCCATCCCGTGTGTTCCACGAGCCCGCCGAGTGCGGCGCACCACCAGCCCACCGCCCGACATTCGCGCGCGCGTCGTGCGGCGCGATCCAGCTCCCCGGACTCGAGCAGGTAGTGAACGTGAATGCCGGCGATCCACGCGTCCGCGGGGAGCGCGGCACTCGCGCTATCGAGGTGTGCGAGGAGCACCCTGCGCGCGTCCGCGATGCGACGCGGCTCGGGCGGAGTGGGGGTACGCACGAGCGGGTCGTCGGTCGTGTCATCATCCCAGTAGCAGAACCGACCGATGATCTCGCCGCAGGGAGGGGACGAGCCGCTGAGGCTGCGTGGCAGGTGGCGTCGTCGAGCGCGCTCGAAAGTGCTCT
>JANOCW010000047.1:0-2324 GCA_031412375.1 Gemmatimonadaceae bacterium | reverse complement strand
CCGGACCTTGTACTTCCGGGCCGCCGTCGATGGCATCCGCGCGACCGTCGCGAGCGAGACCCGCGATGCGAGGGCCGAGCTGGGAGCTGTCCGGGCAGCGCTGGCTGCGATGCGCACTGACTTCCCGCCGAGGCCGGCGATATACGCATCGTAGGCGGCCGGGAAGACGACGACGTGGAAGTGCGGTGGGGAGCGCTCCTCGGTGCCGTCGATGACGCCGCGCTCCTCGAGGGAGAGAAGCGCCTTGCGGAGCCAGGCCAGGCACCGACCGCTCGGCCTGCGCAGGTCGACCGCGATGCCGGTCGGGTGCACCGAATAGTCGGAGCTGTTGCGCAGCTGATCGGCGAGCGGCCGGATCGCGCTGGTGACGACGAGCTGCTCACCGCATCCCGCGCGATACTGCGCCGCAATCCGCTCGACGAAGGTGCGCGTGGTCGCGGTCGCGTACGGATGGCTCACGTCATTCAACCGATAGTCCGCGTTGCCCGCGAGGCGAACGAAGCGGCCTCTTTCCGCAGCGCTCTTCACGCCGCCGGAGGTCTTGTAGAAGTGCAGCCCGCGATCGCTGGCGCTCTCATAGACACGCTCGACCGTAGAGCGCGAGCCGCGGAGAGATTGCGCTCCGGCGAGCGATGGGGCGGCGACCGAGATTGAGGCGGCGGCACCGAGGAGTGCGGCCTGAAGGAGACGGCGTTCCATGCGACATCCTGCAGCGGTCGGTCGGCAGCACGCTGCGTCCCGGGCGAATCGGTTGGAATCCTCGCGAGGAGGAGACCATCTGGCACCAGTTTGTCGAACCTGTGTGTTCATACAGGTCGGTTCGCCAGACGTTCCGCGACCCTGACGTGTGGGGACGATCGGGGCGGCGGAGAGGAAACGCCCCCGCCGCGGAGCCTAAAACTCGCGCTTCTTCATTTCCTGGAAGAGGCGCTTTGTCTCCTCGTCGTCATCCGGCTTCGGCGGCAGCGTGTCGTCGTAGGTCGGCGACATTTTGGGCTTCTTCTGCACCGATTTCGCCGCGTTCTTCTTGGCAAGTGCGAGCAGCTTGCGATCATCCATTTTCGACATGATGCCTCACGGGAATGGTTTGCGCCGTGGGGTACCGGCGGGCGGCAGAAAGGTCGGGGCTCGTGGATCGATTCGCTACCCCCTGCCGCCAGACTCGGGAGCCTCCCGCTTGACGCAGGTCGAACGCGCTCGCTCTTTCCGTGCAGGGCACGAGCTTGCGGAACCTGCGGCGACCATCATCAGACATGCTCACCAGTCTTCTCCTTCTCCTCGTAGTCAGCTCGCTGGGCATTACCATCGCCAGCGCACTCGGGCGACGCGGGGGGCGACCCGACAAGGAGATCGAGGAGCTCCGTGAGCGCCTGCTGCGGCTCGAGCAATCGATGGAATCGATGACGGGGGACGTGGACCGCGTGTCGGAGAGCCAGCGGTTCATGACCGCGCTGCTCGAGGATCGTGCGCGGAGCCAGGGGGCGTTGAAGCCGCCCGCGCTCGGTGATGAGCAGGGTGGCGGATAGGTCGAATCCGCCGTCCCGCGACGCCGTCCCGCGCCGGATCCGCCGGCTGGCAGGGCCCGTCGGTCCATTCGTGGTGCTCTCGACCGCGGGATGGCTGATCTCCTCGAGCTGTGACGGCGTTGGGCCCGCGACCCGATCGCCGACCCCGGCCGTCATCGTGAAGATTTCCGGGGACGCGCAGGCGGGAACGGCCGGCGATGCGCTGGCCATCGACCCGACCGTCGAGGTTCGCGATGCGTCCGGGACGCCGATGCCGGGAATCCCTGTCCGCTTCACGGTGGCGGGGGGCGGAGCACTGAGCGACACGACGCTCGTGACCGCCGCCGATGGGCGTGCCGCCGTCGCATGGCTGCTCGGCCCGGACCCCTCCGTCCCGCATGCGCTCGTGGCGAGCGTCGGGTCCGTGTCGGGCACTTTCTCGGCGACGGCAGCACTTCCGGTGAAGGGCGAGCCGTACTTCGGTCGCAACGACTATGTCGAGTACATCGCCGGTGACCTTCCCCTCGTCATCACCGCTCCGCACGGTGGCAGCCTGCTTCCCGACGAGCTCCCGGACCGGACGGGGGCCGACGTCACGACCGTGCGCGATGGAAACACCGAGGAGCTGGCGCGCACGATCGGCAATGTCTTCCAGGCCCGGACGGGTGGACGACCGCACATCATCATTGTGCGTCTGCGGCGCACGAAGATCGATGCGAATCGCGAGATCGTCGAGGCGGCGCAGGGGAATCGGCTCACGGCGCGGGCGTGGATCGAGTACCACTCGTTCATCGAGGCCGCGAAGCGCGCCGTGATCGC
>JANOCW010000046.1:0-15962 GCA_031412375.1 Gemmatimonadaceae bacterium | reverse complement strand
ATTTGCGCCGAGGGTCGCGATTTTCCACGGCACCGCATCGGTGTGACCGCGGATCGAAAGGCCGCCAGTCGGTGTCGGGTCCACGTGTACACCCGGAAAGCGACCCACCAGCAATTCCTCGACCTGCTGCACCCTGCGGTTTCGAACCTCGTCGCCACTCACGGATTGCACCGCGCTGCCTGAGCGCTCCGCCAGGCTCTGGCCATAGCCTGCATCCGCGTTGCCATATGCGGATGGACCGTCAGAGGCAGGGGTTCGGTGATGACACGCTGCTGCTGGCGCGAGCGCGAGCCCTCCCGCGAGGCCGCCGATGATACGCCAGAGGTGTGCGAGCGCGAGGGACCGTGACATCGTAGCTCCTGGCTGAGATGTGGATGGAAAACGCCACCTGCTTCTCACCCTTCCGAAACGGAATCCCCGGATCAAACGGCTCAAGACGGGTGGGCGACGAATAGCTCCCTCTGGACATGGGGTCCGGGACACGTATCGTAGGAGTCGATTCACGCACTGGGCCGGACTCAACCTCCGCCCCGACAGGCATGTCCGACGGACCGTCCGAGGTCACCACTCTTCTGCACCGCTGGAGCGGGGGTGACGCTCACGCCCGCGACCAACTGGTCACGTTGGTCTACGAACGGCTGCGCCGGCTGGCGCACCAGCGGTTGCAGAGCGCGCCGGGCGAGCACTCGCTCAACACCACCGGCCTGGTCCACGAGGCATACCTTCGGCTGGTGGACGCTCCCCGAGTCGACCTCCCAGACCGCGCACATTTCCTGGCGCTTGCGTCGCAGGTCATGCGGAACCTGCTCCGGGATCACGCGCGCGCTCGAATGGCGGCAAAGCGCGGCGGAGGCAAGGCCCCGCTGGAGCTGGAAGAGGCCCTATGGATCCTGGACGACGAC
This sequence comes from Gemmatimonadaceae bacterium, assembly GCA_031412375.1. Classification (GTDB taxonomy): domain Bacteria; phylum Gemmatimonadota; class Gemmatimonadetes; order Gemmatimonadales; family Gemmatimonadaceae; genus JANPKQ01. The sequence goes on along the minus strand of JANOCW010000046.1, from coordinate 15,060 downwards.
TTGAGCGCCGTCACGGAGCTCGATGAGGCGCTCACGCGTCTGGAGACGCTGAGTCCGCGGCAGAGCCAGCTGCTCGAGCTCCGCTACTTCGGCGGGCTTTCCCTGGAAGAAACCGGCACAGTACTCGGTGTTTCGCTCGCCACGGTGAAGCGGGAGCTGCGGTCAGCGCGAGCGTGGCTCGCGTTGGAGCTCAGGGGCTCGGTGCTCTCGTGAATCGCATCAGTGATCCGCGACGCTGGGAAGACATCCGGATTGCGTTCGACGCGATCACCGACATGAACGCAACCAAGGGGTCGGCTCACCTCGCGGCGATCCGCACGACCGACCCCGAACTGTGGGCTTCAATCACGGCATTATTGAACGCAGATGCCGAAGCTGATCGGTGGCTCGAGCCGATCGAAACCGCGTTCGCCGCAGGGAGCGCCACCGCCGGCGGGGACGCGACCGAACGGACGCGCGATCCCTTCGGGCTCTCCGGGCGCACCTTCTCGCACTTCCAGGTGTTCGAGCCGCTCGGCGCCGGGGGAATGGGCGTGGTCTACCGCGCGCAGGACACGCGGCTGGGCCGCGCGGTCGCGCTCAAGTTCCTCCTCCCCCAATACAGCCTCGATCCCGCTGCCAAGGAGCGCTTCCTCCAGGAGGGACGCTCTGCTGCGGCGCTCGACCATCCAAATCTGTGCACGATTCATGAGGTGGGGGAAACCGACGACGGTCGTCTTTTTCTCGCGATGCCACTGTACCCGGGCGAGACGCTCAAGGCGCGCCTGACTCGGGATGGGCCGCTACCGCCGACGGAGGCCGTGGAGATTGCGCGGCAAGTCGTCCATGCACTCGGCGCCGCGCACGCCGCGGGCATTGTCCATCGGGACCTGAAGCCGGGCAACGTCATGTTGCTGCCGGGTGGCATGATCAAGATCCTGGACTTTGGTCTTGCAAAGGTTCTCGATCGCAGCCAGAGCGGGTCGGGCGCGCAGTTCGGAACAGTGTCGTACATGGCGCCTGAGCAGCTTCGCGGGGAATCCGTTGACGGTCGCACGGATCTGTGGGCGCTGGGCGTGGTCCTCTACGAAGGGGTTACCGGGCGAAGGCCCTTCGGGGGGGAGAGCGAAATCTCAGCAGCGCGTGCGATTCTATATGATGAGCCGGTCGCCCCCTCTACTCTGCGGGGCGACGTCCCCACCCTGGTGGAGGAGATCATCCTCACCCTCCTGGCGAAGGATCCGTCTCATCGTTTCGCGAGTGCCGCGGCTGTGCTGGATGTGCTCACGACGGCCGCACGGCCCCACGAGCCACGCCGGGCGCCGCGCATCTTCGCGCGCCCACGGGCCCTGTACGAGCGCCGCTGGTTCCAGTTGGCCGGAGCGGGAGTAGTCGTGGCCACCGTCGTAGCGCTGGGATTGGTTCAGGGGTTCGGCGCACGCCGGTTCGGAAACAAAGCAGGTGAGGTGACGATCGACGCGCCGACGCGCATCGCCGTCTTTCCGTTTTCGTTTCACGGACGCGAGCAGTTCGGCTACCTCAGCGAGGGAATGGTGGACCTCCTGAGCGTCGCCCTCGATGGCGCGGGCGATCTGAGACGCGTCGACCCACATTCTCTCCTCCGCGCCCTCCGGCGTGAGTCTGCGGGCGAACCTGACGCCGAGGGTGCCCGCACGCTCGCGCGACAATTCAGCGCCGACCTCTTCGTCCTCGGCAACGTCGTGGAGGCAGACGCGCAATTGGTCATCTCGGCCACCCTGTACGATGTCGTTGGGCGGGTCGAGCCCATTGCTGTAGCGCAGCGGCGCGGACCTGCGGCTGCGCTTCCGTTCATGGTCGACGGCCTCGCGGCCGACCTCCTGCAGGACCGACTCAAGAGCGAAGCGCAAGTTGGGTTGCGTCAGGCGGGCACGGCCACCCGAACCACCGCCTCGCTCGTTGCACTCAAGCACTACCTGACGGGCGAGCCACTGTTACGCGCGGGTCGCTACGACGAGGCAGCGCGGGAGTACGCGGCCGCAGTCGGGGCAGACTCCACGTTCGCTCTGGCGTATCTACGCCTGAGCGTGGCGCTGCTCAACAGTATCAACGCCGGCGGCCCGTCCCAGGAGGAAGTCATCGCGCGAGCGGTGAAGCATGGGGACCGACTGCCTCAGCGAGATCGCGCACTGCTCATGGCTGCCGATGCCTACGGTCGTCGACGCGAGCAGGCGGAGGCCATCACCATCCTTCGCCGACACGTCCAGTACTATCCGGATGACGCGGAAGCCTGGTGGCGGCTCGGCGAGATGGAGTTTCATTACGGCCTTCGCAGCGGCCAGCCGATCGACCAGGTCCGTGCCGCGCTTCAGCGCGCGGTCGATCTCGATTCGACCAACATGGGTCCGTTGATAGAGCTGAGAATGTTGGCAGAGGTCGAGGGAAACAGGGCTGAGAATCTGGCGATCTCGCGCCGGATGCTGGTTCTGGCACCGCGGAGCATTTTCCGAGTAATCACGCAGACGGATGTCGCGCTGCTCACCGACGACCCGGTCGCTGCGCGGAAGGGTATCCGGGCAGCCAGGCAACTCGATCCATTTCTGCGATGGCTCTTTCTCGGCAGGTCGCCGTCAACTCGCGAGACACGTCGCTGATTCGGGAGGCAAGCAAGCTCTTGATCGACTCGCTGAACGTGGCCGGGTGGCGTGCCACCGGCCACGAGACGATGGCCCATGTCGAGGCGGCACGTGGGAGATGGGGTGCCGCGAAACGAGACATCGCCGCCTTCCAGCGGCTGCTGCCGGACGGGGGGATGGTAACGCTCGGGATGCTGACGCTCACGCCGGCGGCACCAGAATACGGGGCGGAGGCGCGCGACGTCCGCGAACGCCTGACGGCATGGATACCCGGAACCGCCGGAGATACCGTCCGGCGATTGTACCTCCTCGGGATGTTCGCAGCCCGTCAGGGGGAGCACGAGGGGGCGCTGGCGTATGCGCGCGCGCTCGACGCGTACACGCCTCGCTCCGCTGGGGCAGACTCGTCGACTCTCGGTCCCGAAGCGCGCGATCGCGCACTGAGCGTGCGGGCCGAGTCTGCATGGCGCCGCGGTGCGCTCGTGGAAGCGCTTCGTCATCTCGAAGCATCGAGGCCCGAAAGGTGGTGGGCACTGTACACAAACGCGAACATCCTTGAGACGTGGGCATACGAGCGGTTCATGCGCGCCGAAATCCTGACGCAGATCGGGCGTCACGACGACGCCCGGCATTGGTACGCAGCACTGCGCCTGAACGAGCGTGAGCTGGTTTTCGACGCGATCGCGCAACTGCGGTTGGGACAGGCCGCGTCGCGGCGGGGTGACAGCGCACAGGCGGCGCTCCATTACGAAGCAGTCATCACGCGATGGGGAAACGCCGATGCCGACGTACCGGCTTACCACATGGAGGCACGCGCGGCGCTTGCGCGAATCTCGAGGTAGAAAGCGTACTCCGCGAGAGAGTCAATCCCTACGGCGCCCGCTTCCTCACCGGCTCGAATCCAAGCATCACCGACTCGATCTCCACGCCATAACTCCCCGGCTCGACGCGCGCGCCCGCTTCCCCTCTGAGCGAGAGCTGCAGCCGCTCGATCTTCTCAACGCGAAGCCGATCGCCCGGTGCGCCCCGTCCTTCAGCAGGGCTCGTCCAGTAGCTCCACCGGCCCGGATACCCGAGCGGGAGATTCGCTCCACGCCCAATCGCGAAGTCCTCGATCGGAATGGTGCGCTCGCTCCACGACGAGTCAACGACGACCGGCGTGCTCCAGCTGGTGCCATCCTGCTCGACGAGCGTGATGTGAAGGACCTGTCGCGCGCCGAGTCCGCGGAGCTGGAGCGTCACGCCGCGCGCCAGTGCGATCGTCTCCTTCCGCGCGGCAATTCGGTCCTCGACGACGAGCGAAGCGCTGTAGTCATCGGGGCTCGCTGCGTTGATGACGGGAAACTCGAGATGAAAGGCCGGGGCCCCGGAACGCTGTGACGTCACGACGCGAAAGAGGCCGCGACGGATGTCATCGCCGATTCTCGTGAAGGCGAGCCGCGCTACATCGTCGCCGGGAACGAACAGCCGGAGCGGCGCATCCGCGCGTACCACGTTCGTCGTCCAGAAGCGGCGTCCGTCGTAACTCCAGTCCCACGGGCGGCCGGGCAGCCCCTCCGGAAAGGTGGTCGCCGAGCTCCCGCGGGAGACCGTGATCGCGTACTCCCAAGCTCCCTCACCGACCTCGCCTGCCGGAATCGACGCGCGGTAGTCGTACGCGCCCGCCGGCTGCATTCGGTACCGGCGAAACTGCGCGGTCCCCGTCGCGCGGATCGACAGGCTCACCGAGTCGGGGGGCGTGGCGTCCACGACGCGTGCGCTGATCTCGATCGGTCGCTCACTCAAGCGCTCGGGCACCACTGCCGCATCGACGCGCACGCCGAGCGAGTCCTCCGCCGGCGCGCGATACTCGGCGAAGCCCAGGTGCGGCACGGGAGACGACAGTGTCGCGGGATCGATGCCGCTGTTCGCGCTGAGCACGTAGACGCCCGGGCGCACCGCGAAGGCGCCATCGTCGGCGCGCTGCACTCCCGGCGTGCCGGCGGCGACTGGCTGCACATGGAACGCCGCACCGAGATCAGGCATGCGGATCCGCATCGGCCATGTCCGGTGGATCGCGCGCGTCACGATCTTGTCCGCGCTCGGAGGCGCGAACGGATCGTCGACTGGGACAGCATCCGGATATACCTCCAGCCGCCACACACCGTCACGCACCTTGTCGAGGAAGTAGGTTCCCATTCCCCCGTAGGCGACGATCGGCGATGACCCGTAGCCGGCGATCCGCGTCAGGCGCCTCGGATCGGGCGGCGCGCTCCGCGTGGTCCCGGCATGGAGAAATGCATCCGATGCGACGAGCTCGCCGAGGTTCTCCTCGTAGCTCACGCGAAAGTCGCCGAACCGCGTGTTCAGGGGGTACGCACCGTACGAGGTCGTGTGCGGCAATCGTCGCATCACCTCGGCCGCTATCACGGCGCTCATCGCCTTGCGCGGGGTGTACACGAGGTTGAGGTAGTGTGTCTGCCACCCGAGGTTGCGCGACGAGGTGCCGAGCATGTCGTAGGCGAACATCAGGGCGACCTGTACACCGCCGGTGCGAAAGGTCCGCATCATCGCTGGATACATGTATCCGGTCAGCTGGTCCGCCGAATCGAACTCGTACACGAGGCGCGGCTGTCGCGCGAGGTCGGGCCGAAGCATGTCGGGGTATGCATCCACCGTTCGCAGGTAATTCCCCTCGAGCTCGTGCCCCGAGTTGAGTCCCGTCGGATACCAGCCGAAGGTGAGACCGGGGACTGTCGATTTCCGGATGGACTCGGCGATCCTGAAATCCTGGCTGACATTGTAGAACAGGAGCTTGGTGCAGCCCGTCGCGCGAATCGCGCCCGCGAGGGTGTCGATGTACTTCACCGAGCCGGGGACGTCAGTGCTATGGTGCACCGGCTCGTTGACCAGCTCGATGAACAGGATCGACGGCTCGTTCTTGAGCGCCGTCCCCGTGTACGGGTTCACGTGCTCGAGAACCTGCCGCAGGTAGTTCGCCTGTGCGGCGATCGCTTCAGTCCGCGTGCCGAGCTCGTTGCGTGGGTAGTGTCGCGCGAAGCCGGGGAAGGCGCTGTCCACCAACGCGTCGGGCCAGCCGGCGTTGTACGTCTGGATTGGACTGAACAGCATGTAGATGCCGCGCTCTCGTGCCTTCGCGATGAGGTAGTCGAGGAGGTCGAGATGGTCGTTGGCGATGAGGTTTCCCTCGCGGTCGGAGCTTTCCCAGTCGCCCCAGAACGTCAGGCGCAATCCGTCCCATCCCATGCGGGCGAAGTGCGCCATATCGTCGTCGATCATCCGCTTCCGGTCGAGGCCGAGATAGCCGGCGGCGCGGTAGTCCGAGGCGGACGGCAGGACGTAGTTTGCGCCGAAGAGGACGATCTCCTTGCCGTTATCCTTCCAGCGAACGACCCCGCTGCGGTCGAGATACGGCGTCCGGAACGCCGGTGTGCCCCGCGGCGGCTGCGCCTGCGCCAGCGCGGCGCCGAGAAGAAAGGGAAACAGGACCAGCAGAGGCGGGCAACGCATGCGTGTCTCCATCGGCGCTCGGCGTGGTCGCCGGCAATGTGCGAAACGTCGCGATTGACGCAGGCTCAGCTCTTTCCCTTCACGCTCCCGCCCGTTCCAGCGTCTGTCGCTTCATCATCGACGGGGTGGTCGTGGCGAGCGACGTCACGCGCCAGTCGGGTCTTCTCGCTGTTCTTCTCGGCCTCGTCGTGCTGCTGACGGCCCTCGAACAGGCGATCCTTGCCCGCGTCGTCATGCTTGCGAATCTTGTTCGCATCGTGAACCGGCCCGGACGACTGCTGCGTATCGGCCGCCTTCGCTGTCTCGTTCTCGGCGTCTGCGGCCTTGTCGAGCTTCCTGTCACTGGCGTCGTGCTTGTACCCGCTGCGGTCCTCGGCCATGTGCTCACTCTCGTTGGTTGGACCCGAGAGTCAGGCAACACGCATGCCGCCCGCGCGCGCGCCGCCGCCGTCCGGGCTGCGGCCACCACGTCATTCGCCTGCGTCGCGATGGCGTGAGGCCGCGGCATTCTTGGCGGCGGAGAGGTAGCCTGGCTCCAGGTCGAGCAGGTTCGCGACCTTTCGCGTCAGGTAGTGCTCATGCTCTGCGATCTCGCCGTCGGCGAGCGCCAAACCCCAAATGATCTCGGCGATCACCATCTTCTGGCCGGTGTCGTATCCCTTCTTCAGCACCGATGTAAACCGGTAGTGATCGACGGAGTTGCGACGCGCTTCATCGGCCACGGCGAGCAGGCGGATTCCCTCCTCGCTCGTGAGATTGAAGTGGCGCGCCAGCACGCTCTCGAGATGTGCGCGCTCCGGCGCGGAGAATTCGCCGTCGGCCCAGGCAATCTCGAGCAGCAGCGCGCACGCGGCGAGATGAAGCGGATCGAACTCCGGGGCCGGCGCGGCGACAGCGGAGCGGGGGGGAGTCTGCCCGGTGAACAGGGCGCGAAGGGCGTCGAGCATGCAATCCTCAGGGCTGGCGTAATGTTATCTCGCCTGAAGCACGCGGTTCAGGAGCCATCCACGATCGAAGTATGGCATGGTTGGGGTCGTGCGAGGCAGAATGCGCGCCCCGGCGGTCGCGCGGCGGAAATCCCCGGACGGCTGCACCGGCAGCGGAACTGAAACCAACTGGATGGGTCTATCGTATGGGTATCCAATAGGACAGAGCAGCCAGGGCCATTCGCCTCCTCGGGCGCATCCTTGTTCTTCCCGCACCAGGGAGACGCTCGGCGATCCTATTGCGCGAGCCGGCTTTCTACGTTACCTTCGTATTGGAATCCCATAGGAGAGCTGATGGCGGAGAAACTGGATGTGAAGCAGGGCACGCTCGCCCTGATGATCCTCGGAACGCTTCAGGTTCTCGGGCCGCTGCACGGGTACGGCGTCGCCCGCCGTATCGAGGAAACGAGCAAGAACCGCCTCACGCTCAACTATGGCACGCTCTATCCCGCGCTCCTCAAGCTGGAACAGGAGGGTTTCGTCACGGCGGAATGGCGACAATCCGAGAACAATCGCCGCGCGAAGTACTACTCGCTCACCGCCGCGGGTCGCAAGCAGTTGGCGCGCGAAGCTCGCGAATGGCACCAGACCGCCGACCTGATCGCGGCGTTTCTCGCGCCGCGACGTGAGACAACATGAGACTCATACACGCCGCGCTCGCGCGCATCGCCGGATTCTTCACGGGACACCGCGCCGACGACGATCTCCGCGATGAGCTGCAATCACATGTCGACATGGAGACTGCCGAGAACATCCGGCGGGGAATGCAACCGGACGAGGCGCGTCGGCAGGCGCTGCTGGCGTCGGGCGGTGTCACCCAGGCGGCCGAGGCGGTGCGCGATCAGCGCGGCCTGCCATGGATCGACTACGTAGCGGCTGATTTCCGGTACGCACTGCGCGCGCTGCGCCACAGCAAGGCATTCGCCGCGGTGGTCGTGATCACGCTGGCGCTCGGGATCGGGGCGAACACCGCGATCTTCAGCGTCGTCCGCGGCGTGCTGCTCAAGCCGCTACCCCACCGTGATGGCGATCGGCTCGTGTACCTGCGACACTCGATGGACGGGCCAGGAGGCGCGAACATCGCCTTCTCCGTTCCGGAGGTCCGCGATTTCCGCAATGGTGCTCCATCGCTGGCCGGCATCGCGGAATTCTCGGAATGGACACTGACCTTTCAGGCTGCCGACGGTGCCGTGCGCATCCCCGTCGGCCTCGTCACCGGCAACTACTTCGAGGTCATGGGGCTTGCACCGGTGCTTGGCCGGCTGACGGAGCCGAAGGACGACGGGGCGGGCGTTCCACCCGTGATGGTGCTGACCCACGACGGGTGGATGAAGCGCTTCGGCGGGGATTCGAGCATTGTCGGCAAGCAGGTGAGACTGGATGGCAAGTCGGTGACGGTGATCGGAGTTCTCCAGCCGGCGCCGTTCTTTCCCGGTAACGCGGAAGCACTGCTCAACATGGTGATCAGCGATCACCACACGAGCTCGTTCATGGTGGAGGGGCGCACCCATCGCATGACCGAGATGATTGCCCGGCTCGCGCCGGCCGCCAGCCTCGAGCAGGCACGAACGGAAATTGCCGCCGTGAGCACCCGGATCAAGCGGGAATTCAACGAGGCGTATGATCCGGGGTCCAATCACCGCATTGCGGTCATCCCCTTTCACGAAGTACTTGGCGAACGGGCGCGACTCACGCTCTGGCTCCTCATGGGTGCCGCCGCATTCGTCATGATCATCTCGGCGGCGAACGTCGCCAACCTGACACTCATGCGTGGCGTGCGCAGGCGGCACGAGCTCGTGGTGCGCGCGGCGCTCGGCGCCGGTGTCGGGCGGCTGCGCCGCCTGCTGCTGGTCGAGAACCTCCTGCTCGCCTTCATGGGTGCAATCCTCGGCGTCATCATCGCGGTGGGCGGTGTCCGGCTGCTCACGTCGCTCGCCGAGCGGTATTCGCCGCGCGCGAACGAGATCCGTCTTGACGGACTGGTCCTCGGATTCGCGGTTGCGCTGGCCGCGTTGGTCGCGCTCCTGCTCTCGTTCCTCGGATCGCTGCCGAAGGAAGGTGCCTTCGCGTCCTGGATCCTGGCCGGTGCGAACCGGATGAGCGGCAATGTCAGCAAGCAGCGCCTTCAACGTGGGCTGGTCGTCGTGCAGATCGCGGTATCGGTCGTCTTGCTCGCGGGCGCCGGACTGCTCACCCGCACGATGATCCGGCTCGCCGACGTGAGCACCGGTCTCAGGACCGAGGAAGTGCTCACGATGCAGGTGAATCTCCTCACACCGGCCGAGCTGCTGTTCGACCCGGCGGCCGACGCCGGGGCGAAGGTGCGCTACCAGCTCATGCGCGACGAGGTAGCAGCTCTCCCTGGCGTCGTCGACGTGGGCATCGGTTCGACGATGCCGCTCCGCAGCTCGGATGTTCGATTCGAGGTGAAAGCAGAAGGCAGGGCACTCGCCGTCGGCGAGGCGATGCCGCGCGCGGAGCTTCGGACGGCAAATCCCGATTTCTTCCGCGCGGCAGGCATTCCGGTTGTCCAGGGACGCCCCTTCTCCACCACCGATGTGAGCGGCTCCGGCAGGGTCGTGATCCTCAATCAGACGCTTGCGGACAAGCTCTTCCCCGACGCCGACCCGATCGGGAAGCACGTCGCGTGGACGGGCGACGTGCTCCGCTTCGCTCCGATCAGCGGCGATTGGCGCACGGTGGTCGGTGTCGCGGGCAACACACAGGATGGCGGGATGGACGCGGAGCCGCGAGCCGTGATGTTCCTGCCCTTCGCGCAGGAGCTGGCGCTCGGCGGCGGGTTGGTCATTCGCGCCGACAGCAACGTCGGTGCGCTGGCGACCGCTGCAACGCGGATTGTCCGACGCATCGCGCCGACGGCTCCCATCGAGAACGTGATGACCGTGGCGCAGTACAAGGATCGAAGCGTGTCGCCGCAGCGACTGAACGCGGCCCTCGTCTCGTCGTTCGGCATTCTGGCGGTGATCATCGCGGCGGTGGGGATTGCCGGCGTGCTGGCATTCTCCGTGAGTGCGCGCACCAACGAGATCGGCATCCGCATGAGCCTTGGCGCCGAGAGCGGTCGCGTGCAGCGGATGATCCTGAAGGAAGGCAGCGTGTTGCTGGGAGTCGGTCTCGTGCTCGGTGTTGCCGGCGCATTCTTCGCCGCCCGCGTCATTCGCGGGCTGCTGTTCGGTATCGCGCCCCACGACCCGGTCACGCTGGTTGGCGTGGCCCTGATGATGGGGGCGATCGGCATCGGGGCGTGCTGGATTCCGGCGCTTCGCGCGGCGCGGATCGACCCGGCCATCGCCATGCGTTCGTAGGAGGATGGCTCCATGCGAACCACGCTGATCGTACACATCCTCGCGGGCGGCCTGGGGCTCGTTGCGGGGTACGTCGCGCTCTATGCAGCGAAGGGCGCAACGCTGCATCGCAGGAGCGGGATGGTATTCGTCTTTGCGATGCTCACGGTGGCGGTCTGCGGGATGGTGATCGCTGCTCGCCGCGACGTGGCACCGGCGGTCAACATCCCTGCGGGGTTGTTGACGGCCTATCTCGTCGTCACCGCGCTTACCACGATCCGACCGCCGTATGCAGGGTCGCCGTGGGTGGATGCCGGTGCAATGCTGGTCGCGTTGGCCGTCGGGCTGACCAGTCTTGCCTTCGGGTTCGAGGCGCTCGCCAGCGGCGGCGAGCGGAACGGGATGCCGGCATTTCCGTTTTTCATGTTCGGCGTCGTCGGAGTGGTGGCGAGCGTGGGCGATGCCCGGGTGATCCGGTCCGGCCCCCTTTCAGGCGCACCTCGGATTGCACGGCACCTCTGGCGCATGAGCTTCGCGCTGTTCATTGCCGCGTTGTCATTCTTTCTGGGCCAGGCGAAGGTCATTCCCCAGCCAATCCGCATCCCTGGCCTGCTCGCGCTTCCCGTGCTCGCGGTGCTCGTGACCATGCTGTACTGGCTCTGGCGCGTTCGCATTCGACGCAGCCTTCGGGGCATCGTTCGGATCAGCGCGCCTGAGGGTCTGCAGACGAGGACTTAAGTCGGATGAGGGGCGCAAGCGTCACCGGCTTCGCCTCTCGCTGCTCGCCTGCTTCGCAGGTTCACTCGTGCTCCTATCCGGCGGAGGCGAGACCGAATCGCGTGGCCGCGCCGGTGAGCGTCTTGCCCCCCAGGTCGATGTAGATCTGACCATCGCTCACAGAGAGACCGAACGCCATCCTCCGTTCGAGGCGCGCGGTCAGCTCGGCAAGCAGCTCGCGATCGACCCCGTACAGCTCGAGCTCGTCGGCGCGATGGATGCGCTCTCCGGCAAGCTGCCGCACGATCTGCGCAGGATCCTTGTGCGTGTACAGGGCGACGCGTCCAGCTGCCTTGCTCGCCTTGTGCAGTCGCGCCGCGTCCGGTGCCCCGATGTCGATCCACACCTTGAGAGCTCCGGTGAGATCGCGCACCGCGATGGGTGGCTCGTCTGGCTCGGCAAGTCCCTTGGAAAAGCTGATGCCCTCGGCATACTCGAGGCAGTACGCGATGACCCGCGTGAGGAGGTACTCCTCGGTTTCCGATGGATGCCTCGCGACGCGCAGCGCCAGGGATTCGTAGACCCCACGGTCCACGTCGGATAGCTGGATGTCGAAGTTGTGAATTGTTGCGGTGAGAGCCATGCATCAAGCTAACACCCGCGATTCGCTATTATTCTCCGCGCCCGCCGCAGCCGTGGTGAAGATTCGGGTGGACGAACGCGCCGCCGAGGATGACATGAACGCTGTATCCGGATACCGCGGACCGGCGGCGCTCGAGATTGCGCCCGAGGCGATCACGAGCCCCGCCACCGTCGCACTCATCGCGGCGCTCAACGTGGAGCTTTCGGCTGCCTACCCTGAAGCGGGTGCGACGCACTTCCGCCTCGATCCCGCTGAAGTTGCCCCAGGCACGGGCGTCTTCCTCGTTGCCCGACTGGTCGGTCGGCCGGTGGGGTGTGGCGCGATGCGGAGCCTTCGCGAACCGGCTCTGGTGCGTGAACTCGGCGAGCGCGTCGGAGAGCTCAAGCGGATGTATGTCGCGCCAGAGGCGAGAGGGCAGGGCGTCGGGGGGGCATTGCTCGCCCGCCTCGAAGCCGAGGCGCGCGCGCTCGGGCTCGCGCGTGTGGTGCTGGAGACGGGGATCCGGCAGGTCGAGGCGCTCGCGCTCTACCGCCGCGCTGGCTTCAGCGAGATCTCGGCCTACGGCGAGTACACGGCATCGCCGTCGACGAGCGTCTGTCTGGCGAAGGCGCTGTGATCCCGGCTACGTCGTCGCAACCTACGGGCTCCGCCCGATGTCACGGAGGCGCCCTCGTGCCTCGGCGTTCGACGGATCGCGGCGCACCGCCTCGCGAAAGGCGGCAGCCGCGGCGGTGGTATCACCGCGCCGGAGATTGATGTTGCCGCGGAACACGTACATCGCCGAGGAGGTGGGGAACAACTCCTCGTTGAGGCGGAGCAGGGCGAAGGCTTCCTCGAACCGGCTCGCACGCGCGACCTGGAACGCAGCAATGTTGAGCGAGGACTCGCCGAAGTCGTACGCATCGCGCCCGTAGTACCGGGTCCGCAGGGCGCGGTAGGCGCTGATCGCTGAATCAGCGCCTGCGGTGAGAGCGGCGTCCGCGATCACAGTTGCCAGCGGCACCGGCCGGCTGACGCCCCGGTGACAGGTGGCGCAGGTGACCGTGATGCCCGGCGTCGTGCGGTTTGGGAGCGTATCGAGCCGGCGATTGATCTCCTGGACCATGCGCATCATCTGCCGCGCAACGAGCTTGGTGCGCTTCTCGTCACTGGCAAAATCGAAACGCTCCAGCGGCATTCCTTCCTCACCGATGTGGCAGAACTGGCATCGCACGCCCAGACCGCCGGCGATGTTCCGCATGGCCCCAACCACCTCGATGACCGGGGTCGTGCGCGGGATCACCTGGGTATTCACGAGTGAATCCGGTGGCCAGCGGCCCGGTGGCTGCGCGCCGACCGCACCGGAAATGAAAACGAGAGCAAGGCTCGCGCTGGTGAATCGCATGAGGAATCCTCGAGCTGGGAATCCACGGGCGGTGGGAACGACGGGTGCGCGCCGGCGCCGGAGCATACGCGTTTCCCTCTCGCCTGTCGCTAGGGCTGCACGCGACGGAGCGCGTGCCGACGATTCGGCTCCTTGATCAGCGTCGCGCGATACTCCGCGCGCGCCTCGGCCCCGCGGTCGAGCTCCGTGAGCATGTCGCCCAGCAGCTCGCGCGCCGGCGCAAGCGGCCCGGGAGTCACGGGACTCTTCTCGGTCGCATCCTCTCGCGCGGCGGCCTCGCGCATGCGGGCCAGCGCGGCGGCTTCCCGTCCTTCGGCGAGATCCAGCCAGGCCTGCGCGGCGAGATGCTCGATGGCCACCTGTTCCGCCCAGTACGCTTCGCCCGTCGCACTCAGTCGCCGCTGGATCGACGCCAGCGAGTCGATGGCCACCTTCGCGCGTGCGAGATCGCGGGTGCGTGACGCGCCGAGTGCGCGTGCGAAGTACGTCATCGCCTCAGCGTACGGGAAGGCGCTCGCTGTAGGCTCGAGCGCGGCGGCCTCCGCCCACGCCCTCCGCTCGAGCGCCCACCGCGCCGGAATCGCGGCGAGCGCGAACACCCCGGCCGACCCGGGCGCGGCGCCCGTGATCGCGGTGGGGTCGAAGCGCGCCCTGAGTGACGGGAGTCCGTCGAGAATCGCGCGGGCCTCCGCCTCTCGTCCCATCTGCAGATGGGCGTACATGGTGTAATCGGCGGCGTGCAGTGCTTCGGCGATGGAGCCGCTGGCCAATGCGACCGTCATCGACCGACCGTTCGCCCCGACCGACTCCTCCCACATGCCGACCCGCGTGAAGGTGTGCGATGGCATGTGCAGCGCATGCGCCGCGGACGGTGCGATGCCCGCATAGAGACGTGCGGCCGCTCGTGCCTTGTTGGCGAGCGGCGGATAGTCGTAGCTGTGGATGATGTAATGCGCGATCCCGGGGTGATTCGGCTGCTTCGGCCAGAGCGTCTCGAGAATGCTGCCGGCCTTGAGCTGATTCGCGAATGTCTTGTCCGTTGGCGGCGCCGACGCGACGAGCGAGATCGCGTAGAAGATCGCGGCTTCGGTATCGGCGGGCTGCCGCATCACCAGGTCATGCATCGCGTGCTCGTAGGCGAGGATGCGCGCCCGCTGGCTCGTATTCTCGAAGTCGCGATAGAGCTGGCTGACGGCGTGGATGTAGCCGCGTTCACGCTCGGATGCGCGGGCGCCGAGTCGCATCGCGGCATCGGCGGCAAGCCGGCCCTGCTGGAGCTGCGCCACGGACCGGTTTCCGGCCGCCGTCGGATTGGTCCACCGGCTGAGCGCGATCCCCCAGTGCGCCATCGCGCAGGTGGAGTCGGCGGCCACGACCTCATCGAAGGCCCGGATGGACGCGCCGAATTCGAACGAGTGCAGCAGTGCAACCGCGCGGTCGAACTGCGGCGCTACCTTGGAAGTGCACGACGTCGCGAAGTGAACGGTGCCGAGCGTTTCGGTCGGGGCGCCGGCGGGATGGGCGTGGTCCTGCGAGTACGCGGCGAACGCGGGGAAGGCGAGAAGCATCGCCGCTGCGGCAACAGTCATGCGTGTCATATGCGCTCCTTGTTGGCTTCATTCTGCGGCGTCAGGGCCCGTGCGGCAAGTCCATGCTCGTGATTGGATGCGTGTCGGTGAGCCCCTTCGGATTTCCGTCACGCCGCCTCCGTGGGTATTGCTGGAATCGAAGGCTGCAGATAGTGTCGAGGCGGGCCCGCCAATCCGCCCGTGTCATGCCGAGGTTCATGTGAGTCCATCCCAGGGCGCAGCCCTGCTCCTGATCGACGTGCAGCAGGGCCTCGACGACCCGCGCTGGGGAGCGCGGAACAACCCCGACGCAGAACAACGGATCGCCCTGCTGCTCGGCGCCTGGCGCGCCG
>JANOCW010000045.1:0-5023 GCA_031412375.1 Gemmatimonadaceae bacterium | reverse complement strand
GCGGGCGTCGGGAAAGTTGCGCGCCACGCGCCGGATCACCGTCGCGGCGTACGCCGACCAATCGCCGCGAGCCGTGTCGAGTCCCGGATCCAGTGCCAGCTCGTGGCGCTCGCCTCGCATCGCGTCCGTGACGCACACCAGCGCATCGGCGCGCGGCGCGACGAGCATGACGAAGCCGCGCTCGATCGTACAGAGCAGGCTGCGACCGCCAGCGTAGTCGGTATGCTTGCCGAGCACTTCGATCCGCCCCGGGATGAAGAACACCTGGCGCTCGCCCGCCGATCGACGTGCAGCATCCAGCGCCTCACCGCAGCGCTCGAGCAGGCGAGCTTTCCCCCCGGACTCGGCCTCCGACATCCCTGCCTCGCGGAGGCGCAGAGCGATGTCGATCACAGGCGCGGCTCGACATTTCGCAGCCGGTCCGCCACGGCTGGAATGTCGGCACGGCTCGACAAGTCGAGAACACCGTCGTGAAACACGAGCACCTGAAAACGCACGCCGAGTCTGTCGATCGCATACTGCACGGCAGCGGGCAGCTCGAGCTCGCCCCGCGGCGACGGACGTATGCTGCGACACGCTCGATAAATCTCCGGCGGAAGCGACCAGCTGTTCATCCCCACGAGGATCTCCTCGCCGGGTGATGCGACGGTGTTGCCCGTCGGCTTCTCGGAGATCTGCACGAGCGTGCCGTCGCGATCGAGTGTAACCGCCGAGTATTTCGCCACGCGCTCGGCGTCGATGTTTCCCAGGTGCACGAGCGCGTCACGCTCGAAGGCCGCGAGCCCCGCCGTGCCGAGACTGCGCAACGCGCGCAGTGTGTGCACCGGGTAATAGTTGTCCGAGTTCACCGCGAGCACATGCTCGCCATCGGCAAAGCTCTCGGCCGCCGCGATGGCATTCGCCGTCCCGAGCGGCTGCTCCTGCACGGCGAAGTGCACGCGGACACGAGTCAGCTCGACTTCGCCGCCGAAGTAGTCTCGAACGCGCTGGTGCTCCGGGCCAATGACCAGGCAGACGTCGGTGATACCCGCGTCGGCCAGCGCGCTGATGGCATAGTCGAGAAAGGGCCGCCCGACGGGAATCATGCCCTTGACCCCCGCCTCGGCCGCGCTCACCTGCTGCGCGTCGATGCGTGCAGCGGGATCGGCGGTGCGCATGCGCGTGCCGAGGCCCCGGGCAAGGATGACGGCTTTGGTCGTCGCCGTCAGGATGCTGCCGTCGCCCGCCAGAGCCGCGGGAGTATCCGCTGAAGTCCAATGCCGCTCGCGATCAGTAGGGCGAGCCAGACGAGCGCCTGCGCGGTGCGTCCGTACAGGAAGCTCCCCATGCCGAACAGCGCTGCGTAGACGAAGGTGCATCCGAGCACCCATCCGAGGAGCGACATGGGCAGCGAGTCGGGCGACGGTCCGACGGCCGCCTCGCCGCGCACGGACGTCCACCCCGGTCCGGCGGGGCGCACGAGCCTGTAGAAGGAGAGCAGCGTCGCGCGGTCGGTCGGCGGGGTCAGGAACGTCACGGTCACCCACACCGCGGTGGTGGCGGCAACGGTGACGAGCAGCGCGACATGCGACGGGACCGGCATGCCCATCTTGCCGGCGACGAAGAAGCCGACGGCGATGATGAACGAGCTCGCCATTGCGGCGATCTCGCTCCAGGCGTTGATCCGCCACCAGAACCAGCGCAGGAGGTAGATGAGCCCCGTCCCCGCACCAATGGACATGAGGAGCTCGAAGCTGGCGCGTGCGGACTCGAGGACGAACGTCAGCAGCGCAGCGAGCAGCATCAGCAGGGCGGTGACGAGGCGTCCGACGAGCACATAATGTTTCTCGGTGGCGCCCGGCTTCATGAAGCGCCGGTAGAAGTCGTGCACGAGATACGACGTTCCCCAATTGAGGTGGGTGGAGAGCGTCGAGACGTACGCCGCGAGAAGCCCAGCGACCATGATGCCCATGAAGCCCGGCGGGAGGAACTTGAGCATCGCCGAATAGGCCATGTCATGGCCGATGAGCTTCGGGTCGACGTACGGGAAGGTGCGCGCGATGTCGGAGAGTTCCGGGTAGATGATCATCGACGCGAGCGCGACGATGATCCACGGCCAGGGGCGGAGCGCGTAATGCGCGAAGTTGAAGAAGAGCGTGCCCTTGAGCGCATCGCTCTCGCTCTTCGACGCCAGCATGCGCTGTGCGATGTAGCTCCCGCCCCCGGGCTCCGCTCCTGGATACCACACGGACCACCATTGCACCGTGAGCGGAATGATCATCACGGTGAGCACGAGGCTCCAGTCCCCGAAGTCGGGGACGAGATCGAGCGTCCGCGAGTCGATCTTGCTGAACAGGCCGGTGAGCCCGCCGACTTCCGGCTGCTTCAGCGCGAACCACGCCGCGGCGATCGATCCGGTCATTGCGATGCCGAACTGGATGAAGTCCGTCACGAGGACGCCCCACAATCCGGATGTGGCGGCGAACGCCACGTTGATCACCGCGCAGATGAGCAGCGTCTGCCCCATCGGCCAGCCGAGCATGACGTTGGCGATCTTCACCGCGGCGAGATTCACCGAGGCCATGATCACGCAATTGAAGAAGAGCCCGAGGTACAGCGACCGGAAGCCGCGCACGAAGGTGGCTGCGCGTCCGGCGTAGCGGATCTCGTAGAACTCCAGGTCGGTGAGGACCTCCGAGCGACGCCAGAGCCGCGCATAGAAGAACACCGTGGACATGCCGGTGAGCAGGAACGCCCACCACAGCCAGTTGTTCGCCACGCCCTTTTCGCGCACGAGGTTCGTCACGAGGTTTGGCGTGTCGGTGCTGAACGTGGTGGCGACCATCGACACGCCGACCAGCCACCAGGGAGCCGCGCGCCCCGAGGTGAAGAACTCCGCCGTGCTGGTTCCCGCCCGCCGCGCCAGGAGAACCGCGGGCAGGAAGGAGATGACGACCGATGCGACGACGATGAACCAGTCGAGCGACGTGAGACGCATGCTCGTCAGCGGGGCCCGCTGCCCGGCACCGGCTGAACCGACTGCTGCGTGCCGAACGACTCCGTCGCGTCGGCATCGATGATGGCCTGGCTCGACGGCTCGACACCGGCGTCACGCACCAGCCACACGCAGGCGCTTGCGGCCAGCATGCTGATACCGCCGAGCATCACGAAGTAGAGCGGTGCGCGTGGGTTGCCTTCGCCGAACAGCGCACGGCTCAGCGGTCCGAACGTGAGGGCGGCGACAATCTCGGGGATGACGATGAAGAAGTTGAAGACGCCCATGTACACACCCATGCGCTGTGCGGGCAGCGCGGTGGAAAGGATGGCGTAGGGCATCGAGAGGATCGAGGCCCACGCGATCCCGACGCCGGCCATGCTGAGCAGCAGCAGGTACTGGTCACGGATCACCCAGACCGATAGCAGGCCGAGCCCACCGCAGATGAGTGCCGCGGAGTGCACGGTCTTTCGGCTGGTCGCGGCGGCAAGCCTCGGCAGCCCGAGCGCGGCAATGAAGCAGACGATCGAGTAGAACGCGAACACGAAACCGCCCCACTCGATCCCGCGCGTGTAGAGGTCCGACTGCGGGTCGGTGGCTCCGAACACGTGCCGCGCGACGGTGGGCACGAAGAAGAGCCACATGCAGAACAACCCGAGCCAAGTGAGGACCTGCACGACGGCAAGCTGGCGCATCGTCGCGGGCATGTCGCGGATCGCATGACCAATCTCGCCGACGAGCGGACCGAGTCCGAGGCGGCCCTTCTTTGCCCGCTGGAACGCCGCCATGTCCTCGGGCGGATACTCGGTAGTCGTTGCGACGGTCCACAGCACGCAGGTGAGGAACACCACGGCGCCGGCCTGGAAGGAGTACTTCACAGTCAGCGGAATCCCGGACTCGGTGCTGCCCGTGACCCCGAACTGCCCGAGCACGTAGGGCAATGCGTTGGCGAGCGTCGCGCCGACGCCGATGAACAGCGCCTGCATGACGAACCCGGATGTCCGCTGCTCGGGCGGCAGCTTGTCCGCGACGAAGGCGCGGAAGGGCTCCATCGAGATGTTGATCGACGCATCGAGGATCCAGAGCAGCGTCGCGGCCATCCACAGGGAGCTCGACGTCGGCATGAAGAACAGCGCGATCGACGCGAGGATTGCCCCGGTGAGGAAGTATGGTCGGCGGCGGCCGAGCGGTCCCCACGTGCGGTCGCTCAGTGCACCGACGATCGGTTGGACGAGGAGGCCGGTCACGGGCGCCGCCAGCCACAGCAGCGGGACTTCATCGGGGCGAGCCCCGAGACGCTCGTACACCGCCGACATGTTGGCGAGCTGCAGGCCCCAGCCGAACTGAATGCCGAGGAAACCGAAACTCATGTTGAACAACTGCGGGGTGCTGAGACGCGGTCTCGGCATCGTGGGTCGGGTTGGGGTTGGAACGGTTACCTGCGAGCCACACCAAGATGCTCTTGCGGCGGGCGGGTGGACAGAGCGGCACTGTGCGTTGCTAGCTCGCGGCTCCGAGCTCTGTAGCTATCGGCTGGCACCTCGTCGTTTCGATCGTACGCCGCGCCCGGGCGGCTGGCGGCTCGACGCTGGGAGCGGTCGGCTGCATTGGCCGCACGGACGGTTGGAACGGCGAGGTACCGGCGGGTAGCTGAAGAGCGGGAAGCAGCCAGCGCTTCGACCCGCTCGCTTGCCGGGGACGGGACGGCGATGCTACCCTGTCCTGACCCCATCGCGAGGATCGATGCCACCCGTCATCCATCGGCCCGCCGTGCGCGCGGCAGTACTCGGCGTCGCCACTTCGATGGCGCTCAGCGCCTGTGCCCCCACGCCGGTGGCGACCGTCCCGCTGAACGCATCCGCGCATTGGACACGCGGCGCGACGTGCTACGAGGTCTTCGTCCGCTCCTTCCAGGACTCGAATGGGGATGGCATCGGTGACATCCCGGGCCTCATCGCGAGGCTCGACTACATCAACGATGGCAATCCTCGGACGCGCACCGATCTCGGCGCGCGCTGCATCTGGCTGATGCCGGTGGCGGAGTCGCCG
>JANOCW010000044.1:0-2466 GCA_031412375.1 Gemmatimonadaceae bacterium | reverse complement strand
ATTCCATTGTTCGCCGGAGCGCACTCGCCTTCGGTACCGCGATGTTCGTCATCGCGGCACGCCTGCCCGCGCAAGGCGCAAGCGACTCGGCTCGATCGACAACGGACGGCACGGTTCCCATGGCAGGTGTGCGCATGGCGCTCGACACGGCGACATTCGCCGGCGGCTGCTTCTGGTGCATGGAACCGCCGTTCGACAAGCTGGCCGGTGTGTTGTCGACGACGTCCGGCTACATGGGCGGCACGGTGCGGAATCCCACCTACGAGCAGGTTTCGGCGGGCGGAACGCGACACGCCGAGGTCGTGCAGGTGGTCTTCGATCCGGCTCGCGTGAGCTATGCGCGTCTGCTCGAGGTCTTCTGGCGCAACATCGACCCGCTGACGCCGAACCGTCAGTTCTGCGACGGTGGCGACCAGTATCGCGCGGCGATCTTCCATCATGGCGAAGTGCAGGGAGCAGCAGCGCGTGCCTCCCTGGCAGCGCTGGTGCAATCGAGGCGCTTCAAGAAACCGGTCGTCACGGAGGTCGTCGCGGCGGCGGCTTTCTACCCCGCCGAGGCGTACCATCAGGACTACTACAAGAAGAATCCGGTTCGCTACAAGTACTACCGCGGCCGGTGCGGTCGCGACGACCGGCTGAAGGAACTCTGGGGAAAGCCGGGTTCCTGATGGTCACGCACGCCGAGCATGACCTCGTCATCATTGGAGGGGGAGCAGCCGGGCTGGTGACGAGTGCCGGCGCTGCCGGACTCGGCGCGCGGGTTGCGTTGATCGAACAGAACCGCCTCGGTGGCGAGTGCCTGTGGAACGGCTGCGTGCCGAGCAAGGCATTGATCGCGTGCGCGCGCGCGGCACATGATGCGCGTACCGCCGATCGTTTCGGCGTGGGCACGGGTGAGGTCACGATCGACTTCGCGCGCGCAATGCAGTGGGTGCGCGAGGCCCAGCAGCGCATCGAGCCGCACGACAGCCCGGAGCGATTCAGGTCGCTCGGCGTCGAGGTGGTCACCGGCACTGCGCGCTTCGTCGGCGAACGAGCGCTGCAGGTGGACGGCCGCACGATGCGCGCGAAGCGCATCGTCGTGGCCACCGGCTCCCGGCCGGTGGTGCCACCCATCGACGGACTGCGCGACGTCCCCTTTCTCACCAACGAGACGATCTTCGCCCTGGAGCAGCAGCCGGCGACACTGCTCGTGCTCGGCGCTGGCCCGATCGGCCTCGAGCTCGCTCAGGCATTTGCGCGACTGGGAACGAAGGTGCGAGTGCTCGAAGCGGGTGCGCAGCTTCTTCCGCGTGAGGATCACGAGCTCGCGGCGATGCTCGGCCACCAGTTGGCCGCCGAGGGAGTGGACATCGTCCTCGACGCAAAAGTTGGTCGCGTATCGCGGCGTGATGGGACGATTCGACTTGAAGCAACGCGCAGCGACGGAACGGCGGTGGTGGCAGAAGGTGATGCGCTGCTGGTCGCGACGGGGCGCGTGTCGAACGTGACGTCGCTCGATGCCGACCGGGGGGGAATCGAGACCGGCCCGCAGGGCATCGTCGTGGACACGCGACTTCGCACGACGGCTCCCGGCGTGTGGGCCGCCGGCGACGTGACGGGCGGACTGCGCTTCACGCACGTTGCCGATTACGAGGCGAGACTGGTGATCCGGAACGCGTTCTTCCCGCTCGCTGCGGCGGCGGATTATTCCATCGTGCCGTGGGTTACCTTCACCGAGCCGGAGCTCGCGCACGTCGGCTTGACCGAACGGGAAGCGCGGGAGCGGCATGGCGACTCCGTGCGGGTCTGGCGACGACCCTTCGACGACATGGATCGAGCGATCGCCGATGGGAATCGGCAGGGCATGGTCAAGCTCGTCACGGATCGGAAGGGAAAGATTCTCGGTGGCCACGTTCTCGGCCATGGCGCGGGGAATCTCATCGGGGAGATCACGCTCGCGATGCGGCACGGCGTGACGGCGGCCAAGCTCGGCAACACCATCCATGCGTATCCGACGTACCCCGAGGCGATCAAGCAGGCGGCGGAAGGCTACGTGAAGTCGCGATTCACCGGTCGGGTCAGGTCGGTCGCGCGTTGGATGGTCCGGCGGTAGGTCCACGTGCCCCTCTGGACCCAGACCGATACTCTTCACGTTGGGAATGGGCGGGCCGTCGGCAGGTCCGTTGCCGGATCCAACTCTCTGATCGAGGTGCATCACCCATGTCGTCGCCGCATGCATCATCGCCGCATTACTACAACGCCGCCGACCTTGGCCGATTCAGCGAGATCGCCCGCGGCAACAAGGATCTCGCCGAGAAGTTCTTCGCGTGGTACGGGGCTGTCTTCGCCGAGGGCGCGCTCACGGCGCGCGAGAAGTCGTTGATTGCGCTCGCCGTGTCGCATGCCGTGCAGTGTCCGTACTGCATCGATGCGTACTCGAAGGATGCGCTCGAGAAGGGCTCCAATCTCGATGAGATGACGGAG
>JANOCW010000043.1:0-16716 GCA_031412375.1 Gemmatimonadaceae bacterium | reverse complement strand
CCTCTGGCTTCGGGTAATCGCGTCGTCCGGTTCGACGCTCGTCGGCTACCACGGTTTCGGGAGCGAGAAGTCGCTCGACTCCGCCGACCGTCGCGACTCCGGCGCGAAGTGGGACGGTGAGCTGGACCTCTCGGCGCTCGTGGGCAATGCCGAGGTGAAGTTCTTCCATCCGTTCACGACGACGCTGGTCGAGCTGCGGTTGAACCGGGAGCCGTTGCCGTTGTCCGGGAAGAACGAGGTGGCGTGGTTCTGAACGTCGAGTCAAGGCCATCGCGACGAGCGCACAAACTGGCCCGTCGCATCGTTCGGCACCGCCGATGGATCCTCCTTCTCTGGATCGTCATCGTTGCGGCACTCGCGCCGTTCGCGATGCGCGTCGAGGATGAGCTGGAGGTCGCGGCGCGGGTGGACGGAAGCGAATCGGCGCTGGTCGACGAGTTCCTCGAGCAGCGCTTCGCGTCGCCCTTCGCGCGCTTTGCGGTCCTCGTGATCAGCGGTGTTCCCGCGCCGGATGTCGCGGATGGAGCCGACGCGCTCCGCCGCATCACCGCGACGCTCGCGACGAACCCTGCCACCGAAGGCCTGTTCTCGTATCTCGATGCGAGGGATCCGGCGTTCGTCGCCCCGGACGGCCGCGGGACGTTCGTCGTCGTGGGGCTGTCGAACACGGCGCCCCCCGATGCGTTGATTCCCGACCTTCGGCGTACGACCAGCACCCTCGAGCGCGACCTGCGCGCGCGGTGGCCGGACATCGCGCTTCGCTGGACGGGAGAAGCGGCACTCAATTTCGACCTGCGCGGCACCAGCGCCGACGACGCGGAGGCCGCGGAGCGACGCGTCCTGCCACTGACCCTCCTGCTGCTCTTCCTCGCGTTCGGGGCGGTCACTGCCGCGCTGCTTCCGATCGGCGCGGGCGTGCTGGCGATCATCATCTCGCTCGGCGCCGCAGTCGCGATCGCGACGCGCTGGCCACTGTCGATCCTCCTGCAGAACGTCGTGTCGATGCTCGGCCTCGGGCTCGGCATCGACTACGCCCTGTTGACGGTGAGCCGGTTCCGCGAAGCCATGGCGAACGGGCTGTCGGCGGAGGATGCGGCGGCGGATGCCGCCGAGCACGCCGGGCATACAATTGCGGTCTCGGGAATCGCGGTCGCGATCGGGTTCGCTGCCTTGCTCGTCGTCCCGCTCAACGAGTTGCGTGCGATCGCCGTCGGGGGTCTGCTCGTGACCGCAGTCTCGGTGCTGATCGCGACGACGCTCCTGCCGGGCGTGCTCGCGTGGCTTGGCTCGCGTGTCGGACGACCGGGCCGCAGCCTGCTCGATCGCCTCCGGCGCAGGGAGCCGGTGGCTGTCGAGGCGAGCGGGTGGATGCGCTGGGGGCGCTGGGTGTCCGCGCATCCGCTGAGGGTACTCGTGGTTGCCGGCGTGCCGCTCATCGCCCTCGGCGCGCAGGCGAGGCGCATCGATACCGAGCTACCTCGCGGCGACTGGCTTCCGGCAAGCATGGAGTCGGCCATCGCGGCGCACGACCTCGAGCGAATGGGGCGCAGCGGGATCATCAACACCATTCGTGTGGTGCTCGAGTTTCCGGCGGGCACGACGGCGCTCGACGCGACCGGCTGGCGCGCGACGATGGAGATTGCGGAGCGCCTCGCGGGGGACGCGCGCGTTGCCCAGGTGCGCTCGCTGCCGCAGCTCGTCGGTGGCGCCGTACCCAACCCGATTCTCCTGCTGATGGTACCCGACCCGGTCCGTCGGTCGTTCATCAGCACCGACGAGCGCGCGACGCTGATCGAAGTCCTGCCGCGGGAAGGGCTCGACCCCCGTACGCTCACCGCGCTGGTGCGTGAATGGCGCGCGTCGGCGGCGGTGGACTTCGGTGGACCGCGCGGGATGCGCACGTGGATCGGCGGCTTGCCTGCCTTCAACGCGGACTATCAGGACGCCGTGGCGGGCCGTCTTCCGCTCGTCGCGGCGCTCGTGCTGGGCGGAACACTGGTCGTCCTGTTCATCTCGTTCAGGTCGATCCTCGTTCCATTCAAGGCGGTCGTGCTCAACCTGCTCTCGGTCATCGGGGCGTTCGGCGCCGTGGTGCTCGTCTTTCAGGATGGGATCGGCGCGTCGCTATTCGGCGTGACTCCCGCGGATGGCCTTTTCCCGGCGGTTCCGGTCATCGTGTTCTGCATCGTCTTCGGCCTGAGCATGGACTACGAGGTCTTCCTGATCGCGCGCGTCGCCGAGGCACGGCGCGCGGGAGCGGACGATGCTACGGCGCTCGCGATCGGCCTCGCGCGGACCGGTGGCGTGATCACCAGTGCCGCCGCAATCATGATCGTCGTCTTCGCCGCGTTCACGCTCGGCGAGTTTCTCCTCATGCAGATGCTCGGCTTTGCGCTCGCTACCGCTGTGCTGCTCGACGCCACGATCGTGCGCATCGCGGTCGGCCCGGCCCTGCTGCGCCTCGCCGGCCGCTGGAACTGGTGGCCGGGAGAGCGGGGGCCGCGCTGATCGCACCTCGGCGAGTGAAGGCGGGGCTCCCTCTCAGCGAGAGGAACGAGGTGGTCTAGGTGGGCGATCGGTTGGAGTCCAGCTGCTGTCAGGCCGCAGGGTGAAGTCGAGGTCGCCCGCGATGGTCGGAGGTCCATTGCCAAGGGGCGGGCACGAATCCGTGTGGCAGGGCCGGATGATCAAGCGCGTCGTCCGGCTCGGCATGACTCCCATGGACTGCGCAGCCAGCATGCTGTTTCGGCGCGCCAGTCGCTCCGTGAGAACCCGGCGCACGGATGCCGAGTCCCTTGCCGGCGTGTTCGTGCGGTAGTGAATGATGGCGAGACCGGAATCCACGGTGTGCCGAAAGTCCACGGTGCCGAGCACCATGTCGAAACGAAGCGCGCGGGGCGCCGATCCGCGCTCGCGCGGGACGAGGGCGTCCGGTGCCGACTTGAGATGGCACAGCGTTGGCTTGGGCATTGTCGCCGCGTCGTCCGAAGCGACGACCATCAGGTGCGGGACGCCGTCCGGCGGTGCTGCGTGCATGAGAAAGAGCAGCAGGTCGTTCCCTTCCCACAGGATTTCCCGGATCCTGCGTCCGCCGGGCGCCGTCGATGTCCCGCACTGATGGCGGCGGAGCCCGCGACTTCCGAGGGCGATGCCCAGTGAATCGATCACCCGCGCTGCATCGGCGTCGTCGCGGGCGAAGCGTTCCCAGAATACCAGCGACGGTCCGCCGCCGAGATCCACACCGGCTTGTACGCGTTCGGTCAGCCCTCCCGGTCTCGCGGTCTCCCATGCGCAGTGCTGCGGATCGATCTGGTCAGGGATGTCCGATGCACTTGCACTGATGCGCTGGCATTTCAGCGCCGGTCCTGCACCGCTCCACGTGCGAGCCAACTCGAGGATCGGATTCCCCGGTTTCTGCCCCAGGCAGGGCAGTGCGTGCATCGCAAGAAGCAGGGCGGGCAGGACGACGAAGCGCATTCGGATGTCACCCCGGGAAGGTCACGATGGCCTGCCGTTCGGGTCGAGAATATTGCCGATCCGATGCAGCGACCCTTCGAGGTGCAGTCGCGTCGGCCGGTCGGTCGTGCGCGGAATCGCGCGCTGGATCTCGGTACGAAGGGTGGAGAGCGTGCCGCGGAGGTGCGACTTTGCATCATCCGAGAGTGGGCGTGGTGGAGTCCCAAAGAAGAACTGTGGCTGCGCGGCTGGCGCCGGTGGCGGATTGAGTTTGCGATCGATGGTCGCCAGGAAGTCGCTCTGCAGTTCCCGCCGGAAGGCATCGGCATTCGGGCTGCCCGCGTAGATCTCCGCCCAGATCCCGCGACGGAGGTCGTCGAGCAGGACCGCGAGCGGATAGGCCGTGCGCTCACTGATCGCTTCCTGCTCCAGCAGTCGATTCATTCGCCCATCATCGAGGAGGCTGGTGAGCACGCGACTCTGCGCATTGTTGATGCGCGTGATCATCCCGCCCGCCTCGATACGGCTCGCGATGTCGGGACGGATGAGGTACGTCGGCGTCCGAAAGACGTTCTCATTGATGAACTTCACCGCCTCGGCCTGGCGAGGCCGCGGCATCGCCGTGTAGACCGCGCCGGGCTGGCTGCCCGACTTGTACTGCACCGTGCCGCCGCCGACGAGCGTCGCGACGTGGTTCGCCTCGGTGGCCCACTGGCTGACGGTGCGGTCGTATAACTCGCGGAGGTCGGTGTTGTCCTCCCCCGGCTGGGTCGCCGCATCGGCGATGTAGCCCACGGCGCGCTCGATGTTCCTGAAGCCGAGGCGCGTGGATTTGACGGGATCGGCGTCGCCCACGGCTTCGCTCTGCGTGCCGTAGGCGCCGAATTCGTTGTTCGCCGAGAAACGATACCAGGGAATCGTGTCCTGCATCCGCGACCACCGGTCGAGGGTGGCGCGCTCGTCCTCCGGCGTCCGGGCGTTCGCGATCGGCTTGTAGCCCCACATGATCGTGTACTTGTCCCACGGGCCAACCTGTGGGATGAGGGTGGAAACCGGGATGGAGTCCTCGGGCTGCGCAACGTAGTTGAAGCGCGAGTAGTCCATGATGCTCGGGCTGTGCCCCATGCGTGTCACCCAGCTCCGGCTGCGCACACTGTCGGCCGGATACGTCGAGCTGCCGATCTGGTCGTGCTGAAGGCCGAGGGTGTGCCCGACTTCGTGGGCGACGACGAACTGCAGCAGCTTGCCCATCAGCGTATCGGGCATCGGCAGCTTGCGCGCGCGCGGGTCGAGCGCCGACGCCTGGGTGAAATACCAGGAGCGCTGCAGGTTCAGGATGTTGTGGAACATGCGCACACTGCCGTTGAGAATCTCCCCGGTGCGCGGGTCATGCACGTGCGGTCCCTGGGCGTTCTCCGTCGTCGACGGCAGCCAGCGCACGACCGTGTGGCGAATGTCTTCGGGCGACCAGTCGGGATCGTTTGCAGGCGGATCCATTGCAACGATGCCGTCCTTGAACCCCGCCGCCTCGAATGCTCCCTTCCACTCGTCGATGCCTGCACGCACGAAAGACTTCCACACATCCGGAGTCGCGCGGTCTACATAGTAGACGATCGGCTGCTTCGGGTAGCAGAGGTCTCCCTCGCGGCGGTCGGAGCATTCCAGGCGGTACTTGGTGATGTAGCGGCGTGTGGCCGAGCGATGCTCCGGCGTGCCGAAGTCGATCTTGCTGATGGAGAAGTATCCGACGCGCTCATCGAAACGGCGCGGCATCATCGGCTGTTCGGGAAGCTTCACGAGGCTCCAGTGGGCGAGCACGCTCGTCGCTGGCCTCGGGCCGGTCGCAGGGGCCGGGGGGGCCCCGCCGCGGCCACCGGCGGTTGGCACCCCCGTCTGGGTCGCCTCGATCTCGACGTTCTCGGGAAATGCGAGCGCGCGCTCGACGTAGGACCTCGCCGCGTCGATGGTCCCCTGAATGGCCGAGATCTCCGGGATGCTCGTCGTGAACAGGCGCGTCACGTCGATCACTGCGGCGCTGTCGGGACCGTACGACTCCACGTTGAACATTGCGACGATCGGGGCGTAGTTGGACGACGCTACTGCCTGCCAGATCGCGAGTGAGGTGTCGGCGGTGATGTCGAACGACGGCGCGCGAAGGATGACGCGGTTCGCGTTCCGTTCCCACCGCAGCGTCTGCTCGGCGAATTGGTCGCCGCCGTATGACGCGCCTCCCGCAGGATTCGCGGCAGCCGCGCGCGCGTAGCGCCCGACCAGCAGCATGTCCTTGTTCAGCTCACGTCGCGGAATTTCGAAGAAGAGCTTCTCGCCGACGCGGTGGACGGAGAACATTCCCCGACGGGTCACCGCCTGCGCGGTGATCACGCGGTTGTAGGGCCGCGGTGCGGCTGGACCGCTCGGGGACCCGCCGGCGCGGCCGGCACCGGTGGTCGTGTCCCCGACGGTGGTGTCGGTCGCTGTGCGCTCGCCTGTGGTCCGCGCCGGGGCCTGGTTCGGGGACGCCGCGGGCGCCGTCCGGCAACTCGTCGTGAAGCCGATGAGGGCGAGGGTCGCACAGAGCACGAGCGGTGAACGGGAAGCAACCATGGAGTCCACACACAGTGAGGGTGACGCCGCCTCGAGCGCGGCAGGGAAGCCTGGATTCAGAGCAGGGTGGTCTACACTGCTGTCACAACGTCGAAGGGGAACACGCCCGGGTCAAGCACACCCCCGTCCAACAACGTTCTGCCCCCGCGCGTAATCCCGTCACGCCGCCTTGACTCCCCGCCTGCGCCAGCCGTAGCCTCCTGCCACCAGGGCGTGCATCCGTCCTTCCGCTTTCCCCCCGACGACCTTTGCCATCCATGCATCCCTCCGTCCGCCGCTCGTCGTCCGTTCTCGCGTTGCTGTTCGTCGCTGCGGCTACCGCCAGTGCCCAGCCCGCAACGTCTGGATCCCCGGTGAGTGGCCGCGCTACGCAGGCGGGCGGGCGCGGTGACGCCCCGCTCACGGACTCGGCCCTCGTGAACGCGCTGCCGGTGCGCTCGATCGGGCCGGCGGTGATGAGCGGACGTGTCGCCGACGTCGCGGTCGCCGAGTCGCCGGGCACGCGCGGGGGAAGCCTCGGGACGGTGGTCTATCTCGCCGCGGCGACGGGCGGCGTGTGGAAGTCGACCAACGGCGGTGCGAACTGGCGCCCGGTATTCGATGAGGCCAGCGTGGCCTCGGTGGGGGACGTCACGGTCGCGCCATCGAACTCCAACATCGTGTGGGCGGGGACGGGCGAGGCGAACAACATGCGCAGCTCGTCGTGGGGCGATGGCGTGTACAAGTCGATCGACGGCGGCGCGACGTGGCAGCACATGGGTCTCCGGAAGTCGCAGCACATCGGGCGCATCGTCGTGCATCCCGTCGATCCGAACATCGTCTACGTCGCCGCGGTCGGTCCGCTCTGGGGCGCTGGCGGCGAGCGCGGATTGTTCAAGACGACGGACGGCGGACGGAGCTGGACGAATACGAAATCGATCGACCAGCACACGGGCTTCACCGATGTCGCGATGGATCCGGTCAATCCCGATGTGCTCTACGCGACGTCGCTGCAGCGGGAGCGGCGCGCGTTCAGCTACATCGGCGGCGGGCCGGAGAGCGGCATCTGGAAGACGATCGATGCAGGGCGCACGTGGACACGCCTCACCGAAGGCTTCTCGACGGCGCCGGTCGGCCGTATCGGCCTCGATGTGTGTCGCTCCCAACCGGGAACGATCTACGCCGTCGCCGAGGGTCGCGAGGGCGGCATTTTCCGCTCCGATGATTTCGGGTCGTCGTGGCGCAGGACGAGCACGCTGAGCTCCATCCCGTGGTACTTCGGGCAGATCCGCTGCAATCCGACGAATCCCGAGAAGGTGATCCACCTCGGCGTCCCGCTCGTCGAGTCGGTGGATGGCGGCGTGACGTTCACGAACATCGGTAGCGGCACGCACTCCGATCATCACGCGCTCTGGATCAACCCGGAGAACGCCGATCACATGATCCTCGGCAATGATGGCGGCGTCTATGTGACGCGCGATCATGGGAAAAGCTGGGACTGGGCGGTGGACTTGCCCATTTCGCAGTTCTACGCGATCGGCGTGGACATGCAGGAGCCGTTCTACGGCGTGTATGGTGGCCTCCAGGACAACAGTACCTTCGGCGGGCCCAACCAGACGCGCTATCGCACGGGCATCACGAACTCCGACTGGTTCCGCATGGCGGGGGGCGATGGCTTCTACGCGGCGGTGGATCCGACGGATCACCACATCGCGTACGTCGAGTCGCAGAACGGCGCGCTGGTGCGGTTCGATGGGCGCACCGGCGAGGGCAAGGTCATCCGGCCGCAGGTGAAGCCGGGGGAGAAGCCGCTGCGCTTCAATTGGAGCGCGCCGATCGTGATCTCTCCACACGATAACAGGACCGTCTACTTCGCGGCGCAGTACGTCTTCAGGAGCACCGACCGCGGGGATAGCTGGACGCAGCTCGGCGGCGACCTCACGCGTAACATCGATCGAAACAAGCTGGCAATGATGGGCAAGGTTCCGGCGAGCGACGCGGTGTCACGGCATCAGGGCACGGCGGACTTCAGCAACATCTCGACGCTCGACGAATCCCCGTTGAAGAAGGGCGTGCTCATCGTCGGCACCGATGATGGCGTGGTGCAGATCTCCCAAGATGGTGGCAGGACGTGGCGGAAGTCCGACCGCTTCCCGGGTGTGCCCGACACGACGTACGTGAGCCGGGTGATCGCGTCGAAGCACAATGAGAACACCTTCTACATTACCCTCGACGGTCACCGCAGCAACGACTTCAGGCCACATGTCCTGCGCACGACCAACGCCGGACAGTCGTGGAGCTCGATTGCGTCGAACCTGCCGGAGGGCTCGGTGCACGTGATCCGCGAGCATCACCGCAACCCGGCACTGCTCGTCGTCGGGTCCGAGGTTGCCGCGTACGTCAGCATCGATGGCGGCGGATCGTGGACGCGGATCAGGAACGGCATGCCGCCCGTCCCGGTGCACGACATCATCATTCATCCGCGCGACAACGACTTGATCCTCGGGACGCACGGCCGCGGCATCTATATCATGGATGACATCTCGCCGCTCGAAGGCCTCGCCGCGGCGAAGCAGGCTCCGGTCGCGCATCTCTTTCCGGTGGCGCCGGCGGTGCAGTATGCCCTGAACGGCACGCGCTCGCAGGGATCGGGGTCGCGCTCGTACAGCGGGGCGAATCCGCCTGTCGGCGCGGCGGTCTCGTACCTGCTGAAGCGCGTTCCACCGGGGGGAAGCGTCTCGCTCTCGATCGTCGACCAGGCGGGCGCGCTGATTCGCGAGTTGACGGTTGCGCCGACGCCTGGGTTGCACCGGGTGATGTGGGACATGCGACTGGATGCGCCGTACTCGGGTCCGCAGGTTGTCGTGAATGCCGGAGGCCGGGGTGGCGCGGGGGCTGGCGGTGGTGGTGGTGGTGGCGGTGGTGGTCGCGGCGGTGCGGCAGCTCTGGTCGGACCGCTCGCGCTTCCCGGACCGTACAAGGCGCGACTGACCATCGCGAGTGGGGACGGCGCGCCGACAGTGCTCGAGCAGCCGTTCATGCTTCGCAAGGACCCGATGGTCCTGTTGACCGATGCGGAGATGGTGCAGCTCCACGCCATGCGGATCGACCTCGCTCGGCTTCAGGCGCGCCTCCAGATGGCGCTCCGAAACGCCGACGATGCGAAGTCGACGGTGACCGAGGCACGCACGGCCATCCGGTCGATGCCCGCGCCACCGGCCGCGGTGAGTCGTGAGGCCGAGGGGCTGGATCGCGAGCTCGATGAGATCATCGCGAAGCTCCGCGGCGCTCCCGGAGGCGGACGTGGCGGCGGCCCCCCGCGCGAGGAGGACGAGGAGGGCGGGCCGCCGCGGCAGGAGAGCATCGCCATCCAGCAGCGGCTGCAGACGGCCAGTGGAATCAATACGTCGAGCTCCATGCCGACGCAGTACCAGCGCGAGGCGCTCAGCGATGTGCCCGCGGACCTGGAGCGGGAGATACAGCGGCTCAACACGGTGGTGCAGCGGGTGCCGGGGTTCCTGGCCGCGCTGGACGCGGCAGGGGTACCGTGGACGACGGGGCGTCCGGTGAAGGTCGAGCGGTAGGTCAACTGCGACAACTGCGGCTACTGCGACATGGGTTATGTAAAGCGAACGCGTTAGAGGTGTGTTTGAGACGGCGTAAGGGGTCAACGGCGTTGAGGTCAACGGCGTTGACCCCTTACGCTCTCGAGGCGTCGGCTGGGCAGGAGCTTCCGTGACCTCTAACGCCCCACTGTTCTAACCCATGTCGCCCTGAACGCCGTTGACGCAGTCCCTGCTCTCGCCTCGACGGACACCCGCTAACCCTGACACCAGTTCGGGTGTCGAACCGTACGGCCAGCCTGACTTGTGAACAGCCGCGACTCGTGGGGGGACCCGTGGGAACTCTGAAGCACGCATTGCGCACGCTCTTCAAGACGCCTTTCGTCACCGCCATCGCGATCATCTCGCTGGCGCTGGGGATCGGGGCGAACGCGGCGATCTACTCGATCTTCGAGCAGATGCTGCGGCGCCCCTTGCCGGTCGTCGAGCCCGAGCGGCTCGTCAACCTCGCCGCGCCCGGCCCCAAGCCCGGGTCGCAGTCGTGCAACCAGGCCGGCGACTGTGATGTGGTCTTCAGCTACCCGATGTTCCGCGACCTGGAGGTGAAGCAGACGGCGCTCGCCGGCGTCGCCGCGCACTTCTCATTCGGGGCGAACCTCGCCTTCCGCAACGAGACGCTGAACGGTCGGGGGATGCTGGTGTCCGGATCGTACTTCCCACTCCTCGGCCTGCGCCCGCAGATCGGCAGGCTCATCGGGCCGGATGATGACCGGACGATCGGGGCGCATCCCGTGGCCGTGCTGAGCCACACATTCTGGGAGGAGCGGGGGGCCGATCCCGGGGTCGTCGGGCAGACGATGACCATCAACGGTCAGTCAATGACGATCCTCGGCGTCGCGCCCGAGGGATTCGAGGGAACGACGCTCGGTGCGCGCCCCCATGTCTTCGTGCCGATCAGCATGCGCGGCCTCATGTCTCCGGGCTGGCGCGGGTTCGAGAACCGGCGCAGCTACTGGGCCTATCTCTTCGGGCGGCTCAAGCCAGGCGCGTCGATCGAGCAGGCGAAGCTCGGCGTCAACGCGGTCTACAAGCCGCTCATCGTCGATGTGGAGGCACCCCTCCAGCAGGGAATGAGCGAGCAGACGATGGGCCGGTTCAAGGCGAAGGAGGTCGGGCTCGAGGATGGGCGCCGGGGACAGAGTTCCGTTCACGAGGAAGCCGGCACTCCGCTCATGCTCCTGATGATGATCACCGGCATCGTGCTCCTGATCGCCTGCGCCAACATCGCGAACCTCCTTCTCGCGCGCGGCGCCAACCGCGCGATGGAGATGGCCGTCCGCCTCTCGCTCGGCGCGCGTCGCTGGCAGATCATCCGGCAGCTCCTCGTCGAGTCGTGGGTGCTCGCGATCCTCGGCGGAGCAGCGAGCCTGCTGGTCGCCAAGTGGACGCTCACCCTCATCGGATCGATCATGCCGCCGGAAGCGGCGGGGATGATCAGTCGCGAGCTTCGCCCGTCGGTGATCCTGTTTGCCGCCGGACTCTCGATCGCCACGGGCTTCATCTTCGGGATGTTTCCGGCGATGCACAGCACGCGGTCGGATCTCATCTCCACGCTGCGGGCGAACACCGGCCAGATGTCCGGCAACCGCGCGGCGGCGCGATTCCGGACTTCGCTCGTCACCGCGCAGATCGCGCTGTCGATGGCGCTGCTCGTATCCGCCGGCCTCTTCATCAAGAGCCTGCGCAACGTGACACGAGTGGACCTCGGCATCGACACCGAGAACGTCATCACCTTCGGCATCTCTCCCGAGCTCAACGGCTACGACGATCGGCGCTCGGCCGCCCTGTTCGCGCGCGTGGAGGAGGAGCTCGCCGCCGTCCCCGGCGTCACCGACGTGACCGCGGGCCTCGTGGCGATCCTGGCCGGGAACAACTGGGGAAACAGTGTGCAGGTGGAGGGCTTCAAGACCGACCCCGATACCGATACCGGCTCGCGATACAACGAAGTCGGGCCTGGCTACTTCAAGACGCTCGGCATCCCGCTCATCTCCGGACGCGAGTTCACCCTCGCCGATGCCGCAGGCGGGCCGAAGGTCGCGGTGGTCAACGAGGCGTTCGCGAAGAAGTTCAACCTCGGTCGCAACGCCGTCGGCAAGCGCATGTCCGATGGCGATGACACCCTCGACATCATGATCGTCGGGCTCGTGCGCGACGCCAAGTACAGCGAGGTGAAGGACACCATCCCGCCGGTGTTCTTCCGCCCGTACCGCCAGGACACCACCGTCGGCTCGATCACGTTCTACGCCCGAACGAAGCTCGACCCGTCGCAGCTCGTCGGCACCGTGAGGTCGGTGATCAAGAAGCTCGATCCCAACCTGCCGGTGGAAGAGCTGAAGACGCTCCCGCAGCAGGTCCGCGAGAACGTCTTCCTCGATCGGATGATCAGCACGCTCTCCGCATCCTTCGCGCTGCTCGCCACGCTGCTGGCGGCGGTCGGCCTCTACGGCGTGCTCGCCTATACCGTCGCGCAGCGGACGCGCGAGATCGGCGTTCGGATGGCGCTCGGCGCGGACAGCGGGCGCGTGCGGCTCATGGTGCTCCGGCAGGTCGGCCTGATGACGCTGATCGGCGGTGTCATCGGCATCGCGGGTGCGCTCGCGCTCGGGCGGGCCGCGCGCTCGCTGCTCTACGAGCTCGAGGGGCATGACCCGGTGGTGGTCGTGCTCGCGGCGGTGTCGCTGGCCCTGGTGGCGTTCATCGCCGGATACATCCCCGCGCTGCGGGCCTCGAAAGTCAACCCGATGCAGGCGTTGCGATACGAGTAGGCAGCCCGGCACATTACGTGATGGCACCGCGGAGGCACGGTGCCATCACTCGCCTGCCTTCGCGCACACCGACCGGTGCCCGACCACCAATGGGAAAAAGACCGCGGTTCCTCGGCGGCGCAGCACTCACGCTGTCCCGGGTGGCGACTCGTCTCGGGCGACGGCTCGGATGGTATGGCTCGCGCGACAAGACCTACTCGGTTCGGCACCTGACGGTCCGTCGCATCTTCTCGACGTTCCGGATCAACTGCGTCCTCGACGTCGGCGCTCATCATGGTGATTTCGCCGCCCAGCTCCGCATGGAGGGTTACACCGGCCTGATCATCTCCTTCGAGCCGGTCTCCGCGAATTTCCGTGTGCTGCAGGAGCGCAGCGCGAGCGACCCGCGGTGGCGCGTCCACCAGATGGCGTTGGGATCACGACGCGGCAGTGCCGAGATGCGGGTGTTCGGGAGCTCCACCTTCCATTCGCTGCTCGACGCCAGCGAGTACGGGCGCGAACGCTTTCCCGGCAGCCTCGAGCTCGAGCGGACCGAGGCGGCTCCGATCGAGGAGCTCCAGCACATTCTCGACGGACTCGTCGCCGACATCGCGGAGCCGCACATCTTCCTCAAGGTCGATACGCAGGGCTACGACCTGGAAGTGATCCGGGGATTGGGCCCCGCAGCGGCCCGCATCGACGCGCTCCAGATGGAGCTGACCACCCGGCCGCTCTACGAACACTCGACGAACTCGGTGCCGACCGCACTGGCCGAGCTGGCAGAACTCGGCTTCCGGCTCTCGGCGGTCATTCCAATCCTGTACGAGCCCGATGGCGTCACGCTCGTCGAATTCGACTGCCTCATGTGCCGTTCCGCCGAGTCGTAGCCGATACGCTGGAAACCGGCCGCGGTCGCGGGTGCCACAGGAGATCGTCAGTACGTCTCCCTCGATCACCCCGGCGTGAGATCCTTGGTACATGCTGCCGGCCGGAGCCGAACGAATATGGCCGGCGCGTCTTCCGGCCTCATGAGCGGTTGGAAGCCACCGAGTCCGGAAAAGCCGTCGCCGTCCCGCGCAAGGAAAATCTTCATCGCGCCGCCCCATCCACGCAGCGTAAGGGTAACCGAGTCGGCACCGAGCTCGTGCTCTCTCGAGCGGTTGTCGAACACGACGTACTTACCGATCACCTTCCAGGGATAGCTGTAGAGACTCAGTCCGGCCGCATTGGTGTTGCGTGGATCAGCCATGCGCCATGACTGCGGCACCAGGACGCGTCCGCGGTACGCCGTGTCGAGGGCGACGATCTCGGGAAGCGCATGGAATCCGGTGATCGCTGCGTGGTCGCTGGTGTAGTCATTGGCCTCTACGGCATAGCACCCGATTACCGAGGGGGAAAGGCTCGGCCCAGGTCCCGCGCAGCCGGTACCCAGCGTGAACGCCATGAGCGCCCTTTGAACGTTTCGCGATGGTGATGGCATTCTCGTCCCGGCGCCCAAGGTCGCGGCCGCTAGACGACACGGAGCGCCTTGATCGGAGCGACCTCGCCCCTGAGCGCCAGCATCGCGTCCCAGTGATGGTCGCAGACTTTGACCGTCAGTTCACGATGAGCGAACCCTGGTACACTCCGCCGACCGCCACCAGCGCCTGCACATCCAGCACGCCCGCCACGCCCCTCGAGAAAACGAGGCGCCCGTCGATCTGTCCCCCGGGCTCCACTCCGCCCAGATAGAGGACCTCGGCCTGCGCGGGTTCGCCATCCACCGTTCCCTCGAACTCGAGCTCGGACTTGAAGACATCTCGATACGTGCCCGGGGGCGTGGTCGCCACCTCCGCGCACGTCGCAAAGATGAGCGCGCTCGTCTTGCCGGCAGCGACTCCCTGAATCGTTCCGGTGAAGACCAGCCGCCCCTCGACCTCGAGCAGGCAATTGCTCCCGCGCGGCGTC
The DNA here is from genome assembly GCA_031412375.1 of Gemmatimonadaceae bacterium. Taxonomy (GTDB): domain Bacteria; phylum Gemmatimonadota; class Gemmatimonadetes; order Gemmatimonadales; family Gemmatimonadaceae; genus JANPKQ01. The sequence continues at coordinate 2,363 of JANOCW010000043.1, read as the reverse complement.
AGCGTGACCGTCGAGAAGTCGACGAGCGCGTCGAAGCTTCCGGATGCCTCGACCTGGCGCGCCGCCGACGTTGTGACGTCGGACGAATGATCCTGGGTCGAAAGCGTGGGTGCTGTGGGGCCGGGTGTGTCGCGCCCATCTGCACAGGCGCCGACGATGAGGACTGCCGTTGCAGCGGCTACACGTTGAGCGATGCTCATGGTGGTCTCCGGCAAGCGGTGTTGCCCCGGCGCGCGGCAGGATCAGCCGCGACGGTTGCGCATCGTCGCGCGTGGCGCGCTGCTCGCGAGCGAGGCGGCGCTGGGCACCACGATGAAGCAGGCCGGCGGATTCCGCAAGAATCGTTGGCTTCGCCCTTGGTTCAGGTGACCACTTCACTTCGCCCGGCACGTCGTCGTTCCGCCACGGACACGTGGTGAACATTGTGCAGGAGCGTGAAGTACGCCATCTCCCGCACGGTGAGCTTGCCCAGGAGTGGATGAGGCAGCCGATACCGGTCGAGCGCGCCGTCGGACCACCGCTCGAGGGCGCTCGCAAATGCTTCGAGCGCCGCGGCATGCTGGGCCATGATCTGCTCGCGTCCGAGCGCCGTACGCTCGGTCGCCTCGACAGCACGTGGCGTGAAGCGTCCGGCCCGACCACCACGAGCAAGCACCGCCTTGTAGTCCGCCACGAGCGCGTCGAAGCTTCGTGACGCGCGCCGTGACCACCCGAAGAGGATGAGCAGTACGGGCCGCGGCAGCATGAGTCCCTGGTTCACAGCGCGGATCGCCTTGGTCAGGTGACGCACCTGATCTGCGGGCGCCCAGACCTCCGGCACGGGACGGTGGAAGAATGCTTCCGTGGCGTACGCATTCCAATACTGCACGCTCCCTGCATGGATGCGCCGCGCCTCGGTGGCGAGCGCATGCGGCGCGCCCGAGACCGCCACCAGGGCCGGAATGGGCGGAAATCCGTCGACCGCGCGTGCGATGCTCATGGAAAGGAATATATGATCCGGTGCGTGCGAGACTGCGGTCCGGCCGCCTTCGGTCGTAGCGGCGCGAAACTGCTTGGCGGTGGCTGACGCCCAACGGCAGATTACCTGTCCATGCAGATTGCTGCTCACGTCTCTACCATTGATCACCGACAAATGCGGATTGGCGCCGAGGGTCGCGACCGCGTCGACACAGTGGACGTCGTGCGCGGGATCATCATGATCCTCATGGCCCTCGATCACACTCGGGACTTCTTCGGTGACGCCGCCGCGAGCCCGACGAATCCCGCCACCACTACGGTGGCGCTGTTCTTCACGCGATGGGTGACGCACTTCTGCGCGCCGACGTTCTTCCTGCTCACCGGGACGGGCGCCTGGCTCTCGCGTCGCCGCCGCTCCACGGGTGACCTCTCGCGCTTCCTCGTCACGCGCGGGCTCTGGCTCATCCTCCTCGAGCTCACCGTGATGCGATTGTTCTGGCAGTTCAACATCGACTATCGCGTCACGCTGCTCAACGTGCTCTGGGCGCTCGGCTGGTCGATGATCGCGCTCGCGGCGCTCGTGCACCTGCCCGCGCGTGTCGTCGGAGCGATCGGCGTCGTGATGATCGCCGCACACAACCTGCTCGACGGAGTACAGGCCGCGGCATTCGGCAGCATGGCGCCGGTCTGGACGGTGCTCCACGTGCCCGGCTTTCTCGTGCCGGGGCCGACACACTTCGTCTTCACCGCCTATCCGCTGATTCCCTGGATCGGCGTTGCCGCAGCGGGCTACGCCCTCGGCGCACTCTGGGAGCTGCCGGTCGAGCGGCGCCGGGCGTTGCTGCTGCGCCTGGGCCTCGGGCTCATCGCGGGCTTCGTGCTGCTTCGCGCGCTCAACCTGTACGGCGAGCCGAGACCGTGGACAGCGCAGGCGAACGCCGCGATGACGGTGGTCTCGTTCCTCAACCTGAACAAGTATCCACCCTCGCTTCTCTTCCTGCTGATGACCCTCGGCCCGGTGCTGCTGGCGCTCCGCGCGCTGGATGCGCGTACTCCGGCGGCGCTACGGCCTGCGGAGGTGATCGGAAAGGTCCCGATGTTCTACTACGTCATGCACGTGCTGCTACTGCATCTCGTCGCCCTTGGGGCGAGCCTTGTGCGCTACGGTACCGCGCGTCCGGCCATGGAGTCGCCGACACTCGATCGCTTTCCGATGACGCAGCTGCCCGGGTGGCCGGCGTCACTGCCCGTGGTGTACCTCATCTGGATCGGCGTCGTGCTGGCGTTGTATCCGTGCTGCCGCTGGTATGCCGATGTGAAGCGACGCAGCAGGAATCCGTGGCTGAGCTACCTGTAACTACGGATCCAGGGCGACCGCACGGGAATGCTGCTAGTCGCGTGCGTTG
>JANOCW010000042.1:0-3023 GCA_031412375.1 Gemmatimonadaceae bacterium | reverse complement strand
GCCTGTGGGGGGTGACGGGGGCTCGCCGCCGTCGGCCCCCGATCGCAGATCCTCAGCACCGCGGGGAGCGGCAGCATCCGCAACGCGATCGGGAGAACGATCGTCGCGGACAGTGCAAGCATGCGCTCCGGAAGCCTGTTCACGAGTGGTCGGAGAAAGTGACCAGCTCCTCCGAAGCGAGTTCCCTGAGCAGCTTCATGACGGCGAGTGCCGCCGCCTCCGAATCGATGTCGTACCGCTCCGCCAGTCGAATGGGCAGATCCGCCAGCGCCACATCGTCCTCGAGCATCCGCCAGATGGCCGCTCCGGTTTCGTTCAACGAAAAGTACCGTTTCGTCCGCATGTGCAGCACGACGGCGCCATCCTCGACGACGGCACAGGCGGCATCGGGTGAGAGCAGGCAGCTCATCCGGGGAGAAGGTCGCCGAGGATCTGCGCGATGGTGTGGAGCTCCGCTGGCGTGTGCCGAAAGCGGAAGCAGGGCAGAGAAGCGGCGCGCCGGAGTGCGTCGAGGTGGGCGCGGGCATGAGCGTCGTCGATCAACACGCACGGCGACTGGCGCACGAGTGTGCCGAGGGCCTCGACCGGGCCGAGCGCGGCCACTGCGAGCACCTCGGCCCGCTCGAGGAGGATCACCGCCGACACGCGTGCTGCCCCAGCCCCCGGCGCAGTCATCGGTATGCGATGGCGCGAGTCGCCGGCTCGCGCACGCGAGGCATGCTCCGCCAGCTCGGGAAACGCGCATGCGAGGCTGCTGCTCACGCGTAGCGGGTCATTCCATGGGTACGCGGTGACGCCCAGCGCGTCGACCCCGATGAGAACGCCGTCGTCTCCGAGCACCCTCCACCCTGCGCGACTCAGCGCGTAGGCGAGCGTCGACTTGCCGGCGCCGCTCTCGCCCGCGAGCAGCCATCCGCGTCCCGACGGGTCCACGGCGCCCGCGGCGTGGATCAGGTAGCGACCCCGCTCCCGGAGACGCACCATCGCGCCCACGCGGGCGAGATTGCGCCGGACCGCGGGGCTCGCCCGCGCGTAGCCGGCCGCGCCGACGAGCCGGCCAGCTCTCACGAGGAGCTCTGCCCCCGACGTGCGGTGGCTGAGGTGGGTGCCGTGCGCCGTGGTGGTCGCGTCGACATCGCTCCATCGCCACGCCACTCCGCCGGCTATCATGCCGGCAACTGCGCCAGGGCCGTCCACGGGTGGTCGGGGAAGTCGGCGAGAAACCCCGTCCGGCCGTGTCGGCGGGCGCAACCGAGGCAGGGATAGGCGTCGAGAGGGTCGGTGCGGCCGATCTGGTGGAGTCGGGTCGACTCGGCCCGGAAGTCGGCGTAGCTCGCCTCCGCGCGTGCGAACACCGCCGCGAGCGACTCGGAGGTGAGGTCGCCGACGATCGGCTCCGGGCCGGTACCGTAGCGCGAGAGCTGACAGCAGAAGGGCACCTGTCCGCGCGCGTCGACATAGAGCTGACGCGCGGCCATGGTCCGGCACACCCGGTGCGGCAGTGCCTCTGCGGTTCCGTAGTCGAGCACGACGGGCATCGCGCTCTGCGCCGAGAGCTGCCTGATCTCTCCAGCCACGGCATCCCACTCCGCGGGGGAGAGATCCCCGCCATCGAGCGCCATCTCGGGAGTTGGCTGCGGCAGCATGAAATGAAAGGCTGGCAACCCGAGGTCGCTGGCGAGCCTGAGTGCGTCCTGAAGCTCGCCGCGGCTCTCGCGCGTCACGAGCATGGACATCTCCGTCCGAATGCCGCGACTCAGCAGAACAGCGGCGCCGAGCAGCGCGCGACGGAAGCTTCCGCTGCCGCGCTGGCTATCGTGCGTCCGGTCGGTCGCACCGCTCAGGCTGATGCGAACGAACTCGGGAGGATGTCGGCGAAGCAACGGGAGATGGCGCGGGATGAGCCAGCCGTTCGTGACGAAGCGGTAGGGAATGGCCCGTGCCCCCAGCTCCTCGACGGCGGCGGGAAAGAGGTCTGCTGCGAGGGGCTCTCCACCGGTGAAGACCACGGCGAGGGAACTGAACAGGAGGCTCGCTTCATCCAACACGCGTCGGAACAGCGAAATGTCGAGATGCTCGATGTGCGCCTGATGGGAGCCGCGGATACAGTGCGTGCAATGAAGGTTGCACAGGTTCGAGAGCTCGAAGCCGATGTCGAGCGGTCGCGGGCTCAGCGGCGCACCGGGTCTGGCACAGGCAGCGCGCGCTCCAGGGGCGAGAGCGACGCTCATGGGACGACGAAGAATCCGCCGCTGCCGGGAAGGGTGTCAACGTAGGTGCCCGGAGGGGCACCCGGATATCCGGGCGGCGGGTTCTGCCGGGTCAGCGCGGCGAGCGACTCATGCCGCGTGAGTACCGGCTCGACCCACGGGCGGCGGGACGGCTTCTGGGGAATTGAAGCGGTTTCTGACATGAATGCCGCCCTAGGGGGCAATGACCGCGACGGCGCGGGCGAAAGCCCGATACGGCGAGACTGGTTCAGGAAGGCGCCGCGTGTCGACCGCGCGACGATCAGTGGGATGACGAATGAATTCCCCGAATCTTAACGGGAGTTCGGCCCGGTCAAGGCTTTCGGCATCACTGTGGACGACCGGAGATCCGGTCATTAGCGTCCGTCGACGCCCCGTCGACACCGGGAAGACCTCGACGTTCCTCGCCCCGGAGGCCTCATGTTCCGCACCCACCACACGGTCGCCGCGCTCCTCACAGGTGCGCTGGCGTTCGCCGTGGATCCACGTCTCGTTGTCGCGCAGACCGGGAAGCCGACGATCGAACAGTTCATCAGCCCGGCGTCGCCGCTCGAGCTGGCTTCCGCGAAAAAGGTCGATCGCATCGCCTGGCCGGTGTACGATCGAGGGATGCGGAACGTGTACACGGCGGCCGCGCCCGATTTCACGCCAGTGAGGCTGACGCGCTTTCTCGAAGACAATGGGATCGAGCTCTCGACGGTGAGCATCTCCGACGATGGCTCGGTGGTCGTCTTCGTGCGTGGCGTCGGCGCGAACAGCGCGGGATGGGTCGCG